>DATJEH010000167.1:0-37748 GCA_035496875.1 Terriglobales bacterium | reverse complement strand
CGGAACCACAGTTCGCGAGCCAGTGGATTATCGTGCTCGGGTCCAACCGGCTGCGCCACGGGTGTAGGAATCTGGGCAAACGCGCATGCGGTTAAAAGAAGCAGCGTAAGAGTTAGGCGGGTGGCGAGGCGAGCGCAAGATTGCCGGTGGGCCCGGGGCAGGAGACAAATTGTGATGGACACTGAAAAGACGCTCCACTAGCAAATGTGGGGAGGTTGCAAGCGTACGGGCAAGCTGGTAAAGCCGCCACTGAGTTTGCTCGTCTTGCCTGCAGGGAGGCTATTCTGGGTCGGACGGAAGCGGCGGGCAAGTAGCAAGGTAGTTAACATGGAGCACCTGTTCCGAAAACCTTACAAGCCTTCACGCTCCCGCTCTGCCGCGATTCTCTCCCTGGACACTGCCGCGCGGCTCTCTCCCACCAAAGGCAAGGCTGGCAGCGGGATACAATATAGATAGGGGCATAGTCAACATGAATGCCGAGTCGGGGAGGGGGGAAAGGCGGCCTGCTCGCGGGCTGGCCGGCCTGATCGTAATTGCGATCGCCATCGCGGTGATCGTGATTATGCTTCCCGCAGCGCGCTGGTTTTTCCTGATCAGCGTGGCGGTGGGTTTGGTGGTTGCCGGTGGCCTGCATGTCTGGCACAAGTTCCGCCCGCTGAAAGAAGAAGACGTGGATAAACGTCCACTGAAACTGGATTAAAGGCCCGCGAACCTTGTTTTAATCGGGCGGGCCGCACCGGACGGAATGCCTGGTAATTTGCCGGATGCATCCCGTTGGCCAGTATGTGGTGAGCTGGCGCACACTCCCGCGTGCGGCAGACTAACAATCTCTGATTCCCACTCAGTTCTTGGCCCACGGAGGCGAGTGCTTCCAGGGACGGATGACGGTCCGGCCGGGATGCTCGTGAATGAAGGTCTCCGTAATGTAACAATTCCAGCACACCGGCTTCATGGTGGTGAAGGCCTCCTGCAGGTTCTCCGCCGGTAAGCCATTCCACTCCTTCATCATTCTTTTCTCCACATCGAGCAGCGCCGGGGGATGCTCGAAATGGCTCATCTCGATGGAATGGCCGCAGTAGGCGCAGTCCTTGCCCTCATACCACTGAGCGGCAATGGTCCACACCCGGCGCGCTTCGGGGTCCTCTTCGATCTGGCATACGCAAGGCTGGGCGCAATCACGGCGCTCCGGCCAGCGCGAGCAGGCGCTCAGTTGCGTGCGATGGGGAGTAGCGATGGGCGCCAGCACCGCGCTCCAGTTGTCAACTTTGACCGCGGCGGGGAGCTTGGTTTCCGGACAGGTCACCAACATCTCTCCGTGGAAACGAAGAAAATGAGTGCCGGCCAGAACGATCCTGTACAACACAAAGAGGCCACAGGCGACGAGCAGAGCGAGGAGTACATAATAAACCGGCGTCATAAACGCTCCTGCTCACCCCACCTGCCAGCCTCAGATTAGAACCGGACGTACATGGAAGCAGTGACTCGTGAGCCTCCATGCAGTGATGAATGTCACCACCCTCGTGCTCATCCTGCCATACGGTGTTCAGTGCGGGCCGGCGGCCTCCTGCGTTCCGGACCCGACCGAGGGTTTGAAGCCGGCACGCTGCATGCCCCGTTGTACCTCCGGGTTTTTCATGAAGGTGTTCCACACAAATGCGTTACGGGCATTTTCCGCCATCAGCATGGTGATGCCGGTATCAATGCCAATCACGTCGGGATCGTACCAATCCTTGAGGGGATTGAAGGCATTGACGAAGCCGTACTGGCTCCAGGCTTTGGGATAACGATTCCTGATGGTGCGCAGCACCCGCATGACCGGCTGGGGAAGAAAGGGTAGAGATCCGGCGGTTGCGCTGGGCACGACGGTGCCGTCAATGGGGCCCATCTCCGGAGGGCCGCCCCAAACCACGTAGCCGTTTTGCGAGTCGGAGGCGGTTATTCCCCATAGGTCATCGTTGTAGTCAGAAAACTCTTTGCCGAGTTCCAGGCAGAAGCGGTGATGGGCCTCCGTGGCCAGCACGGAGTTCTGGAAGTAATCGGCGTAGGCGTCCCGCTTGCCGCGGAAATCGAACCAGGCCTGCGAATACTGGTGCACGAACAGGGGGGCAAAGGCGCCTACGTAGGTCAGTCCGTCATATTCGAAGGTGGTGCGCTTCCAGGCATTCCAGGCGGCCGGCGGCAAGGGGTGGGTAAACGAGCCCATGCCCAGCAGGTACATCATCATCAACTCGCTGTAGTAGTCCCAGCGGGAGGGCAGGAAGCCCACCTCCGGCGTCCATCCCTGAGGCAGCAGCGTAGTGTCCTCGGAGAGCCACGTCCAATCCACGCGGTTGAAAATCTGGCGGGCCAGAAGGTTGATTTCGGGATGGTGGAAGTATTGGCGGCAGGTGAGTATGCCGCACAGAAGGATGGCAGTGTCCACCGATGAGACCTCGGAATCCCACATCCTTTCCCCGGTGTCCACGTTAGCGAAGTGAAAAAAGAAACCACGATGGGTAGAGAGCTTCTTCCACAAGAACTGCAGGGTAGTGAGCACGCGTTCCGTAGCCTCGGGAAGAGTGATAAGGCCGTGATTGTGCCCGATGCAGACGGCAGACAGGCCAAAACCGGTGGCAGCCACGCTGGCCACAACCCGGCTATCGGGCGCGCGCACATTAAAGCGGTCTTTGACCAGTCCGGTTTGGGGACTGGCCTGCTCCCAGAAAAAGCAAAAATCAGCGCTCACCAGCTCATCCAGGAGCTGGTTGTCATCGGGCGAAAGCGTGGTCGGGGCGGGAGGAGGGGCAAAACAAGGCGGGGAAGCCCCGTTCTGCTGAGTGTCTGCCAGGAAGGGCAGGATGCCACGGCGGGCCAGCGGCAGGAACAAGCCCAAGCTGGCCGTGCCCCGCAGCCATTCCCGGCGAGTAAATTTTCGGCGGTTGTCGCTCCTTTCGCTCACTGCCTCGATTCTAAACGAGCACTGCTCGCCACGCGCAAGTAGAGCGTTGCAGGTCCAGTGCCATAAGGATTACTGCCGGGGAAGGCTGCGACAGTGTGCCCTTCCCCGCTCCGGCTGTCGTAAGATGAGGCTAGAGATGACGCGCGGGAAAAAGCTTGCCTTCGGGATCGGGGTCGCGGCCATCGCGGCCGCGCTTGCGGCTGGGATTGTGGTCTGGTCGCGCATCCCCAAGGCGAAGCCTGTCACCCTGAAAGGGGCGGTAATTCGCCAGGAATCCGACCCTAATAAGGAACAGCCCATCGCCGGGGCTCAGATCATCGGGTCCGCGGGCCTGGCCACGGGTACCTCCCAGTCCGATGCGGCCGGGTATTTCAGCGTTACTCTGCGGCCGGGGGTGAAGCCAGGCGAACTTATCACGCTCAGCTTCGCCCAAACTGGTTATCGTCCCCTGATGCTGGAGGAAGTACACCCGGGCACGCTGATTGTGGCGCGCATGTTGCCTCTATCCCGCGCTCCCCACCCTGCGCCGGTTCCCACCAGAGGGGTCATAACAAAAACTTCCGTCGCGGTGCGGTATTCGCAGAAGACCACTTCGGCGTTAAACGTGGGCAGCGCGGTCAGAACCTTCCAGGTAGTGAACACCGGAAATGCTCCTTGTCACGGCCAGCAGCCCTGTTCGCCGGATGGACAATGGAAGGCCGCCATCGGCTCGCTTTCGGTGGATGCCGGCGAGGGCAATCAATTTCGCAATCCCAGAGTTTCCTGCATCGCCGGGCCTTGCCCGTTTACCCGCACCATTAGCAATGACTTCTCCGATGACGGTCGCAGAGTCAAGCTTTCGGTGCTGAACTGGTCTGACACGGCCACATTCCTTTTTGAGGCCGAGGTGTATCACCCCATGGTCAGTGAGACCATTCGCGATTCCTACCCCGTCATTTTCGGCCAGGCGCTGAACTTTACGCTGCCGCCAGACGCCGAGGGTCCGAGCATTGAAGCGGAGGTCAATGGAAGCGCCATCGTCTTTCCCCTCGGGCCCAATTTGTGTCTGGCTTGGGCAACATGCAACCTGCGAGAGGACAAGGACCAGACCAAGGTGTACAGGTGTGAACTGAACCCAGGGTACCGCTTCCGCTGATTCACCGGTCTGCCAGTTAGCACCGCCCATCAAATCCGTGATGAGCGCAGGTATTGCCCGGACGAGCCGTACGGACACTGCCCGGCATGCGAACAAGCCTGACAGTGCGAGAGTTCAGCAATTTCCAGCATGCGCAGTGACCGCGACCAGGCGTACCAGGGCGCCTTTCTCATTTGGCAATGTGTCACCAGCAGACGGGTACTGGCGTTTGCCTGCTCTCGGATGAACCCGCCTTGGCCTCTGGGATTGGGAGTGAGGGAGCGCATGGTTTGCTCCTGATGGCCAAGCCAGTATGCTGCGGCTTGTGTTCACCGCCTGTGACGGCAATCACAGTTGGCGGTTTTTACTGGTGGAAATCCTGTGCTCTCCCTGAAACATCCGGTCGCCACCCTGTAAACTGATAGCAAGCTAAACGCTTGTGTGCCGGTAGCCCTGCCGCGCGAGGTGGCAAATAATCACAGGCGCGTGGGCGTGATATCGCACTTTCACAGCGATTGGGCGACGGATTCATTGATGGGCGACAAACGCGCGGTGAAGTGGCGTAAGAATGGCGCCTCGTACGTCACTTGCAGGCCGCGTACCTCCTGGCGGCGGCGCCAGACTTCCAGGATGACCTCAACCACATAATCAATGTGGCTCTGGGTATAGACGCGGCGCGGAATGGCGAGCCGCACCAAGTCCATTTTTGCGGCCTCGCCGAACATGAGGGTGCCGATTTCCACGCTGCGTATGCCGCCTTCCAGGTAGAGTTCGCAGGCCAGAGCCACGCCTGGAAACTGCGGTGCCGGGATGTGGGGGAGGAACGCTCGAGCGTCAATATAAATGGCGTGACCGCCTGGTGGTTGCACAATGGGGACCCCGGCGGCGGCAATGTGATTGCCAAGGTAAGCGGTGGAGGCAATGCGGTAGCACAGATAATCCTCATGCAGCGCTTCCTGCAGGCCCACGGATATAGCTTCCAGATCGCGGCCGGCCAGCCCGCCATAGGTGGGATAGCCTTCCGTGAGAATGAGCAGGTTTTTCTCCTGCTGCGCCAGAGCGTCGTTGTTGGTGCAGAGAAAGCCGCCGATATTGGCTAGGCCATCCTTCTTGGCCGACATGGTGCACCCGTCGCCGTAACTGAAGATTTCGCGGGCTATCTCTTTCGGTGTTTTCTCCGCGTAGCCGCTCTCGCGCAGCTTGATGAAATAGGCGTTTTCGGCGAAACGACAGGCGTCAAAATAAAGCGGGACGCGATGCCGTCGGCAAACCGCGCTCACCGCCCGCACGTTTTCCAGCGAGACCGGTTGGCCCCCGCCCGAATTGTTGGTGATAGTGAGCATCACCAGCGGTACCCGCTCGCGGCCTGCTCGCGTGAGCAGCCTCTCCAGCGCTTCCACGTCCATGTTGCCTTTGAAGGGATGTTGCAGCGAGGGCTCACGGCCCTCAGGAATGAGCAGATCCAAAGCCTGGGCCCCCACGAATTCAATGTTGGCGCGGGTAGTATCGAAGTGTGTGTTGTTGGGCACAATATCGCCGTTACGGCACATTACGCTGAACAGAATGCGCTCCGCCGCCCTGCCCTGGTGCGTGGGAATGACGTGGCGAAAACCAAAGATGTCGCGCACCGAATCGCGCAGATGATCGAAGCTGCGGCTGCCGGCATAGCTTTCGTCGCCTTCCATAATGGCGGCCCATTGCCGCGTGGACATCGCGCCGGTGCCTGAATCGGTCAGCAAGTCAATGAGCACACCGTTAGCCGGGAGCTGGAACAGGTTGTAGCAGGCGGCCCGCAGAAGAGCTTCCCGCTGCTGCCGGGTGGTCCAGTGAATCGGTTCCACGCTCTTGATGCGGAAGGGTTCGATGATGGTATGGGTGCGCATGGGACCTTCCCACGCCAGCAAATACCCGCCACCGAAGAAAAGCTGTGACTTGAATCACAGGCCGCTGGGCTCCCGGCGTCTTATAATCACCAGCCAGTGGGGAACCTGCCGCTTCGTCCCGTGAGCCGTATGCTGTGGACAATTCGCTTCCGGTCAGTAACTGTCGGTCTGCTCGTCTTTTTTGCCGTTCCGACTTTCGCCCGGCAGGTTGCAAATAAGAGTGGCGACACGGGAAAACGCGCGGCCTCCTCCCGCGTGTCTCTGGGGAAAAACTGTTCCCTCAGTTATGTTGGAGCCTTTGTTGCGGACGGAAGCTTCAAGGGCCGGTCCAGACTGCGGTTGGGCGAGTTTGTGGATACCATCGCCGGCCAGCCTGAGGATCAGCCCGCCGCGGTTTCCGCTCCATCGTCAGATGATGCTGTTCCCGCTAAACAGCGCGTGGTGGAAGATTACGAGCCGGGCGCTCATCCCGTGGAGACCGTCAATGGACGTCCCGTGCTGGCGGATGCGGTGGAGGCCATAACCAGTTTCCTGGAAGAACATCGGGCGGTTATGGACGAGCCGCGCGCCGTGGCCACAGACTCCGGCGGACGCGTGATTGTGGCGGATCCAGCTGCCCAGGCGGTGCACGTACTCGATTTCAAGGGCAAGACTTCATTCCGCATTCAGGGCGGGAAAGACAGGCGACTGCAACACCCGGTGGGCGTGGCGGCGGATAGCCAGGGCAACATTTATGTCGCCGATTCCGAACGCGGCATGATTCTGGTGTACGACCACCTGGGCCGGTTTCGCCATTATCTCGGCAAAATCAAAGGCGAAGCCTATTTTGAGCGGCCGGAGGGCGTTGCGGTGGATGCTCGTGCCGAAAGAATTTATGTGGCTGACACCGCGCGGGATGCGATTTCAGTGCTTGACCTGCGCGCCGGGATTGTGGGGAATTTTGGCGGTAACGGCCGTGGCCCGGGCCAGCGTGAGTTTAATAAGCCCACCAGTGTTGTTCTCCTCCGCCACCAATTGTTTGTGCTCGACTCTTACGGCTCCCGCGTTCAGATCCTGGACCTGCAGGGACAGGTGCTCCGCCGGTTCAGCACGCCCAATGACAACACCTCCCCCTCTGACCACGCCGGCCTGGCCGTAGACAGCGCGGGGGATCTTTACGTCAGCGATGAAGTTCAGGGGGTGATGCGGGTTTACAACCAGGAGGGTAAATTGCTGAAGGTTTTCGGGCGGCCAGGCAACAAGATAGGGGAGTTCAGCCGGCCGTTAGGAGTGTGGGTGGATGAGCGCGAGCGCATCTATGTAGCGGATTCCAAAAACCATCGTATACAGGTGTTCCAGTTTCGTGCCGGCGGACAGGCGCCCACCTGTCGCTAATTACGCCGCCCTGGCCTTATCTTCTGCCGCGATTTCCGGCAGGGCCGCGCCCGTAAGCCGTCGGTAAGCTTCCAACAGCCGCCGCCGCGAGTTCTCCCACTGTAATTCCTGTCGGACCCTCTGCAACCCTGCCTCGCCCATTCGCTGGCGCCGGGTCGCATCGCCGAGCAGTTCCAGGATGGCGTCCCCGAACTGAATAGGGTCATCTTCCTTAACGTAAACCGCGGCGCCGCCCGCCGAGTAGTGCGCCTCTGCCAAATCGAAGCAGAGCGTGGCCTTGCCGCAACTCATATATTCCAGCAGCTTGCTGGAAGTGCAGAGCCGGTTCACCGGGATGGGTGGGTCGGGAGCGAGACAAACGTCGGCGCTCAAGAGCCAGGCCAACAGTTCCTGGTCGCCAACAAATCCAGGAAAGGAGACGTATGCTTCCACCTGCAGTGAGCGCGCCAATTCCTGTAGAGCCAGGCGGCAGTCGCCATCGCCCACCAGGGCGAAGTGAATATCTTTCCGTCCGCGTTTGTGCACAATATGGTGGGCGGCGCGAATCACCCGGTCAACGCCAGCCTTAGTGCCCATAATGCCGGCATACACCGCAAGAAATGCGGCGCCGCGCTTCAGTCGGGCCTTTGCGGGACCACACTTAAAGCGCTGGAGATCGGGGCCGTTGCGCACCACCACAATCTTGTCCGCTGAACAGCGGCCCCGAGTGATGGCCAGGCGGTGAAACGACTGATTCGTGACGATCACCAGGTCAGCCAAGCCGTACGAACAGCGCTCCAGCAGCAGTAAGAGCCGGTACAACACCGGCGTGCGGCCGCCGAATTTTGCCACGAAAATGTCTGGGCTCAAATCGTGCTGGTCATAGACCAACTTCTTGCCCAGCCAGCGGAATGGAACTGCCAGAAGAAAAAACAAATCGGGCGGATTGGCGGCATGCAGAACGTCAAAGCCGCGCCGCAACCAGATGACCAGCATCAGAAGCGAGCTGGCCAGCAGGGCCCAGCTGTACTCAAGCGCATAGGTGAGCAGGCCGGTTCCTTGCCAGGGTTGAAGGTAGGAGTAGACGTGCGCTCCATCTATGAACCCGGGGAGGCGTGGCTCTGTTTTCAGCCGCGGGCAGACCACGCTGACTTCGCATCCCGCACTCGCCAAAGCCGCGGCCTCCTGCCGCACGCGCCGGTCGCGCAGGATGGAGACATTTTCGATCAGGAACACAACCCGAAGCGAGCGCATGGCGGTGGCACCGTGATGCAGGTTTGTGCCGCGAAGAGATGAAGGAGTGAAGCCGAGATCAGGCGCACATCTGCAGTGCCTGAAAATCCGCGTTCTCGTTGGTCTTCTCCTCTATGGCCTGTTCGTATGTCTGGAGCAGCTTTCGTCCGGCGGCCGTCCAGGTGTGTTGCGGGGCGGCGCGCAGGCAGCCTTCGCGCAGGCGCTGCAGCAGTTCGCGGTCCTCATGCAGCATAGTCAGTTGCCGGGAAAGGGTCTCCACGTCGCCAACGTTATGCACCAGAGCGTTTCGCATGTGAATGCAGATTTCGGTGCAGGCATCCGAGACCAGCGGCACGCATCCGCAGCCCATGGCCTCGGCGCATACCAGGCCGAAGCCCTCCTCGATGCTGGGCAGAACCAGCACATCGCTTTGCCGCATGAGTTCCGGCAAGTCGTTCCGGTCGCCAAGCACGCGCACGCTGCGGTCCGAAAGCTGGTAAGCGAGCTTGCGGGCGTAGGCCGGCAGAAACTCGCCGGCAATCAAGAACGCGCCCTCGCGGTGCGCCGGAGAACGAAGCCATGCCTCCAGGGCATAATGCAGTCCCTTTCGCACCGCGCACACTCCGGCGAACAAGACGGTGAGGCCGCGATCCATTGCCCGCGGCACAGCAGGAGGATAGAAGGTAGTCTCGTCAAAGCCATATTCGTGGTGCAGCAGGTGCTCGCGCGGAAAACCTTGCCGCAAAAATGTCTGCATCACGAAGTCTGATGGACATAGCAGACGCTGCGCCTGCCGGTACTCCTCCTCTTCCCGGGACAGCACCGCGGGTTTCCAGGCATGCTCATGGTCTGGCGGCAGTCTCACGCCCAGCCGGGCGCATTCCTCCTGCACGACTTGGTAGGCAAAGCGGGTGTGCGCGTTGGGGCGCTCCAGGACGGCGGGAATGCCCAGCCGAGCGGCCGTGCGCAGGGTGTGCAGCGCCCCCAGCGGCCAGGTATGAACAACATCAATCTGGCTCGCCATGCGTTCCAGCCGGCGGGCGACAACCCAGTCGTGCAGGGCGCAGGCGCGCATCGTGCCCACTAGTTTGTAGGGAATGCGCCATCGGCCGCGAGCCAGGGTGGGTTGCACGACCACATTCCCCGGCAACGGCCGGTGTAGCACTCCGGGAAAGACGAGGAGGTTGGCGCCCGCGGCCGCCAGTCCGGCTACCTGCTGCCACGCTGTGTAACAGATTCTGCCTGCTCCCAGTTTGTGCGGAAAACTGTACAGAACGCGAACTGGTTTGTTAGCGCCCGACATATACTTTTACCGCCAGATGGTGACTTGGCCCCACAGCCGTCTCCATTGCTGTTGGTGAACATAGCGCACCAGCGCGAGATCGCGTTGTACGCCAACCTGGCCGAGGTAGCCGGAAATAAATCCGGCGCCCATTCCCAGCGAGCCCAGCAGATAGGGCCTGGAACCCAGATGGCGCAGGCACCGGGCAGCCACAAAGAGCGGATGGTAGCCGGCCACGTAGGAGCCCTGGCCACGCTTGATCATGTCGCGCCAGGGGCCCGCGCCACCGGTGGGACGATGATGAACGGCCACCAGGTCAGAGAAGCTTTCGCTGCTCCACCCCAACATGCTGGCCCTGACTTCATCCACCGTATCCCACCCGGGCGCCGCCATGATGCCGCCAATTGCCTCCCAGCAGCTTCGGCGATAAATCTTGGTGGCGCCGCGCACATGAAACCGCGGGCCCGCTTCCGTTTGCGACCCGTTGCCCATCAGGTGTAAGCAGGCGCCGCCTATGCCGAGGCGCGGCTGGGCCTGGAAGTGCGCCATGGCCTGCTGGAAAAAGTTGGGTGCGAAGCTCAGGTCGGCGTCCAGTTTGACCAGGAACTCCCAATCCTGGCATTGCAGCGAGTGATAGCCGTCGTAAAAAGCTTCCACCACACCCGCACCGGACAAGCGGCGGCCACGATTCGGGCGCTCGACGCCGCGAATCCAGGGGTGTCGGCCCGTGTATTCCCGCAGTATCGCCGCCGTGCCATCGCTCGAGCCATCGTTCACGATCACCCACTCTGCCGGGCGCAGTGTCTGTGACAGCATGCTCTGCAACACCAGCCTCAGGCGGGGTTCTTCGTCGCGGGCCGGGGTGATGAGGACGTAGATGGGTTGCGCCGAAGGCATAGCTTCGAGCCGATTTAATGACGTCGAGGGACCGGGGCTGGCAGGATTGCTGATGACGAGGCGTACGCGGTTTCCCCCTGCGGCAGCTCTTGCAGACATTCCCGGTAAAACCGTTCTGTGGCATCCAGGCACTGGTCCAGCGAGAAGCGCTCCGCGACCCGCTTACGTGCCCGCGCGGCAAGGCGCGCCGCAAACTCCGGCTCGGCAAGAAGGCGGCAGGTCTTCTCCCCGAAATCGCGCGCACAAGCGGGATCGGCCAGCAGCCCACTCACCCCGTCTTCAATCATCTCCGGCCCGGGAGGATTCCTGGTGAAAACCACGGGAGCTCCTGCGCTCATGGCTTCGAGCACCACGAGAGGGAAGCAGTCAATGAGCGCGGGAAAAACAAACGCCTCGGCGCGCTGCATGCAGCCCAGAGTCTGCTCGCGAGTCAGTTGGCCCAGGAAGTGGACGCGCTGCGCCAAATTGCCTCCCACCTTCTCGCGAACCTGCCGATCAATAGGCGAAACTCCTGGCTCAGGCAGGCAGCCTCCCGCATAAACCAGGTGTACATCGGGATGGCGCGCCAAAAATGTCCGCGCCGCCTCAGCCAATACCAGCGAGCCCTTTCTCTTGGACACCTGCCCGGCGTAAAGCACGAATCGCAGCGGCAGGTCTGGCGCCTGGGTACGCGCCGGCAGGGGAGCAATTCCATTGTGAATGACCGCATAGCGGTTCGGTGAAACCCCGAACGCTCTTTGCGTCAGGCCAAGGATGTGGGAGGAAACGCCAATCCAGTTGCGGTTTGCCGACAATGTGCGCTTTTCGAAAAACCTGATTCCAACCGACATCTTCAGTCCGGCCAGCAGGTGCGAAACCGTCGAGCTCTGATGCAGGCGTACGACGGTAGCGCACATCTCAGCGCCAAATGGCAGGAAGCCGGGGTAGTCGGGTACCTCCACCAGATCAATCCCCCCGGAACGTGCCCTGGCGGACAGCCAATTCCGCAACCGCAGGCGGGTGATCAGGTTGCCCGCCCAGCGCAGAGGGGTTCGCGGCAGGGTAAAAACTGGAACGCCCTGGTCAAAGGTTTCCGCATAACAATCACCAATCTCCACCACCACAATGCCGTGGCCGCGCTGGTACAGCCCGCGGGCAAGCATCTGCACAAAGGCGCCAATCCCGGTGTGCGGCCGGGGCGGATAGCGATCGCACAGAAGAGCGATTTTCATTCGCTACTCCGGCAGGAAGCGAGACCCTCTGCCCACACGGTTTCCGCCGGGTGCAATTCCTGTTTGGCAGGCTGCTGTCCATGGGTCAGAGGCGCGGCAACCGCTGAAATGATGGCCAGCAGCGCGTACCAGGAGACAATTAACTGGTCAAAATAGGAGAGGCCAAAGAATGCCACCACGTGCGCGAACAACGCGCAACCCACCGCCCACAAGAAGCGCCGGTCACCGCTATTCTCCGCCGCCTGCCTTGCCTTACCCAGATATTTGAAGGCATACACGATCGCCGCAATGAACAGAAGCAGTGGAAGAAGCCCGGCGCTCTCCCCAATCCCCACGTACTGGTTGGCAATATCGTAGGAAAGGTAGCCCCACTCGCCGGCGTGGCGGGCTCCCAGCAGCCACCAGTCCCAGAAATGCTGAAAAAACCGGTCCACCAGGATATAGCGGTGGTAGCCGGAGGACCCGCCCACCAGACCGGCGCGTTGAATAAAGGCCCATACGGGCGCATTCATCACAAGCTGAAGACCAATCAGCGAAATCACCGCGCTCCAGCGCAGCAGGCGCATGTGCAGGCGCAGCGGCCACAGCAACAGTCCAAGGATCGCAGCCAGGCAGGCCAGTACCGGGGTGCTGGAAACCGACGCTCTCACAATCACAATAGCCGCGCAAATGCCTGCCATTGCCGTCCAGCTGTTCCCTTTCCACCACAGAGCGAGGCTGAGCGGCATCAAGGTGGCGCCAAACACTCCGGCTGATACCGGGTTGCCGAAGCTGGCCACAGCCCGCAATGCCCCTAGTCGTCCCCAAAGCGCTTCGCCTCCGTTGCGCCGGCTGCTACTGAGCGCGGCATACATCCTTTCCCCGCTGGCCAATTCGAACAGCATCATGGCAGCTACCGCCACCCCCACCCAGGTAAGAGTCCGTATCACGCGCCTTGCATCTTCCTTGTCGCGGATAAGAAAGCGGAGCAGGAAATAAATGCCGAACACGTTATAGAGCGCGCCCAGTTGGTTGATGAGAGCTGCCGAGGAGTGCCAGAGCAGAACAATATTGAGCCCAGCCACTGCCGCCCATAGCATCAGGGCTTTGTCCATGGTGTTCAGGCCGCTGCTGAGGAGAGATTGCCGTGGCGCAAGTGTCCCGGCCAGCACCCGTATCCAGCCGAGCAGAACGATCACGCGCAGCATGGTCCAGTGAAGTGGGCCGATGAGGATGACTTGATCGAACGGAATAAGCAGAGCGGCGCCCAGAAGAGGCACGACCATGTACTTGCGGGGAAGCAACAGAATCAAGGCGCCTGCCGCCAGCACAGCACAAAGTACCGCGGGATGAACGTAAGCGTCAGGCCCGCCGCCGAATCTGGCGAATGATGGCATGACTATGGTCCAGTGCGCCGAAAGCGGCAAGTCAGTGGGGGGATGCGGCAGTCGCAGTCAGATCGCGAATCATGCTGCCCCAGGAGAAAGAGAACCGCTGATAGCGCCCGCTGGCTGCCTCGCGGATAAGTGGTGCGATGCGGGCCCCTCCACGTGCCGACCTGATCAGGGCTCGCCGCGATAAGTGCAGCTCTTTTTCCGCCACCAGCCGCAGGTGGTCGAGTGGGCAGTTCGCAGTGCGCGCCCAGGTTGCCACCCGTTCCCGCAATTCGGCCATGCGCGCGCCCTTGGCGTTGTAATCAGGGGCAGAGGCTATGGAGGTTCTCACCCTTTGCAGAAGCGTATCTTTGCCGCATCCCATCTGCTGGCCGAGGTGGCGCCTGTAGAGGAACAGCCGTTCTGGTATGGGAACGCCATAGCTGAAGACGGAGCCGAGCAGCGCGAGCCAGTAATCATGATTCCAAGCCGGCGGGATGGGAAGCAGGATGCCGCGCAGGGAGGCCCGGAAGGCCATGGCTGCGCCCGTCACCAGGTTGCGCTTGAGCAGCATTGCCACCTGGCGCGAAGGCAAGAATTGCGGCGCTTTGAAGCCCACCGTCTCCCACAGGCTGAACTCCAGCCCGGAGCCGCTTTCGTCCACAATCTCGGCATCGGAAAAAACATATCCGGCGCCTGGTTGGTCGGCAAAGGCACGAGCGATGGCAGCGAGTTTGTTTGGTTTCCACCTATCATCCTGGTCGGCCAGAACAATAATCTGGCTGCTGCACAACCGGATTGCCTGCTCGAAGTTCCTGGTGCAGCCCAAGGCAATGGGATTGCGCACCAGTCGCACGCTTATCGGCGAACCCGCGGCAAACTCCTCCACCATAGGCGTGGTCTGGTCGGTCGAGCCATCGTCGCAGACAACCAGTTCATCAGCCGCAGTTGTTTGCCGGGCAATGCTCTGCAACTGCTCGCGTACGTACCTCGAACCGTTGCAGGTGCACATAGCCACCGCTATGGAAAACCGGCTCATAGCGCGACCCGCCAGGCGGCAGCCGGAAGTAGTTCGTTCAGCAGCGGAAGAATTTCGTCGCGGTAGCGGTCGCGGGTAAACACGCGTTTCGCCCAGGTCTGTCCGTTCCGTCCAAGTCGCGATGCCATCTCCGGATGGCCGTAGAGGTAGTCAATCTTGCAGGCCAAATCGTGAGCATCGGCGGTGCGATAGAGCAGGCCGTTGCTGCCGTCGTGGATCAGTTCGGCGGTAGCCGTGTTGTCGGCCCCAACCACCGGTTTGCCCGCCAACATCCCCTCCGCCGTCGCTCTTCCGAATCCTTCTGCACGGGAGCACACCAGGACGACGTCGGCAGCGCGCACTTGCGGAATGGGATCATCCAGCCGGCCCAGTACCCAGACCCGATCCTCGAGTCGGTTTTGTGTGATCAGATGCTGGAGGCGCGCACTGTAATCTACATCGCCTTCGCCGATTACTACCAGTTCCGCGTCAACCTGCCGCCAGCGAAGTTCCAGCAGGGCCAGCACCGCGTCCTCCTGCCGTTTGTTTTCCGTGAGGGCGCCGATAATGACGCAGCGATACCGGCCATTGCGCTCAGCCGTGCAGGCGCCGTTCCGGAAGGAGCGATGCAGGGAACAGTAAACGACTTGCGGCGGCGCACCCTGCAACCAGCTGTTGACTTCCCCGGCCACTGCCTGCGAGGGTGCGATGACCAGTGAAGAAAGCCTGCTCATCACACAGCGCGACCAGTTTTTCCCAAACATGAAGTTGAGCCCGGTTTTGAGGCTGAACTCGTGGACGTGCCACACGTGCGGGCGTCCTAGCAGAGCGGCAGCGAATGCGCCCACGCAAACCGCCGCCGTGTTGCTGTAGATGATGTCGCAGCCCCATCGCCATGCCCGCCACGCAATCAGCACCGACTTTGCCGCAATATTCAGCATCGCCCTGATCCGGCGCGGCAGGGAAGGATTTTCCGGCGACACCCACAAGGCATACGGCGCAACCATGGTTGGCACGTGCAGCTTTTCTAGTTCAGTCAGCAGCGGTCCGCGCGAGGGCAGCACCGCGCAGCAGCGCACTCCGCTTTCCTGCAGGACGTCTATGGTTTCCAGTAGGACCATTTCCGCCCCGCCCAGCCGGGAGGAATGCGAAATGAAGCAGACCTTCATGCGGGGGGATTTGTGCGTTAATGCGCCTGGCGGGCAGCGCTTGGCATTGCAGGCAGCGACTGAGGGTGAAGAATTCGCCATGCCGGGACAAGTGCGGTCCACACCCGTTGCCGCTCCGTGCTGCTGAAGACCAGAAACATCGCCACCAGCGCATACATGCACAGAGCAGCGCCGGCCGAACCTGCCAGCCGCCAGTAGCCGGGTCCGATCACCCAGCCGCATGCCAGCCACACCATACTCGCGGCCACAAGGGTTCCTCCCAGGGCGGCCCCCGCCGTCCTCATGTAAGCCCGGTAGGACAACGCGCTCAGCCGGCATGTCCAGAGCGGCTGCACTGCCAGGCGCATCACGGTCATAGCTCCCAGCGTGCCCAGCGCTACTCCTACCATGCCGTAGCGCCGAACCAGCCACAGGCTGAGTCCCAGGTTCAGAATACCTTCGATAAAGTTCAGGCAGGCATAGGCGCGGTGTTTAGCGATGGCGTAAAGCAGGTCAACTGACGGCGCTTGCCACAAGTCAAAGGTGATGGCGACAGTCAGGATGACCAGGGGCGCGTAGGCATCGAGGTATCCCGGTCCCATCCAGCGCAGGATGAACGGCCGGCCCCAGGCGATAAGGCCGAAGCCGAGGAAAGTGGTAATGCAAATCGAGACCTTGGTGGCAAAAAAGAAGGTGGCACGCAACTTCTCAGGATCGCTTGCGCCATAAAGGCGGCTGAACAGCGGCGCGAATACGCCGGTAACCGCAACGGTCAGCACAATGAACTGCTGCGTCAGGGTGCTGGCAATGCGGTAGTGGGTGACCGCAGCCAGCCCTACGAACATGGATATGACCACGGGATCGGCCTGAAACCTCAGGCGGTCGGAAAGCTGGCCGGCAAACGAGAAAATACTGTAAGACGCCAGACTGCGGGTCAGTCCCGCGCCGGGAGCGCTCAGCCGCAGGCGAAGCCAGGGGTATTTCCGGAGGGTGGCCCCGGCCTGCAGCAGCATGACCGTCACGCCCCCGGCAAAAGTCGCCCACGCCATGGCCACCAGTCCGTGTCCCAGGAGAAGAACGGATAGGATCAGGCTGGTGCGCAGGGCGAGGGCGACCAGTTCGGCGCCGACCATCAGGTCATAGCGCAGGTTGGCGATCAGAAACCCGGTGAACACCCGCGAGGGGAAGCTGAGCGCGGTGCTCATGCCGAGAATCAACAGGATTTGCGCGAACAGGGCGGCATCTGCCGCGCTCCGGGCGAACCGAGGCGCGCAAGCCGCTGCCACCCCACTGAGGAGCAGAACCAGAACCCCAACCAGCAGAAGAAATCGCAGGCTGGCTGACACCACATTGTTGCAGGCAGCGCGATCGCCTCGTCCCAGGGCCGCCGCGACATGCTGGCATACCGCTGGAGTCAGTCCGAAATCGAGCAGACCGTAGTAGCCCAGCAGGGTCGCTACCAGCCCCCATAGCCCATACATCCGGTCTCCCAATGTGTGCACCACAAACGGCATCATCAGCAGGGAGACGGTCGTGGTTGCAAAGATATTCAGTATCCGGAAAGCGGAAGCGCTGGTCAGTTGTCGCGCGGCGGACGCCATCGGAACTCAAGCGCAGCCTGCCTAAGGCTCCGTCGCCAGCAGCCACGAATCAGCCGCCGCAAGCGAGTCGGGAAAATGATTGTAGGCGCCCGCGTCCCACGCGCTGCAGGCGGAGCGCGGGTCTCCCCGCTTGTCTGCGTTCAAGGCAGCAATGGCATGGTAGGAAAGGTTCGCCCCAGAATTGATGGCTGGCGAGCCAGGCTGCGGGCGGCCTTCGGAATCCACTTTCAAATCCGCGGTGGTCAGCGAATGCGAGCCTTCGCCGGAGGCCGCCTTCCACTGCTCGAAGGTGTAATAAAACGTGCTCCCGCTCTTCCAGTTCTGCCCTGGACCGTACACATTGTGGTCCAGGCCGCGGTCCACGAAAGTGGTGCCGGCGGCCAGCGAAATCAGGCCGGAGCATTTGCCCACAAGGTTGTTTCTAACCGCAATGCCGGTGCCGCTGGTGGCCAGGCACAGCCCCGAAGCGCTGGTCCCGCCAAGGATCAGGTTGTTGTAAATGGCGATCTGCTCGCCTCCGGCGCAGAACACTCCGTTGTTGAAGTATTTGCCTGCCGGCGTGAGCATCACGTTATTAAAGAAGAACGAATTGCTGAGAGCTCCCGTGGCGTAGATGAACGAGGTGGCGTTCACTCCCGGGTCGCCGCCGAAATAATTGTCGTAAACCTGCACATCACGGAAAGTCGCTCCGTTCAACGCGTACAGGTGAACGCCGTCGTGGTGAAAGGTGTTGCTGGTGGTGTCCCAATTGGCGAAATCGCGGCAGCTGTTGTCGTGAATGCGCGCCGAGAGCAGTGCGTATCCTGCGCCATTGGCTGCAACGGTCATGCAGTGATTGGTGTTGTCGGAGTTCAGCCTGTACATCTCCACGCTGTCATCCGTGCCGCCCACGGAAATGGTGAAGCAGCCGCTGGCGTGGCTGCAGCTCATGTCGTGCATAGAGACACCGGGGCCGGAGACCGTGAGGCCGTCGGCCCCGATATCGTCCGAGGCGAGCGAGTGCACGTAGATGTTACGCAAGGCCAAGTTCTTGAATTCGCAATGATTGCAAGGCCGCCCGTAGAGCGCGGTATGCCGGTCCTGGTGGCCGAGAGCGCTGCCGTTATCGGTTTCCTCTACCGCGCCGTTGCTGCCGCCATCCAGTACCAGATAGCTCCTGCCGCTGAACAATATGCAGGAGCCGCTGCCGCAGGTGGGCAGGCTCAGTTTGGCGTTGAATTCCCATTTCAAAGTGATCGGCTGTCCGCTCACCCCGCTGCCGCGAAAGGTCAAGTAATCATAGGTGGTGCCATTGAAGGTGGTGATCACGCCGCACAGGTGTACCGTGGTGCCGGGACCGATCTGGGCGGCGCCGCTGCCCCAGTTGGCAACCTCGTTAAAGAAGCTATAGGCGAGGGCGTTGGCGCAATCCGCGCCGTCGGAGCGGCCCCCCGCGCTCTGGGCAATGTAGATATCTTTGGCCGGGCATATCGCGGCCAATGCCAGCATCAGACATGCCGCTAGAAATACTCGAATCACGATTACCTCACTGAGAAACTGCGACCAGGTTGAGAACGCGTGCGGCATCCAATATTTCATCATTCGGGCCAACCTGCCTGCCGCTTTCGGCGATGGTGAAGCGGAAGCGCCGCAGGGAACTCAGGTAAGAGAGGCACGCATTGGGAGGGATGCCTGTCCGCCGGCAGACCTGGGGGTGTGCTTCCAGGGTGAGCACGCAATGCCTGGCGCGGCAGATGGTTTCCCGCGCGCCCCCTGCAGCACGTGCAGTTCTTCGCCCTCCACATCAATTTTGAGCAGCGCATCACCGCCAAACAGACCCAGGCTGTCCAGGGTTATGACGGGAACGCCTTGCTCGGCCGGCGTCAGGAAGCGGGCATGATCGCCCAGGTCATAGGCGGGAGTCAGCAATTTGCCGTGCCCGGTGAAATTGCTGACCGCCGCCATATGCACCTTGGGACGGGGGAATTGGGCCAGGTTATGACGCAGCACCTGCTCCACCCTGCGGTTCGGTTCGAAAGCCAGCACGCGTCCGATCCGGTCGCACCGCGAACCCAGAAGCGCGGTGAACAAGCCGATGTCGGCGCCGCAGTCGAACAGAGTGACGTCGCGGCAAGGAGCCAAAGCCGCGCAGCAGGTTCGAATCAGGTCCTGTTCGTAGGCGAGAATGTCCTGCAGTTCCCAGGCATTCTCCATGCGGTTGATGGGGACGGCAACATTGACCCTGGGGGAGAGCGGGTATAGCACCAGGCAGTCGCCCTGCATGCGCTGCCATACCAGCAGCATGCGGTGCGCGCCGCGAACGTGGTGGCGCTTCAGAGCTTTGAAGCAACGGAACAGAAACGGCGGAGGAGCCTCCCGTGTGCCGGCGAGAGTGGAGATTGGATTCACGAGTTTTGCCGCGGGCCGTGAATTTTGGGCCGTCAGGCCCGGAGCCTCTCCTCCGTTGCCACCGCAGGGTGGAGCTTGAGAACCAGGGTCGCTCGAGCGGGCGGGGCGCCCAGCGTTCGAGCCCATCCTTCACGACCGAGACTCCACCGCAGCACTTTCCACCATTTCCGAGCGGCCGTCCGCCAAGGCAGACGCCGGTCGCGGCTGCCGGCCAGCCACAGCCCGCTACAAGCCATAAGCCGGCAAGCCGCGGCCAAAGCTGTGGTCGCGTTATACAGGGCAGCGTAGCCGCGCCCGCGGCTGGCCCGCAGGAACTTCCACACAGACTCCCGCATCAGCACCGCGGGAAACGCGTTATCGCTTTGCAGGTGTGAGCTGCGCCCTCCGTGATGAATCACCACCGCGTCATGCACGTAATAGGTCTTCCATCCCAGCCTCCGAGCCTGGCAGCACAGGTCAACGTCCTCCGCATACATGAAGTAGGCCGGATTAAATAACCCGCTTTCGAGGAACACATTGCGGCGGACCATAAGGCAGGTGCCCGGCACCACCTCGGCTGCAACCGGTTCATGTGGCGCGCGCTTCACCACGTCAAAACCCCACCAGCGCGGGCAAATGCCGCGGCTGAACGAGGAATCCAGCGCTTGATTCAGGATTGTAGGCACGCAGCGCATGCAGTTCGGCTGCGGGGAAAGGCCGGGGGCGACAAGCCGGGGACCGGCGATGCCGGCGTCTGGCATGCCGCGCAGTGCGTCCAGCATGCGCCGCAACGCCGGGCCCACCAGCTCGGCGTCCGGATTCAGAAACAGCAGGTTGCGTCCCGCGGAAAAGGCAAATGCGAGATTGTTGGCGGCGGCAAAGCCAAGGTTCTTGGCCGATTGCAGGAAGCGCACCTGGGGAAAGTGCTGCTGCAGCATCTCTCCGCAGCCATCATGGGAGGCATTATCAATCACCAGGACTTCAAAGTTGACCTCGGATTCTTCCGAAAAGATGCTGGCCACGCAGGCACGTAGATGCTCGGCTGAGTTCCAGTTGACGATGATGATCGAGAGTTCAGGCTGGGAACTCATTGTGTGCTCAGTCACCACCTATGCTCACGAAGCCGCTAGCGCTGCTGCCGTATTCGTCTGGGCGCCGAGAAGGCTCTGTATCGTCTCCACCACCCGGGTCTGCTGCGCGGCCGTGAGGTGGGGGTACATGGGCAGGGAAAGCACCTCCGATGCCAGCCGTTCGGAGACCGGAAAATCACCGGCTTTGTATCCCAGGCGCCGGAATGCGGCCTGAAGGTGGATGGGCGCAGGATAATGGATGGCGGCTCCAATGCCGGCTCCGGAAAGATGCTCCAGCACTCGGTTGCGCTCCTGCACCCGTATCACAAATAGGTGCTGATTGGAGCGGGCATATTCCGGTTCATGGGGCAGCACCACTCCTGAGTAACCCGCAAACAGTTCATGGTAACGTGCGGCCACAGCACGGCGTTGCTGGTTCCACTGGCGCAGCCGTCGGAGCTTACTTAGCAAGATGCCCGCCTGAATGGTATCCATGCGTCCGTTGTAGCCTTCGATGGCATGCTCGTATTTGCGCGCCTGGCCGTGGTCGCGCAGCATCCGCACCTGGCCCGCAACGCCGTCGTCATTGGTCGTGACTGCACCCGCCTCACCGCAGGCTCCCAGGTTTTTTCCCGGGTAAAAGCTGAAAGCGGCGGCCCGGCCCATGCATCCCGCCGGAAGCCATGCCTTGGCGGCGCGCGAGAGATACTCTGCTCCGTGCGCCTGACAGGCATCCTCAATCACCATAAGGCCATGGCGGCGGCCCAACTCTAGAATTGCGTCCATGTCCGCGGGCTGGCCATACAAATGCACCGGCAAGATTGCGGCCACCCGCCGCCCACTTCGCCCGCTAATCAGGCTGCCCTGCCTGTCCGGATGACAGCGCCTCTCAAGGTAGTCGCGCAGTTGCTCCACATCCATATTGCCGGTGCCCGGGTCCACATCTACAAATTCAGGAACGGCGCCGGCCTGGGATATGGCTTCGGCCGTGGCCACGAATGAATTCGGCACCGTGAGCACGGCATCGGCCCGGCCAATGCCGCACGCCAGCAGGGCGAAACGCAGGGCGTCGGTTCCACTGCTTACCCCAACGCAGTGCCGGGTTCCGCAAAACTCGGCGAATGCGCTCTCGAACTGCAGCAGCATCGGCCCGTTGGTGAAAGCAGCCGTGCTCAATGCCTGGCCGACTACCGCCAGGATCTCATCGTGCAGTTCGCGGTGCGGGCTGACCAGATCGAGAAATGGAATTGGAGAAGTGAGTTTCATGGTCGCGCCTTTGCGCTTCAGAAAAATAACGAAGAACTCGCGCCGGATTGCCGGCCGCGATGCTGTTGGCGGGAATATTCCTTGTGACTACGCTGCCGGCGCCCACCATCGCGTTCTCGCCGATGGTCACATTGGCCAGAATGGTTGCTCCCGAGCCGATGGACGCGCCTGTGCGCACGCAGGCCGGCTCTACCGTCCAGTCCTGCTCGGTCTGCAGGTTGCCGGCGTTAGTGGCGCGCGGGTAAGTGTCGTTGATAAAGACAACGCCGTGGCCGATGAACACATTGTCTTCGATGGTGACGCCCTCACAGATGAAGCTATGGCTGGAGATTTTGCACCGGCTGCCGATTTGTGCATGCTTCTGGATCTCCACGAACGCGCCGATCCTGGTTTCGGCGCCCACTTCGCAGCCGTAGAGATTGATGAACCTGGCCAGACGCACGCCCCGTCCCAGCCTCACGTCCGCCGCAATGCAGCAATATTCGTTCACAGATAAACCAGCTCCCCGCCTCTGGCCAGGGAATGCGAGGCCGCTTCCAGAAGTTTCACCACGCGCAGCCCCGCCTCGCCGTCGTTGATCGGCTTCTTGTTGTCAGCCACGCAATCGAGAAAGTAGGCCAGTTCGCTTTGCAGGGCCTCCACTCCCGCGACGTGCGGCACCCATATATCTCCCGATCGGTAGCTGAGCAGCAGCTCGTAAACTTGCTCCTGTTTGACGACTTTGACTCCCTTGTCGTAAACCTTGAGCTTCTCGTCAGCCTCCAGGTCATTCCACACCACCATTCTGCGTTCCCCGCCGATGAGTGTGCTCCGCACCTTCACCGGGGAAAGCCAGTTCACGTTGATGTGTGCAATCATTCTTTCTGGGAAATAAATGGTAATGAAAGCCACGTCTTCTAATTCGTTGATGTGGCGCTGACCGGTGGCGCTGACGGCCTCCGGCTTGTAACGCACCAGATAATCCATTATGGAGAGGTCGTGCGGCGCCAGATCCCACAACACATTTACATCATGCTGGAACATGCCAAGGTTGACGCGCATGGAATCGTAGTAGTAGAGAGCACCTAGCGTGCCGCTATAGATCAGCTGGCGAATTTTTCTTACCGCCCCGGTGAACAGGAAGGTGTGGTCCACCATAAGCGTCAACCCTCGCCGCTCTGCGAGTTCGAGCAACTCCTCCGCCTGGTGGGAGTTGGCGGTGAGAGGTTTTTCCACGAAAACGTGTTTACCGTTTTGCAAGGCGGCTTTGGCCAGGTTGAAGTGCGTCCATACCGGAGTAATAATGGCAACCGCGTCAACGGTAGAGGAGCCGAGTATCTCGGCTGAGTCTTTGGTCAGCTGCAACCCTGGATAAGTTCGCCCCGCGCGTTGCAGCGATTCCTGGTTGATGTCGCAGAGAGAGTCCACGTGTGCACCAGGCAGGCTCCGTAGATTGCGCAAGATGTTGGTGCCCCAATAGCCGTATCCAATAACGCCAACATGAATCCCGCTCCGCGCGGCTGCATGAGTTGCCGGCTCCGGCATCGGAGTGGACGCAAGCGCCGCCATCTCAGTAAGCGCCTTTGCCGGAGAGCATCACTCCCGGCGTCTGCCAAAGGATTTTCAGGTCCAGCCAAAGAGACTGGCGCCGTGCATAGCGCAGGTCCAGACGTACCATTTCATCGAAGCTGGTCCCGCTGCGTCCTTGTACCTGCCAGAGGCCGGTCATGCCTGGCTTGACCTCCAAAACGCGCCTGCGATGCCAGCAAGCGTAGCGCTCATACTCGTAGCTCAGGGGTGGCCGTGGTCCCACCAGTGACATCTCACCCCACAGCACATTCAATAATTGCGGCAGTTCGTCCAGGCTGGTGCGGCGTAGAATGCGGCCCACCGTGGTGACGCGTGGATCGTCGGTTATCTTGAAGATGCCGTTTCTGCTCTCGACCAGCTCGCCCGCTATCAATTTTGCAACGTATTGCTCATGCACCGCGCTGCCGCTGTCCGTGTACATAGAGCGGAATTTTAGAAGGCTGAAGGGCTTGCCATAGTGCCCCAGCCGCGTCTGGCGAAACAGCGCTGGTCCTCGCGAGGAGAATTTCACCGCCACGGCCAGCACTGCGAACAGCGGCGACAGCAGCAGCAGGGCCAGCAGGCTTACGCTCACATCCAATCCCCTCTTGAGCGCTGCTTCCAGTCGCCAGCCTCCCCTCCCGGGCAATTCCGGATAAAGCGCCAAGTCGGCTGGCTCCCCCTCCAATCCCAAGGGGGTGGGGAAGACATGAACCGTAAGCCGCATCCGGCGTGCAAGCTCCGCGCCCAAAGCATCCTCCAGCAGACTGGAGAACTTGCCAAATACCGAGCTAAGCAGAGCCGGGTTGGCCCGTTCCAGGTCGGGAAGCAGAATGCCCAGAACCATGCCCTGGCGGTACCAGCCCAGCGCGTCGGTGTCTCGCAATCCGCCCGAAAGCTTGCCGATCAGGATGCGAAACCCCGCTGCCCGCCCGGCAGAATCGGTGATCTCCATCCCATCCATTAGCACCAGCAGCAGGCTTCGTTGATTGCGTTCCGCTCGCCGGCGCTCCAGGTAAATCTGGCGCGTGAACCCGGCCTCATCGCCAACTCCGACTGCATCATCGCCGAGGGATGGCGCGGGCGCTACCGCCTTCTGCCGGAGAATGGCCGGCAGAGATTGATTTGCGG
This sequence comes from Terriglobales bacterium, assembly GCA_035496875.1. Lineage (GTDB taxonomy): Bacteria > Acidobacteriota > Terriglobia > Terriglobales > Acidobacteriaceae > JAICWP01. Next base: position 13,336 of record DATJEH010000167.1, on the reverse strand, counting down.
ACGGATGCTTCCTCATAAAAACCTGGGCACTTGCCAATTGAGGTGAATCAGGTGCGCAATCACGCCGCTTCTCTGGAATCGCTGACCTCAAGGTTTTTCCACCGCGTCATGTCCGCGGCACTCTGGAAATAAGCCTGGCAACCGTGCCGGCTGGGGAAGTCGTTGAGTACAATCCCAAGCAGCTTCCCCGGCTCAATTCGGTTAAGCGCCTCTCGTACCGCGCTGTTTAGCGCCTTGTTGCGGCGAACCACCAGCACAATGCCGTCGCACCGCCGCGAGAGCGCTACCGAGTCTGCCACCGGCAGCAGGGGAGGGGAGTCCAGTAATACCCAATCAAAGGCCCTGCCGGTCTCGGCCAGTACTTGCGACATGCGGTGCGAAGCCAGCAACTCCGTTTCTGCCGCCGGCCGATCGCCCGCCGGCATCAGGCACAGGTCCAGGCCGCTGATGCGGTACACAAAACTGGCCACAGGATGGTTGCTCGCGCAGCATTCCGCCAGCCCCGCGACCGGACTGAGCTCCAGGGCGGAACAGCAGCCGGGCCGGCGCAGGTCGGCTTCCAGCAGCAGCACCTTGTTCCGGCCACGCTGCGAGATCGTCGCCGCCAGGTTGAGCGCCACGAAACTCTTCCCCTCTTCGGGCAGGCTGCTGGTGACCAGCACCATCTTCAGCGGTCGCACCCGTCGCGCGTCCTCAAGCCGGGTGCGCAGCAGTCGAAACTGCTCCCTCACCGGCTCCTGGCCGGCGCCCAAGATACAGATCACCTGGCGCAGGGGGACCTTGGGCACCAGCCAGGAAAGCGAATCGAAGTCCAACACGCTCGGGCCGGGGGCTTCCGGCCGAGTTCCCGCGAAGCCTGTTGCACTTTCAGCGGCTATTTGCGGAAGTGGACTGATTCGGGTCATATCGTTCCACTGGGTTGCGGATCAATCACGATAACGGGCGATAAAAGCCATAAACGTGCTGCCAGTCACAAAAGCGAGCAGAGCGGTCATTCCCGCAATTTCCCCGCCCAGCCGCAGGCGGCGCAGCCAGGAGTCCGGCTTCGGGGCGGGAGGAATGGAGGCCAGAATCGGTGCTGCGCACAGGCTCTCCACCTGGGCTGAAGAATGAATGTGGTCATCCAGCACTTCCTGTGCGTACCCCACCACCCCTCCGGCCACTAAGCCCAACACCAGCCCCGCCAGGCTGAACTTGAAGCGGTCAGGATAGTAAGGCGCAGCCGGCAAGGTGGGCGGGTCCAACACCCGGAACTGCGCGCCCCGCTGCTGTTTCTCCAAACTGCCGGCCAGCTGCGACTGGTTGCGTTTGGCCAGCAGCGATTCGTAGTAGGCGCGCGACTGGTCGTAATCCCGGGTCAGCTCGGCCAGTTGCTGTTCCCGCACCGGAGCGTTTCGCAGACGGGCTCGCACGGAGCGCATTTCCGCCTGCACCCCGTCCATCTGGCTTTCCCCATCCACGATTTCCTGCTCATTGGCTCGCAACTGGCTCTGGATCTGCAGCGTGGTGGGCGATTCTTGAGCAGCACCTTCCACGCCTTTCCTTAACTCCTGCCCCATCTGCGCCTTGAGCTTCTCCGCTCGCGCTATCTGCTCCCGCAACCGGATCAGTTCGGGGTGGGCTTCGGTGTAGCGCAGGCGCGCATCGTCGGCCTGCTGGCGCAAGCGCGACAGTTCCGCATCCAGCGCGGGGGGTGTTCCTGCGGGGGAGCTGGAGGCGGAACTGCCGGAGAGACGCAGCTCACGATACTGCGACAGCAGCGAGCTCAGATAAACCCGCTGCTGTTTTGCGCGCTGCAGCTCTTGCCTCGCGCTTTGCAACCGGAAATCGAGCGCGTCGCGTTGCGCGAAATTGGCCTGGGTTTCGCTGGGCAGCTGCCCCAGGTACTGCGCCTTGAATTGCTGTAGCCGTCCTTCCTGTTTCTGCAGCCAGCCGCGGGCATCCTGCAACTGGTTCTCCAAAAAGGTGGTTGTCTGCTGCGACTGTTGCGTCCGCGTGCGCACGTTCTCCTCAATGAACAATGACGTCAGGCGGCGTGTTACCTCCTGCGCCACCGCCGGCCTGGAAGCGGAGTAGGAAACGGTGAAGGCGGCGAGTTGACCGGGCCGGCCTGACACCTGTACCGGCTCCACCTTGATGTCGCGCCGCATTTGGCTGGCCAGCACCTCCGGGGAAGGGCCGCTGCCGGCTGGGGAATAAAGCTTCAGATCCTGGATAATCCGCTGCAGCCGCGTTCGGCTGAGGATTTGCGGCGTCAGGGTCTGCAGCCGGTTCTGCAGGCCGGAAATGCCGTCTTCCGCCGGCACCGGCAGCTCATCAATCACAATCGTGGTTTCGGAGCGGTAGCGTGTGGGCACTATCCAGGCGCATACCCAGGCTATTCCCCAAACTATAAACAGCGTGCCTGCAATCCACCAGCGCCGCCGCAGCGCGATGTCGCGGTACTGGACCAGGCTGAACGGCTGCTCGGAATCCTGCTCTTTCATTGGGTTCTTCCCAAGGGCCGCATAAAGCTGTGTTCCACCGAGAGCATCACCCGGTTGTGGTTACCCGGCCGGTAGAGAAGCGAACCGCCCGTCTGGTAGAGTCGGTCATAGGAGAGGCGGACGGAAGCGTTCCGGCCCAATTCGCGGCGAAAGCCGGCGCCGGCCCGCAGCATTCGCAGGTGGTCGCCGCCTCCTGCCGGCAGAGTCGTTTGTTGGGCGAGTTCCGAGTTAAGCTCTGCGGTCCAGAGCCGCCCTAGTTGCCGCCCCAGGCGCAGCCATCCCGCATTGAGCCGCACCGGTCCTTGCAGACCTCCGCCATCGCTGACTTGACGATTAAAGCCGGTTTGCAGGCGGTTGCGCTTTCCCGACCAGCTATAGATCGCACCCGCGGCGGGGGACCAGGACGCGTTAAACGCGGGGGCGTTCCGAACGGCGAACGTCTGGCCGCGCGTGCGGGCATACTCCGGACCAACATAAATCACAACCTTGCTGTTGCCGCTTAGGGCAAACTGATGGAACGAGAGAACGGCGTGCGTGAGCGTTCGCAACTCGTAGCCGGGAAACGTCAGGTCCCGCACCCGATATTCCACACCGGAAATGTAGCCTCGGGTAATCTGCCGCGAAACATAAGTGCTCCCAGTGGCGGCACGATTGTTGATCAGAGGTGCGGCCCACGCGCTGCCGTAGTCGCTGTAGCTCTGCAGCGCATAGCTCCCGTTTAGGCCTGCGGTGGTGTGCCGGCTCAGGCGGTAGCTCACCCCCGCTCCGCTGAAGCTCGCCGTTCTTCTGAGTTGCGGAAGCACTGGCAGTTGGTTTGGTCTGTCCAGTGGACCTAGCCCGGGTTGTAGCGGGGCTTCGTCCACCCGGTCAAAGGGATCGGTAGTCAGGGCATAGTCCTGGCGCAGTTTCAGCGACCAGCGCACAGAGGGCTGTAATTCCAGAGTTGTGCCAAACACCTGGTTGAATTGGTTGCCGAGCAGGGAGTGTGTCTCCACCACCACGCCCGGCCGGTAGCTTAGGTTCCATTGCAGGCGTCGCCGGGTCTGTTGCCATCCCAACGTCGCCGCCAGGTATTGTTGTCCGCCGCCTTGGTGGTGCGAGGCGCCGTTACTGAAATTGTCGTCATACACGCTGCTGCTGGAGAATGTGACCAGCGTCAGGTTGCTGAGTTTGCCGGCTGCGGAGAACCCGTTTGCCGGCATTTCTCCTGCCATCGGGCTCGGAACCAGCTGCCCCCAACCGGTAGCGGCCAGCCAAAATGCGAATGCCGGCAGCCACCATCGCGCTGACCGGAGCCTGTTCATGGCACTACCACAGTGTCGCCAGGTTGAAGGCGGATGTTCTGCCCCAGGTTACGGCCGCTGATCACCTGCCTGTAATTGAAGGGAAACCGCTGGGTTGAGCCGTTGGCGTGCAGGCGCAGCACATAGATGCCGCTGGTTTTCGCGAAATCACGGAATCCACCCGCCAGGGCCAGCGCATCCAGCACTCTCAACGGTTGGCCCAGCACAAACGAGCCCGGCTTTTCCACCTCGCCCACCACGTTAAAACGGTGGCTGCGGGTTTCCTTTACGATCACGGTGACCGTCGGATTCACCAGGTAAATGGAAAGTCTGGTGCGGATGCTTTCCTGCAATTGCACAGGCGTCAGGCTGCTGGCCTGCACATCGCCAATTAGCGGCAATGAGATCTTGCCGTCAGGCCGCACCGGCAACTCCTCGCTGAGTTCACTTTCCTTCCACACATTCACCGCCAGCACATCATCAGGCCCGATCAGATACTCGCCCGCCACCTCGGCTGGAACGACAACGCCGGAACTGGCTGCCGTTCCGCTGTTGACTTCAGCTTTGTTGTCTGCCACCTGTGCGCGGCAGAGCGGCAGGCCCCAGCACATCGCAAAAACTGCGATCACCACGATTCCTGCCGCTCTGCTCCTCCGCCCCACTTTCGTCCTCCGGCCATTCCTGTACATGCTGAATAAGTTCTAGGCGGCTTCCACGTCGTAGCCGTCAATCAGAACCGACACCGAGCGCTGTATCAGCTCCACCGAAACCACCAGCGTGGAAGCGCCTTTATGCGAGTTGAGAACGCCTTCCACCCCGTCCAGAGCGCCACCCCGGATGCGAATCCGTTGGCCCGTCTTAAGAAAGGGACAGGGGAAAAACGAACCCTGCTGCGTCACTACGGCGCGAACTTGTTCAATTTCTTGTTCGGGAATGGCTGACTCACTCCCCAACGTGCCTACAAAATTGAGAACCCCAGGCGTTTTCAGCACGGTGAGCCGGGCCACCGTTCCCGGCACGACGTGCACAAACAGGTAACAGGGAAACAGCGGCAGTTGCACTTCCTGGCGCCGGTCACTCCAGCGATGCACCTCGCGGATGAGGGGCAGAAAAGTATCCACTCCAGCTTGTCGCAGGCTCAATTCAATGCGCTTTTCATGGCGCGATCGGGTGTGAATCGCATACCAGCAGAGGTGATCCGTCGTCCATTTGCCCGCATTTACGCTTTGGCTGAATTCGCCCATGGCTTCGCCGTCTGAGCCACATTCCTGGCCATAAACGGTATTTGTTCCTATAGCTTGCTGAGTCCAGGGCCCGTAACGGCCTCTATGCGCAGGGAATAGCAGCTTTTTCTTGGGATGTAGAGGAGGCCGCCCAGTCCGAATTTTCAAAATCGCCGAAGGCGCTGGCGATGCCCACGCCTACTCCCTCCCCCATGACTTCCACGCGAACTACGCTGCCACATGAGTGCAGCCGCAGCGCCGGAGCTCTGGGGTTAAATGGAGGCAGGAGCACTACCAGGTCCAGCCTGCAGGACAAAGCAGGCGTCGCCGAACAGGCAATTACGAACAATCCCCGGGTGCTGATATCGCGGCAAACCCCCGTGGCTTCACAGGCGGTTTGCCCGTTATTAACCCAGCGAAAAACAACCGGAAGCTCCAGGGCAAATCTGCGAGCTTTTCTGCGCTCCGTTTCTGTTCTCGCGGCGTGCATTTTTACCGATGGGCCTTCCGGAAGTGAGTAACTCAATGTTTCGGACACAACGTCAGCATAGGTGCGCTGGAAGGGAGCAGCAAGAAACCGAAAGTCACGTACCCGCCTGGGACGAAAACGGACAGTGCGCTAGTACGTGCCGGTGGTCCGAACGGCCTAGGGAAAATCCTGACATCGTTGGTCCCAGGGCGACCTTCATTATCGCGCTTTGGGCCAATGAATACGATAAACCACGAAGAGTCACGACATTCAGCGCGGCATCCACGCAGCGCCCGTGATTTGCCAGCCCGTTAACTCCCATTTTGAAACTCGCACGCCCTTTTCTGGTCACAATCATGTCGCAGCTAGGATGTAAGCTGCTGATAATGGCAGTATGCGCTACGAAGTTTCCCAGGGCCCGGCATCCATACGTGTGCTCGTCGCTGACAGCACTCACATGGGTAGCCATTTGTTGGCAGAGGCGTTGCAACGGGAGCGCCGTTTCAGAGTTATTGGTTGTGCTGCCACCCGGGACGAACTTCTCGCTGCACTGCCTGCGTCGCCGGAAGTGGTTATCCTGGCCCTCGATTTTGAAAGGCCGCGTGGGGGCCTGGAGATTCCTGCCAAAATCGCAGGCCAAGCTTGTCCCGCGGTGCTGCTCCTCCTCGATAACGGCTGCGATCCTGGTCTGGTTGTGGAGGCGTTTCGGGCCGGCGCGCGCGGCGTATTCAGCCGCGCTCAGTCCCTTCCCGAAATGTGCAAGTGCCTGGAATGCCTTGCCCGGGGGCAGGTCTGGGCCACCGGAGAACAAATCAATTACGTATTGCAGGGCCTTCAACGTTCTGTGGTTCCTCCTGTTCTGAATGGTGCCGGGACGAGTCTGCTCTCCCGCCGCGAACAGGAGGTAGTCCGTTACCTGTGTGACGGCCTCACCAATCGTGATATAGCCCGCGCACTCGGCCTTAGCGAGCACACCGTCAAGAACCATCTTCTCCGGATCTATGCCAAGCTGGGCGTGGAAAAACGGGTCGAAGTTATTTTCTCTTTGCTGAGCCAGGCCTTGCCGGCGGAGCCGCCCGACCACTCCACTTCTCCTTCGGGTAGCGAAGCGGAACGCCTCCAATGGTACTGGCAGTTGTCCCGGCGCTCGGCGCGGGACGAGTACCTGCTGGAGAGGATGTGTTCCGATGGTCCCGCCACCACCCACGATCCCCTGGCCGCTTACACCTGGCTTTTGCGTTCGGAAAGGGGAGCCACGGAATTGATCAGTAAGTGCCGCGCCGTTCGGGAATTGCTGGGCAACAATCTCACCTCCGAACAGCGCAGGCAGGCTGAAACTCGCGCCGCGCGGCCCTGGCGCAGACAGCTTCCTGCGCGGAGTTCCCGCGCCAGGCCGGAACCGGAGCGAAGAGTGCCTCTGGTTCCGGCCGGCAAGTAGATTCTAACTGCGCGTTCCTGAAAACCAAGCCGGGTAAAATGTTGCTAGAATTAAGCTTGGCGGGAAAATAGGCCAGCTGGAATACTTCCGCATTTGCACGGTCAACGGTCAATGATCTGACCCCGCGTAGTTCTGTCACTTACCCAGGAGGTTCTGATGTCGCCCACTCCCGCTAACGGGAAAATCTGCTATGTGGAAATTCCCGCCACTGATATCGCTCGTTCCGCCGCTTTCTATAGAGCGGTGTTCGGCTGGAACGTTCGCCAGCGCGGCGACGGCAATACAGCTTTTGACGACACAACGGGAGAGGTAAGCGGCGCTTGGGTGCTGCGGCGTCCGCCGGCCGCCAAGCCCGGCCTGCTGATCTATGTGATGGTAGATAGCGTTGAGGCTGCGGTCAGAGCGGTGGTCGCGAATGGCGGAACTATCGTGCAGCCGGTCGGCGTGGATGCGCCCGAAATTACCGCCAGATTTGCCGACCCGGCGGGAAACGTCATCGGCCTGTATCAGGAACCGGCATGAGCTACTGCGCCACTTCGTTGCGGGACCGTGACCACATCTGCTCGAACGCCTGCTGGAAGGCGTGCACCTGCGCGGGATCGGTGGTGAAACGAGCGTTGTTGTCCTGCTGTTTCAAGCCGGAGGGCGACCAGTTGGCGCTGCCGTCGCGCAGCACTTTGCCGTCTATAAGGTAGGCTTTCAGGTGCATCAGGTTGTGCTCGTTGGAATCTTTTACCCGCACCTGAATGTTGGGCTGGCGGTGAAACATGTCGCTGAGCGAGCGCTCGTGGTGCACGTCGGCGTTGCGCTGCTCCTGCTCGAACTGCGAACGGTCGCGGTAGATTCGCACCTGCACCCCGCGGTGGGCGGCCTCCATCACAGCCTGGGCCAGGTAGCGGTCGGTGAAGGCATACATAGCGATATCCAGCGAATGCCGCGCTTCCGCGATCTGCTCGACATCGAGTTGTTCCAGGTTTTCCGCCGGAGAAAAGTGGTCGCCGGCTACCGCCCCTGCCGCCGTTCCGGTCAGCGGCGCCCGGTCGAACCCCGGCTGGTACTGGTAAAGCGCCATCCCCGCCAGAGCCAGCACCGCTAGATAAAGGGATCGCCGCATCCGTGGCACCTCAACTCTCCAGGTTGTTTGTATGCGAAACTGCTGCAACCGGCAACGTTCCAGGGGTACACAGTCCTCGCGTCACCTTCAGCGGCGAAAATGTTCCCATCCTCCCGCCTCCAAGTCCCGTGGCTTGCCGCCACGAACCAGCACGACCTTGTTCCCACGCGTCACCTCGCCGATGCGGGTCACGCGCACCCCTCCTATCCTGGCGGGCAGCTTGTGCCGCGCGGCAAAGAGCAATTCGTAGTCTTCGCCGCCATGCAGTGCCAGGCGCAGGTTGGTTGGGCCCCCCGCCGCGGGCAGCGATTCGGCGTAGATGCGCGCTCCTACCCCGCTTTCCTCGCACAAATGCCGCAGATCGGTGGAAAGCCCGTCGCTGATGTCAATCATGGCTACGGCCAGCTTTCTTTCCCGCAACATGCGGCCGGTGGCAACGCGCGGGACAGGAAAGAAGTGGGCGGGGTGGCGACCAGCCTGAGCCTTCTTGAGCGAGCCCTTTAGCAGCCGCTGCAACAGCAGTTCCGAGCCGCCAAGTTCACCGGTTACGTACAGAGAATCGCCCGGGCGCGCTCCCGAGCGCAGCACCGCAGTTCCGCTGGGAGCCGAGCCCAGCACGACGATATCGGCCATCACGCCCCCTGGTGACTGCGCCGTATCGCCTCCCGCCAGCGGCAGGGAGAACTTCTTCGCCAATGTAAGAAACCCGCGCATAAAGGCGTCTACCCACCGCTGCGGCAATTTTTCCGGTAAGGCCAGGGAAAGAAAGGCCGCCAGGGGTGTTCCTCCCATGGCGGCAATGTCGCTCAGGCCGCGTGCCAGGCAGCGGTGCCCCACCGAATCCGGGGGGTGCCATAGGCGCCGGAAATGCACCCCTTCCAGGCTGAAATCCGTGGTAACCAGGGCCTCATGTCCGGCGGGCAAGCGCAGTATGGCGCAATCGTCCCCGATCCCCCTGAGCAGGGCGGCAACCCGGGAATGAGTATCCGCCCTCAGAATAGTGTCCCTTCCCCTGGGCCCAATCGTCGGACCGGTAATCTGCGTTTGGCGCAGGATTCGTGCAATTAGGGCTTTCTCAGGTAGCGGCACGCTCCATAAATATAGCAAGCCGCCGGAAGGTAACCTGCGGATGGCCCAGAGGTACAAGGACTTACACGCGGCGAAATTGGTCACTGCGGTAATGGAACTAAGGGGTTTACCTCGTTGACAGGGGAGAATCTACTTTGTTACGGTGACTCAGTTGTTTCCCCTTGGCTGCGGTATGGAAGGCCAAAGTTTTGTTAGAAATAGCGGGCCTTCACCGCAAACATTTGAACTGACAGGCCTTAGCCGGTTCAGCTGGATTTGAGCGGTTACGCCGTCGATCCTTTTCCCCTGTGAAGAGGAGACGTCACCGGGAATCCAGGAGGGGCCGTAGAACCAACGGCGGCCTGTTTGAGCAGTTAAATCCGGTGTTTTAGATACGTGGGCGCAGGCAGGAGAACTATTGCGTAAACGGTTCTACATACTTTTTATTGCCCGGGATGCCGAGGGACAGCTGCACAAGATCCAAATCCCTATTTACTACCTTTACGTCCTGGTTATCGGCGCGGCCATCGGTCTGCTGAGCGTAACCGGAATCGTGGGCTCGTACGGCCGCATGCTGGCCAAGGTTTCCCGCTTCAACCAGCTGCGGGACGAGACGGAAGCGCTGCGGGCGCGCTACTCCAAACTGGAACAGGCGGAACACGAAAAAGACCTGCAGGTCGCATCCCTGGGCTCGCTGGCCAGTGAAGTCTCCGCCCTGTATGGATTGAAACCGGACCCCATTCTCACCAGCAACTCCGCGGGCAATTTTGAGCAGCAGCAGGTAGGCGTTTCCCTGGACCAGCTTCACGCTTTGCGCAGTTCCGCGCTGAGCGGCGCCACCATGATTGCCATCGGCATGAACATCAGTCATCCGGTGAGCATGAACGACTGGATCCGTGCTTCCGCGGCTCCGGCTTTGTGGCCGGTCATGGGAAGAATCACCAGCTCTTTTGGGGAGCGTATAGATCCTTTCAACGGAGAAGGTGCTTTCCATCGCGGCGTGGACATTTCCTGCGAGTATGGTGAACCGGTTATTGCTCCCGCCGATGGAGAAGTCGCGTTTGCCGACTTCATGAACGGTTACGGCCGCGCCATTATCCTGGAGCACGGGCACGGTTTGAGCACACTCTACGGCCACCTCTCCAGCTTTGCCGTGGTCGCGGGCCAGCAGATTCACCGTGGCGATGTCATCGGCTATATCGGCGACAGCGGCCGCAGCACCGGGCCTCACCTGCACTATGAAGTTCGCATCAACGATGTTCCCGTCAATCCCTACAAGTATCTGCGCGTCACTGTGGCTCGCGACTTCGGCATCGAGCACGGCTCGTAGCGGCAGTTCTCAGTTCCCCGTGGCGCAGCCCTCCTACTCCGTTCTCCCGGAAAATGAAGACCCAGAGCGCGCGCAGCCATTCAAAGCAGTCCGTCCCCAGAATTTCTGGGGATTTCCAGGACTCGGGTTTTAGCCTCAAAATGACCTCGGCATCCTCTGCGCCCTTGGCGGTTTTGGTGTGGTGAGTTCGTGCCGGCGCTTTTTCGTCGCCGGAGCGGGTGACGCTGGCGCGCTTTGCGAGTCCGGGGCGATTATTTCCGGCGGCGGCTCGGTAAAAACTTTCTTGATGAAATCCAGCGGCACGGTAGCGGTAAGGGTCACTCGGGTTTTGTCCCCCTCGATCTTCAGGCTGTCAAAAAATGTCCTCACGTCTTTGTCGCCGGGGCCGGCCGACGCGATAGTCGGCTGCAGGCTGTGAAAGATGGTGAGCAATGCTCCCATTTTCTCCGCCAGTTGCGAGGCACGGCCGTCCTGCTGATAAAAGGCCTCAACTCGAAGGTGAATGGCGCGCAAAAAGCGCACAGAGGCCACGAGCACTGAGCCGCTCAATAACTGGCGGTAGTCAGGGGGCAGCAACACGTCGGTCAGTTGGCCGCTTTGCAGGTGCGCGGGATTGCTCACAATGGCCCAGGCCAGGCTGCCGAAGGGTACATGCTTGTAGTTTCTGCGCAGCAAAGCTGGGCCGCCAAAAGGCGAGGCCAGTTTGCGGGAGCGGTCAATGATTCCGCGAACGATCCGCGGGTCATCGGAATTCGACGCCGCCACCGTGCCCACTGCCAGCATGGCCACACGCAGGGTGCGGCCTTGCAGAGGAATAGTAAAAATCTGCACCCCGCGGTAGTTGTCCACCGAACTCGCCAGCTTGGTCAGGTAATTGGCAACCCGGCTGGAGTTCCAGCGGCCGGTGAAAACCTCTGTAAACCGCATCTCGCTACCCGGCGCCTCCGGCGTGCCCGGATAATGCAGCGCGAAGGCGGCTTCATCCAGGTCCTGCTCGAACTGGAAGCCGGTCTGACGGATGAATTCGTCGTATTCCGGGTCGTGGGGGACGGGTGGTACTTGGCCCAAATGGTTGAGACGGCGCACCCATTTCAGGTCCACGTAGGCGAAGGCCTCAGCTCCAGGCAAAAGGCGGGCGGGTTCCGGGGGTGCCTGGCTACGCAGGAGCACGATGGCCGCCAGGCCGGCGGCTATCAAAACGACGATCAGAATGGTGAGGCGAGTTCGTCGCCGCATAAGCTGCTTTTACCCGGCCCGCCGTTCCTTCGGATTTTCACCCCTGGCAGTAGCGCAACCCATAATATTTGGGTAGAATTTAGGAAGAATTGCAAATCATAGCACTGCTCTGGAGCGGAAGGTGGGGGAGTGGCTGTTTGCACGTCTCCTTCCGTTTGTGCTAACCTTTTGTTTTTGTTCCCGAAGCGGGGGCAGGGTTTAAGTGTCTGAGCGCGCCAGATTTCTGGCGGCGAGGACCGCTGGCGTAGCTCAGCTGGTAGAGCATCTGATTTGTAATCAGAGGGTCGGGGGTTCAAGTCCCTCCGCCAGCTCCAGAAAAGGACATTCAGGCGCTAGCAGTCGAGTGGTGGACCGGGCGGTTGCAGAACAATTAATTTCCCGAGAACGCACTCCATACTCAGAAACGTGAAAAGGCGTTGGGCGCGGAGAGAGCCTCCTCTTGCGTCTTTATTTTCGCGCTCGTGAGCGTGTTCTGCCGAGTGGCTTAGTCCACCCCATGGAGGCCGGCGCTCGACGGTGCGGCGCCTGGCGAGATTTCGCACAGGTGGCCGAGTGGTTAATGGCAGCAGACTGTAAATCTGCCGCTCCTTGCGAGCTACGGAGGTTCGAATCCTCCCCTGTGCACCAGGATGTTGCATTCACGCTGAGCGTGAAGGAGTTTCGGTTGTCTCGGTTTTCCATCGCCATACTGGCATACGTGGTCTTGGGAGTTTTAGCGGTGACCACGCTGGACCAGGCAGTTTCGGTGGCCGGACGACAGGTGCCGCTGAGCGTCATCACGCTGGTGGTGCTGGGCTTGTTCGCTTTCCGCACTTGGCTGCACCATAAACGCGAGTTGCTGGAGAGAACTGAGTTAAGCGAGCGTGAACCGGACGAGAAAGCTGTAGTGGCGCCGCGGCGCAGTGCATAGATATTTGGGCCGATGTAGCTCAGTTGGTAGAGCACTCCCTTGGTAAGGGAGAGGTCACCAGTTCAATCCTGGTCATCGGCTCCAGAGAATCAGCTACTAGCTGCCAGCTAATTAACCTCTAGCTAGGAGCCAGCAGCTAAGCAGCTAGTGCGGGGTTGGGCGGGAGTAACTCAGTGGTAGAGTCACAGCCTTCCAAGCTGTTGGTCGCGGGTTCGATTCCCGTCTCCCGCTCCAGGCTTTGAACAGGCGACGGCAGCTATGTCTCCAGGTTTCCAGCAGGCGGTCATAAAGGTTGAGAACGAGAAAGACTTCGCGGAGCTTCGCGGTGCCATTGACCGTGTTTTTGCTGCTCCGGAGGTGGAGAAATTCCTGCGCCAGTTGAGGAAGAAGGATGTAGGCGTGCGCGACTTCGAGGCGGTGCTGGCAGGGGGCTTCATCGAGCGCGTTGACGCCATGCTGGCCAAAGCCGGCAAAACGGCCAAGGGGCTGTGGGAGAGCTTGCCGCTTTCTGACCAGAGTCAGGCGAAGGAGTTTTACCTGGTGCGGCTCGAGCAGGTGGACGTGAACTGGCGAGCCAAGTTCGCCACCGTTTACCGGGTGCTTTAGATTCCGCGAGCAGAGATTAGGAGCAGAGCAGCGAAATGGCGAAAGAGAAATTTGAGCGCAATAAGCCGCACGTGAACGTGGGCACGATCGGGCACATTGATCATGGCAAGACCACGCTGACGGCGGCCATCACCAAGGTATTGGCCAAGCACAATCCCAAGGTGCAGTTTCGA
>DATJEH010000166.1:0-25197 GCA_035496875.1 Terriglobales bacterium | reverse complement strand
AGCTGTCTAGCTCACTAGCTGACTGGCTCTCTGGCCTTGCAGTTGGCTTGCAACCGGCTGGATTAGCCAGGCCGCCACTCAGCCAGACAGCTAGTTAGCTACATACCCGTGGCCGCGGAACCACTCCACAGCCCGGCGCAGCGCGTCGTCCACAGGCACGATCTTCCATCCCAGTTCACGTTCCGCCTTGGCCGAAGACACGAACATCTTCTTCCGTCCCATGCGCACCGCGTCCACGGTGACTCGCGGTTCCCGCCGCAGCAGCAGACCGGTGACCGCCGTGTCCAGAATTCCCGTCGCCATCGCTACCGCGTAAGGCAGCTTCACCCTGGGCGACGGCAGCCCGGTGATGGCGCCCAGCTTATCCAGAATCTGCTTCAGGGTCAGGTTCTCGCCACCCAGTATGTAGCGCTCTCCGCGCCGCCCTTTTTCCAGCGCCGCAACCTGTCCGCGCGCCACTGCCGCCACATCCACCAGGTTCAAACCGGTATCCACGTAAGCTGGAAACTTGCGTTTCAAAAAGTCCACTATGATCCGGCCTGTGGGGGTGGGCTTAATGTCCTGCTCTCCCACCGGAGTAGTCGGATTCACCACCACTACGTCGGCCCCACTGCGCCCCGCCTCCAGCGCTATTTGCTCGGCCTGGAACTTTGAGCGTTTGTAGTGCCCGATCATGTCTCCCAGCTCGACCGGCGAACTCTCATCTGCCAGGTGCCCATTCGAGGTGAAACCCATCGTGGCCACGCTGCTGGTGTAGATAACGCGCCGAACACCGCTTTGTTGCGCGAGCTGGATGATGTTCCGGGTTCCCTCCACGTTGGAGCGGTACATCTCATGGGGCTCAGGCGCCCACAACCGGTAGTCGGCGGCCACGTGAAACACCGCCTCGCAGCCCGCCATGGACTTGCGCAACGACTCCGGTTCGCGCAAGTCGCCCGTGACCCGCTCTCCCGCTATGCCTTCCAGATTGGCCGTGAGACTCGAGGGGCGGACTAGAAGGCGAAGCTCAGCCCCCTGGCCGGCCAGAAAACGCGCTACGTGGCTGCCGACAAACCCCGTAGCTCCTGTGACAAACGCCTTCATGGGGAGGTGAATGGCGCTATTCGAGCTCTTCCGGGTGCCGCGAAATGTGCTCCCCCGCGGTGCGCTTTTCCCAGTATTGGCGGACCCAGGTTTCCCAGCTCTTCCCCGCCGCCATGTCCCGGCCACTAAAGGCCAGGCCTGCAATCTCGGCATAGCTGACGGAAACCTTTCCCCCGCCGCTCTTGGGCAGGATGCGGACAAAAGAATCCTGCAGGCTACAGCCGCTGCGGCGATCGAATATGTAGCCTTCCACTTTGCTGCCATCCTTGCGCGTGATCAGCACATCGCCGCGGTAATCGAACGCCTGCTCCAGCGCCGCCCGCAATTCTTCCGGATTAGCCACTTCCGGCACCCAACCTTCCAGGTTTTCCCGTTGCTTGCCGGGAACGACCTCGAGCGTATCCGCTGCCGCGGCGGCCGGCTGGTGTCCCGCTTCCCTGCCGCTCACGCCCGTATCTCCTGCTGCGAGTTGTTTTCGATCTGCACCAGCGGATTGTAGGTGTGCACCGGGCGCACCGGCTCCTCCAACAGCTTGAGCGCGCCGGCATCCTCGTAACTGTGAGAAAAAGTGGCCTTCATCGTTTGCCACAGGCCACGCAGCGAGCTGAAGGTATCGTTTACCGCGGAAGCTTCGTAGCCGCTGTGCACCATGCAGTTGGCGCAGCGCGGATTACCCGATTCGGTGCCGTAGCGCTCCCACTCAGTGGCTTCCAGCAGCTCCTGGAAGGTATCGGCGTAGCCATCCTGCAGCAGGTAACAGGGCTTCTGCCAGCCGAAGATATTGAAAGTGGGCATGCCCCAGGCGGTGCAGGGATATTCGCGCTTGCCCATCAGAAATTCCAGGAACAGGGGCGACTGATTGAAACGCCAGTTGGGCTTGCGATTGGCAAGGATGGCGCGGAACAGGCGGCGGGTGCGGGCCCGTCCCAGGAAGTGGTTCTGGTCCGGCGCCTTGTCATAGGAGTAGCCGGGCGAAAGCATCATGCCCTCGACGCCCAGCGCCATCATTTCATCAAAGAAGCCGCGCACGCTCTTGGGATCGGCGCCGTCGAATAAAGTGGTGTTGGTGGTTACGCGGAAGCCGCGTTGCAGCGCTTCCTTAATGCCCTCGAGCGCCTTGTCGTAGCCCCCCTCCAGGCACACGGAAAAATCATGGTGCTCGCGCTGGCCGTCAAGGTGTACGGAGAAGGTCAAGTACTTGCTGGGCTGGAAGAGGTCAATCTTCTGCTTCAGCAGCAGCGCGTTGGTGCACAAATAAATGTACTTTTTGCGCTCCACCAGTCCGGCAACGATTTCGCCGATCTGCGGATGCAACAGCGGTTCGCCTCCGGGAATGGAAACCATGGGAGCGCCGCACTCCTCCACCGCCCGGAAGCACTCCGCGGGCGTAAGGTCCATCTTGAGCACGTGGCCGGGGTACTGAATTTTGCCGCATCCGGCGCAGGCCAGGTTGCAGCGGAACAGTGGTTCCAGCATAAGGACGAGCGGGTAGCGCTTGCGCCCCTTTACCTTCTGCTTAAGGACGTAGGTTGCTACCGTCCACATCTGCGAAATTGGTACCGCCATTCGTCTCCTTTTAAACCATCCGCAGCGCCCGCGCTGCCGAACTCGCTTCCTGCGTTCCCGCCAGCACCTTGGAATAGGTGGTTAGGGCCAGCAGTGGGAAATATTGCCGGTACAGGTGATACATGAGGTAAAACACCCGCGGGAACCCGGTTCCGGTGTAGTAGGGCTCCTCCCACGAGCCTTCCTTTTTCTGTGTCCTCAATAGATAAGCGATGCCGCGAGCCACGGAATCGCTGCGTGTATCCGCGGCAGCCAGCAACCCTAGTACGGCCCAGGCAGTCTGCGAGGGCGTACTGGGCCCGATTCCCTTAATGTGAGGGTCATCGTAAGAACCGCAAGTCTCACCCCAGCCGCCGTCCGGGTTCTGGATGGAGCGCAGCCATTCCGCCGCGTGCTGCACCATGGGCTCGTGATTGTCCACTTCCATGGCTTCCAGGCCGCGCAACACCTGCATGGTGCCATAGATGTAATTCACGCCCCAGCGTCCGAACCAGGAGCCATCCGCTTCCTGCTCGGTCTTGATGAACTCGATGGCTTTCTTCACCGCCACATCCTCTTTGCTATAGCCGTGAGAGGCCAGCATTTCCAGCACCCGTCCGGTAATGTCCACGGTGGGGGGGTCGAGCATGGCGTTATGGTCAGCAAAGGGAATGTGCTGGAAGACCATGCGGTCGTTGTCCTTATCGAAGGAGGCAAAGCCGCCGTTCTTGCATTGCATGGAGAGCACCCAGGAGATGGCCCTCTGCACCGTCTCGTATTGATAGCGGCCGTTGGGGTGCTCCACGTGGCTTAACCCAAGGTTGACCATGGCGGTATCGTCCACGTCGGGATAAAACTCGTTGTTGAACTCGAAATACCAGCCGCCAGGCTGACCCTTCTTGTTCTTGAAGGCCCAGTCGCCCTTATGCGTCACCTGTTTCTGCAGGATCCAATCCGCCGCCTTCACCATGCGCGGCTCGGTGCGGGGCACGCCACTTTCGCCCAGGGCGAAGAGGGCATAGGCCGTGTCCCAAACCGGCGACATGCAGGGCTGCATACGAAAGGTCTCTTCCTCTTCGATTCCCAGCTTCTCAAACTCATCCATGGCGCGGATAAATTGCGGATCATCCACGGAGTAGCCCAGACAGCGCAGGGCGATGATGGAGTTCATAATGCCGGGATAGATGGCGCCCAGGCCATCGCTCATCTCAAAGCGTTCCAGCATCCATTCTTCGGCCGCGCGCAAGGCGATGGAGCGCAATGGCCGGATGTGAATCCGCTCCAGCCAGTGGGTCAGCGTGTCCAGCGCCAGGAAGAAGTTGCGCCAGCTCACCAGCTTCTGCGACCAGCGCAGGTGCAAATTCACGCCCCGCATGCTGCCGTTGGGAAACAGCTCCTGAATACCCATTTCCGCGGGAATCTTCTTGAACGGCTTCTTGGCGTAGGCGATGGAAAGCGGAATCAGGATGGCCCGCGACCAGGAGGAGATTTCGTAGATGTTGAACCAGAACCAGTTAGGAAACAACACGATCTCCGGCGGAATGGCCGGCACCGCGTTGTAGTCGTATTGTCCCAAGAAGCACAGGTAAATCTTGGTGAAAGTATTAATGGCGGTTACGCCACCCAGTTCGTTGATGCGCTTACGGGCCCGCACCAGGGCGGAATGATCGACGCTGTAACCCGCCAGCTTCAACCCAAAGTAGGCTTTCACGCTGGCGCTGATGTTAGAAGGTCCGCCGGCGAAAATGCTCCAACCGCCGTCCTCGTTCTGGTGTTGCAAAATGTAACGGGCGGCCTTGGTCAAGCGCTCCGGCTTACCGGTGCCGAGCAGTGTGTGCAATAGAATGTAGTCGCTTTCCAGCGTGCTGTCGGCTTCCAGTTCGCCACACCAGTAGCCTTCTTCACATTGCTGGGAGAAAAGGTACTTGCGGGCCGCGTCCACCGCGACCATGACCCGGCTCTTCAGGTCATCAATCTTGCCAAATCTCATGTGTGGAATGGTGGAACTACTGCCAGAGACATCTTCCATGCAATCACTCCGACGCCACGGCGGGCGCGCTGGCGATGGCTTCAACAATTTCCGGCGGCAGGCCAAATCGCACGTCTTCGGGCATGACCTCCACCTCGCGCATGTTGGTGAACCCTTGCCCAGCGAGGTACTTAACCACTTCCTCCACCAGGCACTCAGGTGCGGAAGCGCCCGCGGTCAAGGCGATGGTCTTTACGTCGAGCAGCCACTCGGGGCGAATTGCCTTGCAGTTTTCAATGAGATGGGAGGCTGTGCCCTGGTTGCGCGCCACTTCCACCAGGCGGTT
Organism: Terriglobales bacterium; assembly: GCA_035496875.1. Lineage (GTDB taxonomy): Bacteria > Acidobacteriota > Terriglobia > Terriglobales > Acidobacteriaceae > JAICWP01. The sequence continues at coordinate 20,254 of DATJEH010000166.1, read as the reverse complement.
GGAATTGGAGCTGTTGTCAGAGCCGACCACCAGAAGCAGGTCGGCCTCAGCAGCTACGTGCTTGACCGCCTGTTGGCGGTTTTGGGTGGCATAGCAGATATCCTGCGCAGCTGGGCCTTTGATATTGGGAAAGCGCATGCGCAGAGCTTCGATAATGTCCTTGGTTTCGTCCAGGCTGAGCGTGGTCTGGGTCAGATAGGCCACCCGGTTGGGATCGGGCACCACCAGATCATCCACCTCATCCGGCGAACCCACTACCTGGGTGACCATGGGGGCCTCGCCCAGCGTGCCAATAACCTCATCATGGTCGCGGTGGCCGATCAGAACCAGGGTGTAACCCTGACTGGCAAAGCGGACTGCCTCCACGTGCACCTTGGTGACCAGGGGGCAGGTGGCGTCAATTACCCGCAAGCTCCTGAGGTGACTGGCTTCCCGCACTTCCGGGGAGACACCGTGGGCGCTGTAAATCACCCGTTCGCCGGTGGGAACCTCCTCCACGCTATCCACGAAGATGGCGCCTTTGGCGGAAAGCTCCTCCACTACAAAACGGTTGTGCACAATCTCCTTGCGCACGTAAATCGGAGGCCCAAAGGTCTCCAGCGCGATGCGCACAATATCTATGGCCCGTACCACCCCCGCGCAGAAGCCGCGAGGTTTCAGCAAAAGCAGGGTCTTCCCTTGAGTATCCAAAATTGTCATTCAACCCCTATTTTAGGCGTACTTACCCACAGTTTAAGCCTCAAACCTAACCTACAAACCGCCTCCGGGTCAACGTAAGCCACAGAAAAGCCGAGGATTAGCATTGTTCGGCTTGATTCCTGCAGCGAACGGCGTCAGGCGTGGGCGCGCAGCATCTGCTCCGCATTGCGCCGCGAAGCCTCGGTCAGCCGGGCCCCGCTCAACATGCGGGCTACCTCGTCTGTCCGCTCACTTCCCTGGATTCGCCGGACCGTGGTCCGGGTACGCCCTCCCGCTATGCTTTTTTGGATGAGATAATGGTGGTCCGCGAAACAAGCAATTTGCGGCAGGTGAGTGACACACAAAACCTGGCTGCTACCGGCCAGCTGCTTCAACTTACGCCCTACCGCCTCAGCTGCCCGGCCCCCTATGCCAGTGTCAATTTCGTCAAAAACCAGGGTCCGCTGGCCAGTCACCCCGTTCCGGCGGTTCTGAGGCCCTTGGCCCGCTTCCACACAGGCTTTTAATGCCAGCATGACCCGGGACAGCTCTCCTCCCGAGGCAACCTCCTCCAAGGGCTTCTCCGGCTCTCCTGGGTTGGTGGCGATGAGGTAAGCGACTTCGTCAAAGCCGGCGGCCGTCCAACCCGCGTCCTCACCTGAGCCCGCCACCTGGATGCGGAAGCGCACTTTCATGGCCAACTCATTGACTTCATGCTCCACCAGCTTCTCCAGCTTGCGGGCAGACTCCTGGCGCTTGCGGGAGAGAGCCCGGGCGGCGGCGAGGTATTGCTGGCCAGCGGCGGCCAGCTCCTTGCGCAGGTGTCCCAAAACCTCGTCCTTGTTCTGCATGTCGGCAAGCTTGCGAGAGAGTTCCTCAGCGAAGGCGATCACGTCGGCCAGGGTGGGGCCGTACTTGCGCTTGAGGCGGTCGAGGGTGGCCAGGCGGTCTTCCACTTCCGCCAGGCGTTGGGGCGAGGCTTGCACGCCGCCGGCATAGTCGCGCAGGGTAGCGCCGGCGTCCTCCGCCGTAATGCGGGCCGAGTCCAGGGCGGCCACCAGTTCCTGAAAGCTGGGTTCGAAGCGCGCCAGTTCCTCGATCTGGCGCTGGGCCGCACGCAGGGCCGAGGACGCCGAAGCATTGCTTTCGTAGAGCACATCGTAGGCGCCCATGGCGGCGGCGTAGATTTTCTCCGCGTTGGCCAGCACCCGCTTTTCGCTTTCCAGGCGGTCGTCTTCTCCGGCCTGGGGCCGCGCCGCGTTAATTTCCTTCTGCTGGAAACTCCACAGATCGAGCAGGCGCAGGCGGTCCTGCTCATCGCGCTCCAGTTCGGCGATACGCTCGCGGACTGCTTTCCATTCACGAAACGCGATTTCAACCGGCTCCACCTGCGCGCCGGCAAAGGCATCCAGCAGCTCCAGGCGCGCCGCCGCGTCGAAGGAGACCAGCGACTCGCTTTGCGCGTGAATGGCGGCCAGGTGAGACGCCAGCTGCCGCAGCACCGCCACCGTGGCCGGCTGGTTGTTGATGAAGACCCTGCCCTTGCCCGCGGCCGCTATTTCCCGCCGCAGGATGAGTTCGCCGTCTCCCTGGTCCAGGCCATTGGCCTCGAGTATCTGGCCCAGAGCCTTGCCGGCTTTGCCCTCGGCTTCAAAAACGGCAGCTACCACCGCTCGCTCGGCATGGTGGCGGATCACGTCGGTGGAGGCCTTCTCCCCCAGCAGCAGGGCCAACGCGTCAATCAGAATGGATTTGCCGGCGCCGGTTTCGCCGGTCAGCAGGTTCAAGCCGGGGGCGAACTCCACCACCACGTTGTCAATGACCGCGTAGTTTTCCAGACGCAGTTCGCGCAGCACCCTGTTCAGCCTGTCGTGGGAAGTTGCGGGAAGGATAGCATGAGCGCTCGCGCAGCAAAATGCATACTGTGTCTGTCATCTTGAGCGAAGTCGAAAGACCCTACCCAGCAGCACACCATCGGCCGGTTGCTGGCGGGAGTTCTCAGATTTCTTTCCGTGATCCCAGTTTCGGTAGAAATGCCTTTGCGCAGCGGGGCAGCTCCAGCAGCGCAGGGGGTGTCTCGACTCGGGCATACGCCCTCGCTCAACATGACAGACCTTAAGAGCAGCTAAGAAACAGGTAGATCCAGCAAAGGGCAAACCTGCTTACCTTAGAACTGCATCAGAGTGTGTGCAACGGGCCTAAGGCTTGAGTCTGACAGCTCCATGCAACCTGCTCCGCAAGGTTTAGGCGCTTGGCCCGTTGCGCTTCACCCACCCTGGAGGGCCCTACGGAGGTCCACCATGCTACGGCAAGCACCCCAAGGAAGTTACCGCCGTACGATCATGAAACGGCACAAGCGCAAGGGTCACAGAAGGGGTCAGTAGATGCGCAGGAGAGATCGCATGCTGTTGCTCATCATATTGCTGCTGCTGGTCTTTGCCTTGCCTACCTGGCCGTATAGCGTGGGCTGGGGCTACTATCCCAGCGGGCTACTTGGCCTGCTGTTGATCGTACTGCTGGTGCTGGCACTGGCCGACCGGCGCGGCGGGTTGCTGCGGCGTTAAAACGAGGACAGCCAGCCAGACGCCGGCGCTACAAGCACGCGGGCGAGGGCGCCCGCGCCACATTGTTGCCGAGTTTTCCACTCTTCTACGGCCTTTGCCCGGTTACCTGATTTGATTCGCAACTGTAACTAAGGTAGACGCTTGGGAGCTTTCCCGCATCTCTGGAGCTATAATGTTTTCACGTAACCCAAAGGAAATCTGTCAACATAGGGGGGCCGGCAGGCGCCTAGCGCCTGGTCGTCTGCGATGCTTATTGCTCAATTTGCAGCAGCCTTTGTAGGTGGCGAGGTCGGGAACCTGATCCAGCAAACCGGCCCGGTAGCCAAGATCGTTCTGCTCATCCTGCTGGGGTTCAGCTTATTATCCTGGGCCATCATCCTGGCCAAATGGAGCGCGCTGAAGCGGGCGCGGGCACAAAGCGGGCGCTTTGTGCGGGCGTTCCGAAAAGCGACACGCCTGCAGGACGTTGCGGCGGTGGCGGAACAGTTCAAGCCCAGCCCGCTGGTGGGGGTGTTTGAAAACGCCTATGACGAATACCGCCGCCAGGGCGGGGCCGCGCCGCGCCTGACCGCCATCCAGCGGGCCACGCAGATTGCGGCCTCGGAAGAAATGACGCGCCTGGAGCGCCGCCTGCCCTGGCTGGCCACCACCGGCGCGGTCACACCCTTTATCGGCCTGTTCGGCACCGTGTGGGGCATTATTGACGCCTTCCAGGGGCTGGGCACCGCCGGCGCCGCTACCTTGCGGGCGGTCGCGCCCGGCATTTCTGAGGCGCTGATCACGACCGCCGCCGGGCTGTTTGCCGCCATTCCGGCCGTTATCGCTTACAACGCGTTCAGTCACCAGATCAAGGAGTTCGCGGCACGCAGCGACGATTTCTCTCTGGAGCTGCTGAATACGTTTGAACGCACCGCGCCGGCGCCGCCGCCACAGCAACCGCACTCCACCTACCGGAGCGCGCTCAGCGAGGTTCGTGATTAATGGCTTTTACCAACGCTCAAGGCCGCACTCAGAGTTCGCTTTCGGACATTAACGTCACCCCGCTGGTGGACGTGGTCCTGGTGCTGCTGATCATTTTCATGGTAACCGCACCGGTGCTGCAGTCAGGTATTGATGTGAACGTGCCCAAGACGAGGACCGTGAAGGAGATCACCGAGGAGCGGGTGGTGATCAGCATTGACCGCCAGCAGCGGGTGTTTCTGGGCAACCAACCCATCAACATCCACGACATTGCCGCCGCGCTGCATCAGAAGCTGCGCGATCCCTCGCGGCAATCTATTTTTTTGCGCGCCGATCAGGATGTGCCGTTTGGCGCCTTCGCCACGGTGATGGACGCGGTGAAGCAGTCAGGCATCACCAACGTGAGCATCGTAACCCAGCCTTTGCAGGAACATGGCAGCAAGCGCTGACATTTTCTTCGAGCATGACCCCTGGCGCCGGCCGCTGGTTTGGTCGGCGGTCCTGCATGGCCTATTGTTCACCGCCATCATTGTTTATTCAGTGGTGCACTTTCCGGGCGAGAACTGGGGAGCGGGCACGGGGACGGGTGGCGACGCCATGAGCGCCACTCTGGTTTCAACTATTCCTCTTCCCGCCAGCCCGATCAAGACGCAAAACGTGCTGGCCAACGAATCCAAGGGCTTGTCGCAGTCGCTGCCCCAACCCAAAGAAGTGGAGCAGCCGGACGCGATTCCGATTCCCACGCGCGAGGCCAAGCGTAAACCGCGGGAGCGAATTCCTTCCGTGGACCGCGCCCAACCCATCCAGCCGATTCCGGAAGCCAGCAATGTGGTGCCCTACGGCGAGGGCGGTCCGGTGACCAATCTTTACGGCTTCACCTCAGGGGGGGCCAAGGGGGGCTTCAACTTCACCGGCGGGGGCGGTGATTTCGGCAGCCGCTTCGGCTGGTACGTCAACGCCATGCGCAACAAGATTTCGGAGAACTGGCTGAAGTACGAAATTGATCCGCGCATCAGCACCGCGGCGCGCTGTTACGTAACCTTTGACATCACTCGTTCCGGCCAGCCGGCCAACATTCGGATTGAGCAATCCAGCGGCGTGCCCTCGCTCGACCAGTCCGCCATCCACACCTTGCAGCGCATTGATAGTTTCGGGCCCCTGCCCTCGGATTACCCGGGCAGCAGAGTTTCGGTGGAGTTCTGGTTCGACTACCACCGCTGATGCGCTTTCAGGTTCTTGGATGAAATTTTCGTTGAATCCTCAACTCCAAGGTTGATAGGGTCAAATCAGTGATGAAACGTGTGATATCCGTCGTTATCAGTGTCTTCTTCTGCTCCGTGTGGGTAGTGGCGCAACAGGACTGGATTCGCACCGGCACCGGTCTGGGCGTGGAAAAGGTGCGCATGGCGGTTCCCGATTTCAAGCCCAGCGGCGCGGATGCGCAAACCGCAGCCCTGCAAAAGGTGTTTGACGACACGCTGTTTTACGATCTGGACCACGCCGGAATTTTCGACATGGTTTCGAAAAGCTTCATGCCGACGCAGGTTCCAGGCTCGCCGCAGGACGTGAACATGGGCCAGTGGAGCAGCCCGCCTCCCAATGCCGCCATGCTGGTTTTCGGCAACTTGGGCGTAACCAGCGCCAAGATTACCGTGCAGGGCTGGCTTTACGACTTGAAGAACACCAGCAATCCGCAAATTCTGGGCAAGCAATACAACGATGCGGCCAGCCCGGAAGCGGCGCGCAGCATTGCCCATAAATTTGCCGACGAAATTATTTTCCGCCTGGGCGGCGGCCTCAACGGCATCGCTGAAACCAAAATTGTGTTTGTCAGCAGCCGCAGCGGCCACAAGGAAATCTGGGAGATGGATTACGACGGCGGCAACCAGCACCAGTTGAGCCACATGGGCTCAATCGCGCTGTCGCCCCGCATTTCTCCCGACAGCAGCCGCGTGGCCTTCAGCGGCATGACCAAGAACGGCTGGGAAATTCTGATGTATTCCATGGATCTGGGCCGACTGGTGCATTTTCCCCATGTTGGCGGCTCGAACTTCACGCCCGCTTGGTCGCCCGACGGCACCCACCTGGCGTTTTCTTCTTCGCGCACCGGGGACCCGGAGCTTTACGTAACCGATTCCGACGGCGCAGGCCTGAAGCGCCTGACCGTCCATCCTGGTCCCGATGTCGCTCCGGTCTGGAATCCCAAAACGGGAGGACAGATAGCCTGGGTGGAGCGAAGTCTGGTGACACGGCTGCCGCAGATTTGCATTATGGAAGCAGATGGCACCAATCAGCAGCACGTCACAGACGAGGGCTTTGCGGTTTCGCCATCATGGTCTCCGAATGGGCAATTTCTGGCGTTTTCCTGGATGCGCCGCTTTGGACCCGGCGAGCCGGGGGCGCAGGACATCTACGTGATGGATGTGACCACGCATACCTGGGCGCAGTTGACCCACGGAGAAGGGCGCAATGACTTCCCTTCCTGGTCGCCGGATAACCGGCACCTGGTGTTTCAATCGAGCCGCTCCGGCCGGGAGGAGATCTGGACCATGCTGGCGGACGGCACGCAGCAGCAACAGTTGACCACCTCGGGCGGCAATTACGAGCCGAACTGGAGCTGGAAATAGATCGAGCCAGTTTCATCGCGACGAGTTTTTCTTTGGGCGGACATCGGGGGAGAAATTTCTCCCACGAGCCGCAGATTCGATTGCACGCGCCAGTCCCCTGGCGCGTTTGTTTTCAAGGGAGGATGAGGTGAAGCACAGCCATAAGAAGTGGATTACGCTCGTTATCGCCTTAGGCGTCGTACTGATGCTCGGCGCCTGCAAGAAGAAAGTGGCGCCGCCACCGCCGCCACCACCACCGCCACCGGCCGCTCCAACGGCGTCGCTCACGGCCAACCCCAGCACAATCGAGAAGGGCCAGTCCACAACGCTGACCTGGGAGACCCAGAACGCCACCGATGTCAGTATTGATAACGGCATCGGGACCGTGCAGCCCAGCGGCAGCCAGTCGGTTTCGCCCACCGATTCCGCTACCTATCACCTGACCGCGAAGGGAGCGGGCGGAACCCAGGAAGCTACGGCGCGGGTTACCGTAACCCAGCCGCCGCCGCCACCGCCGCCGGCGCCTACGGCCAGCGAAGAAGACCTCTTCAACCAGAATGTTAAAGACGTCTACTTCGATTTCGACAAGTACGATGTACGGGCCGACCAGCAGGCAGCGGTACAGGGCGACGCCGCCTTCCTCAAGCAGCACCCCAACATCAAGTTGACCATCGAGGGGCACTGCGATGAACGCGGCTCAACCGAGTACAACCTGGCCCTGGGCGACAACCGCGCCAACGCCGCCAAGACCGCTCTGGTACAGAACGGGGTTCCCGCTGAGGACATTAAGACCATCAGCTACGGCAAGGAAAAGCCCTTCTGCACCGAGCACACTGAGGAGTGCTGGCAGCAAAACCGGCGCGCTCACTTCGTTTATCAGAAGTGAGCCACCCATGAAGGCGGGTGGCGGCGCTTGCGGCTGCACTGCGGGCGCGCCACCCTCCGCTGTATCCTAGGGTGAGATGGCTGTCTCGGAGCCGGGTGATAACGGCAGGGGTGGGCTGATTTCGAGGATTTGGCCCCAGAGAAGCCATTCCGCATCTAAACAGGACAGGATTTCTGCCCGTAAAATGGGAACGTTTATGAAAAATCAAAGACTGATTGCAGCTTCGTTTGTGGTTGCGGTGCTGTTGCTAAACTTGCCCGCTTTCGGCGTCAGCAAGGAAATTGTGCAGCTGCAGACGCAAGTGCAGGCGCTGCAGGACCAGGTGGCGCGCATGCAGCAATCCTTCGACCAGGGCATGGGCGTGATGAAAAACCTGATCGAGCAGAACACCGACACCATGAACAAGCTGGCGGGTACCATGACCCAGCTGCAGCAGGTAATGCAGAAGCAAAATGCAGACGCGGGCACGCGCAGCGACCAGCTCTCCGGGCAGATCCAGACGCTCAACGACAGCCTGGATGAGCTAAAAGCCCGGCTGGCTCGGGTGACGCAGCAACTGGAAGCCATGCAGACAGCCCAGCAGAACCTGCAAGCCCAGCAACAGCAGCAGCCGCAGGCTCCGCCTCCTGACGTGCTTTACAACAACGCGGTGCGCGACTACAACGCCGGCAACATGGATTTGGCCAAGCAGGAATTTGGCGAGTACGTGAAGGCTTATCCCAATACCGACCTGGCCGGCAACGCCCTGTTCTACGTGGCTGAAATGGAGTATCGCGCCGGAAATTACCAGGCTGCGGCCCAGGATTACGATAAGGTTCTGCAGCAGTTTCCCAGCGGCAACAAAGCCGCCTCCGCCCAGCTCAAAAAGGGCTACTCCCTGATTGAACTGGGGGACAAACAGGGCGGGGTACGGGAATTGAGCCAGTTGATCCAGCGTTTCCCGCGCTCTCCTGAGGCCACGCAGGCCCGTGAGCGGCTGCGGCGGCTGGGCGTGGTTCCCTCACGGACGCGGCGCACACCTCCGGCGGAATAAAAACGCTGTCGTCCCACCACGATTAGGATCTACCGCCGAGATACCGAGGAGGCAGTGGAATCTTTTGCAGCTTCGTCCTGGACGAGCTCAGCGTCTCGGGGGTGAGAACTCTCTTCCGTTTTTCTATTGAGTCTTCAGTTGTGCTTTGCGCTGGCGGCGGGAGCGCTTCATGGCTTCCTTGCGCTGCTTTTTGGCGAGCTTGGCCTGGCGGCGCTGCTCGGCGCTCATGCGCGCCCGTTCCTGCCTCTCTCGCATTGAAAGGCGGCGGGCGGCGTGGGGTGCCATCCTGTGCGCGGGGGCGTCGTGCGCCGTGCGCGACTTTGGCGGAGTTGAGGGCGCATCTTGCGCCCACGATCCAAGGCTTAATAATAAGCATAGGCACAGCAGCCGCCCTGCTTGCTTCATCCACGCCCCCTGACTTTCCCACTCTTGCACTTTATGGCTGATTTTTCAAACCCAAAAACGCCAAAAAGTTGCGTGCTCCCCTTACCGGGGAGCAACAATTAGAGTAGCCACGGACATCAGAGGGAGGGCGCTTATGCCGATATTGACCAGGACGGTGGACATGGACAGTCACAAGGGAGCATTCGAGCCGGAAGATCCACGGGAAAAGGGCAACACCTCGATGGCGGGGCAACTGCCTCATCGCGGAGAAGATCCATTGCTTAAGTCATCCGATACCGACTTCCCCGAACCCGGTGAGAATGCCGAACATAGCGGCGAACCCCAGCAGGCCAGCCTGCTGGACCGCGATGAAGAGGAATCTATTGACGGCAGAAAAGTCATCAGAAAGAAGACCACAGGAAAAAGGAAGCGGCGCTAAAAACCGGGAGCCAGGAGCCGGTAGTCTGGACCCTGCGGTAAGGAGCCGTTGCGCCGCAGGAAAGCTGCATACAAGGATGATGCGCGCGGGCGAGGGCGCCCGCGCCACAAAAGAAGCTTTTCGCCGAGAACTGGGAATCTTGTACCGAGAACTGCCCTAGCGCAATTCTTCCATACACTCTTCCAGCACCTTGCGGCTGGGACGGGTAAGCTCTTGCGGCAGAGTGGCCAACGGCTTGTCCGTCATGTTCACCAGGTCAATAAAGTTGGGCGCCTTGGTGTTCACGTAAAGCACCCCTGTAAGCACCTCGTTTTTGTCGTGCGCCTCCAGCAAACGGCCGATGGCGGCAATGCGGTTGGTGGGGTCGTACTCTTCTTCCAGCTTGCGAAGACGGAGCTGCGAGCCATCATGCATGGTCACGTCCAGGGTGGTGCCGGGGTCGTAGTCCACGCTGATGTCCTCGAACGACGGCACGAAACTCACTTCGTGAAGCGGCTCATCGTGGTCCTTCATGTACTTGTAGGACTTGGTGGAACCCTCGTGGTCATTGAAGGTGACGCAAGGCGAAATTACATCGAGCATAACGGTGCCGCGGTGTGCGATAGCCGCCTTCATCATGGCCGCCAACTGTCTCTTGTCGCCGGAGAAGGAGCGCCCCACAAAGGTGGCACCCAACTGGATAGCCAGCACGCAGGTATCAATCGCGGGCAGGTCGTTGACCACACCGGTCTTCAGTTTGGAGCCGATATCGGCGGTGGCGGAGAACTGGCCCTTGGTCAGCCCGTACACCCCGTTATCCTCGATAATGTAGATGATGGGCAGGTTCCGCCGCATGAGGTGGATGAACTGGCCCATGCCGATGGAGGCGGTATCGCCGTCGCCGCTGACGCCCAAGGCCAGCAGGTTGCGATTGGCCAGCACCGCCCCGGTAGCCACTGAAGGCATGCGCCCGTGGACCGCGTTGAAGCTGTGGGAGCGGTTCATGAAATAGGCCGGGCTCTTGGAAGAGCAACCGATGCCGCTCAGCTTGGCCACGCGCTCGGGCTGTACACCCATTTCGTACATGGCTTCCAGGATGCGCTCGGAGATGGCATTGTGGCCGCAGCCGGCGCACAGAGTGGTCTTGCCGCCCTTATAGTCGAGGACGCTCAGCCCGATGCGGTTGGTCTTGGGCGCGGGTGTGGATGTGCTCGCCATTTACTTGCCCTCCATCATCATGATCTCGTCGGTTACGGAACGCGCGTCCAGCGGCAGGCCGTGAATGTGGGCGATGCTGCGCAAGCGGGTAATGCGCTCCGGCGCCAGGTCCAGCTTGAGCAATGACAGGAGCTGCCCGTCGCGGTTCTGCTCCACTATGTACACGCGGTCGTGCTTCTCTATAAATTCATGCACCTCGCGGGTGAAGGGATAAGCGCGCACCCGCAGGTAATCGGTTTCCAGGTTGTACTCGGCGCGCAGCTGGTCGCGGCTCTCGGTGATGGCCCAGTGAGAGGTGCCATAGGCGATGATGCCGATTCTGGATTTGCCGGTGTGTACCTCGGGACGGGGCACATAAGAGCGCGCGGTTTCAAACTTGCGGTTGATGCGCTCCATGTTGTGCTCAAAGTCGTCAGGCCGCTCGCTGTACTGCGATTTTTCATTATGACCGCTGCCGCGCGCGAACCAGGCCGCCGCCGGATGCTCGGTGCCGGGCAGGGTGCGGTAGGGAATGCCATCGCCATCCACGTCCTTGTAGCGCTGGAAGCCGCCCAACCGCTCCAGGTCTTCCTTGCTCAACACCTTGCCGCGCTGGATGGGCTTCTCCGGATACTCAAAGGGCTCCGACATCCAGTTATTCATGCCCAGGTCGAGATCGGAGAGCACGAACACCGGAGTCTGGAATTGCTCCGCCAGGTCGAAGGCTTCGCCGGCAAAGCTGAAGCACTCGTGCGGCGACGACGGGAACAAGAGAATGTGCCTGGTATCGCCGTGAGAGAGGAAGGCGGTGGAGAGCACATCGCCCTGCGAAGTGCGGGTCGGCAGACCGGTAGAGGGTCCCACGCGCTGGATGTCCCAGATAACCGCGGGCACCTCGGTATAGTAGGCCAGCCCGGCGAATTCTGACATCAGGGAGATGCCTGGGCCGGCGGTGGCGGTCATGGAGCGGGCACCCGCCCAGCCGGCTCCGATGACCATGCCGATGGCTGCGAGCTCGTCTTCCGCCTGCACGATGGCGAAGGTGGCCTTGCCGTCAGGGCCGATGCGGTACTCCTTCATGTAGTCAATCAGAGTCTCGACCAGCGAGGAGGAGGGTGTAATCGGGTACCAGGTGACCACGGTGACGCCGGCAAACATGCAGCCCAAGGCGGAGGCGGAGTTGCCGTCAATGATGATCTTGCCCTGGTTCTTGTCCATGCGCTCGATGCGGTACGGATCCTGCTTGGTCAAGCTGGCCACGGCATAGTCGTAGCCGGCGCGGGCGGCCGCCAGGTTCAGCTCTGCCGCCTTCACTTTGCGCGCAAACTGCTTGCGGATGGCCTTTTCCACCTCCGCCATGTCGAGGTTGAGCAGGCGCGCCACCACGCCCACATACACCATGTTCTTGACCAGCTTGCGCAGCTTGGCTTCCGGACAGACGTTGGCCACCAGCTTGTCATAGGGCACGGAATAAAAAATCAGGTCCTGGCGGAGGCTGCGCAGGTTGAGGGGCTCGTCGTAGAGGACCACCGCGCCGTCACCCAGCGACATCACATCTTCCTGCGCGGTTTCCGGGTTCATGGCCACCAGAAAATCAATTTCCTTTTTGCGCGCGATGTAGCCGTCCTTGTTGGCGCGGATGGTGTACCAGGTAGGCAGGCCGGCAATGTTGGAGGGAAAAAGGTTTTTGCCGGAAACGGGAACGCCCATCTGGAAGATGGTGCGCAGCAGAACCGTGTTGGAGCTCTGGGAACCGGAGCCATTCACGGTGGCTACCTGAATGCTCATATCGTTGATGATGGATTTGCCGGTGGGTTGCCCGGCATGCTGGATCGCTACATCAGTGGTGGCCATGGGGTCTTATCCTTATAGTGCCCTGCAGCGGGACTGGAATGGGCCTCGCATTTATGGGGAGACTATCCATTATACAAACCGCCTGGGATGGCGCAAAGCCGCGAGCAGCGGGGGAACAGAACTGATAAACCGGCCGGCACTAGTCTTCGCGGAAGAACCGCGCCATCTGGCGGAACTTATTGTATCGTGACGCGACTAAAGCTGAAGCAGGGATTTTTTTGAGCTCGCTATAGCTCTTGACCAGGGCCTTATCCACCAGGGCGGCGGCGGCATCATGGTCGCGATGGGCGCCGCCCTCCGGCTCGGATACCACTTCATCCACACAGCCGAGTTCGCGCAGATCGGTGGCGGTGATGCGCAGCGCCTGCGCCGCCAGCTCCTTTTTGCCGGCATCGCGCCACATGATGGAGGCGCAGCCCTCGGGGGAAATCACCGAATAAATGGCATTCTCCATCATCAGGACCCGGTCGGCCACGGCGATGGCCAGCGCCCCGCCGCTGCCCCCTTCCCCGGTGATGGTGGTGACGATAGGCACCTGCAGGCGCGCCATTTCCCGCAGGTTGCGGGCGATGGCCTCCGCCTGTCCCCGCTCCTCGGCTCCCAGGCCGGGATAAGCGCCGGGCGTGTCCACAAAGGTGAAGATCGGCCGCCCGAATTTTTCCGCCAGATGCATGACCCGAAGCGCCTTGCGGTAGCCTTCCGGATTGGGCATGCCAAAATTGCGGTAGACCTTCTGCTTGGTGTCGCGCGCTTTCTGGTGCCCCAGCACCAGCACCTCGTCGCCGTGGAAGCGGGCCATGCCGCAGACAATGGCAGGGTCGTCGCCGAATGCACGGTCACCATGCAACTCGCTCCAGTCGGAAAAAATGCGCTCCACGTAGTCCAGCAAGTAGGGGCGCTGGGGATGTCGCGCCAGTTCGGTCTTTTCCCAGGCATTGAGGTGGGCGTAGATCTGCTGCCGAAGGGCATTGACCCGCTCGTGCAGCTGCTGCAACTTACGATGAGCATCCTGGTTTTCGCCTGCCAGGGTCTCCAGTTGTGCGATCTGCTGCTCGATTCGTTCCAGTTCGTGTTGTGCCTTGGTTGCCGATTCCATTCTGGTCTGCCGGCCGTCCACCGACGCTTCCCACAACGATTCCACCATGGAGAGCAGGAATTCAGAAACGGCAAAAACACCGTCGCTGCCCTCGCGTGCCCGCGCCGCCCCGATCCCCGCTCCGCCTGAGCCGTGTTTCGTCGTGGCTGCCACCCGCTTCAATCTATAATCCGCACGCTGCCCCGCCCGCAAAGCTCCTCCACGCGGTCAATGAAGTTGCGGTCTGGTTGGACATTATAGCCTTCGGCTTCCATCACCACCATGAAGTCGCCCTGGCGCTCCACGTCAAACAAGACTTTAGCGGCGCCTTTGCGCTCAGTGCAGAGCAGGTGCAGATGGTCCACGGTGGCCGCGGTGGCCGTCTCTAGTGGGATGCGGATGCGCAGGTGGTTGGCCAGCTTCGGGCGGGCGTCCTCCAGAGGCATGATGTCGCTGACGGTGAGCTTGGGACTGGCGCCCTCCTCCACCCGCACACCGCTGCGCACCAGCACCGGCACTTCCAGCTTCAGCCGCTCCCCCAGGCGCTTGTAGGCGTCGGGAAACACCAGCATGTCGAGCGATCCGGTCATATCCTCCAGCGTGGCCTGGGCGTAGAGGTCGCCGCGCTTGGACTTGAGCACGCGCACGTTGGCGATGATGCCTCCGATGCAGATATCCTCGTCCTTGCCCGTGGAATACTTCATCTGGCCGACGTCTTCCGCGGCACGTGCGTTCAGGTCGCGCAGCCGGTCACGGTACTTCTCCAGCGGATGGCCGGTGATGAAGAAGCCCAGGATCTCCTTTTCCGCAGCCAGGCGCTGGTGCTCGTCCCAGTCCGGCACCTCGGGAAGATGCTCGTTGTGGGCATGTTCATGCTCTTGCTGGAAGACGCCAAACAAACCGTGCTGGCCGGATTCAGCGTCGCGCTGCGCCTTGGCAGCCCGCTCCATGGCTTTGTCGAGCACCTCCATGAGCTGCGCCCTGCGGCCCAGCGAATCCATGGCGCCGCTCTTGATCAGCGATTCCAGCACGCGCTTGTTCAGCAGGCGCAGGTCCACCTTCTCGCAGAACTGGTAGATAGTCTGGAAGCGGCCAAGTTCCTTGCGCGCCGCCACAATGGATTCGATGGCGTTGTGGCCCACGTTCTTCACCGCCGCCAAGCCGAAACGGATAGCGCTGCCGTGGGGCGTGAAGTTGGCGTCGCTTACGTTGATGTCAGGCGCCTCTACTGCAATTCCCATCTCGCGGCATTCGTTGATGTACTTCACCACCTCGTCGGTGTTACCGGTCACCGAGGTGAGCAGCGCGGCCATGAACTCCACCGGGTAATGCGTTTTCAGGTAGGCGGTGTGGTAGGCCAGCAAGGCGTAGGCGGCGGAGTGCGACTTGTTGAAGCCATAGCCGGCAAACTGCTCCATGAGGTCGAAAATCTTCTCGATCTTCCTCTGCGGAAAGCCGCGCTGGGTGGCGCCCTCCACGAAGCGCTCGCGCTGCTTGGCCATCTCCTCCGCCTTTTTTTTGCCCATGGCGCGCCGCAGCAGGTCGGCTTCGCCCAGGGAGTAGCCCGCCAGCCGGTTGGCGATTTGCATCACCTGTTCCTGGTAAACGATGACGCCCAGCGTTTCCTTCAGGTTCTCTTCCAGTTCCGGCAGCTCGTATTCGATCTTCTTGCGCCCGTGCTTGCGGTCAATGAAGTCGTCAATCATCCCGCCCTGGATGGGGCCGGGACGATAGAGCGCGTTGAGGGCAGTCAGGTCCTGGATGGAGTTGGGCTGGTAGCGGCGCAGCACATCCCTCATGCCGTGCGATTCAAACTGGAAGACCCCCGAGGTCAGCCCCCGATGAAAGACCTTCTCGTAGGTCTCACTGTCCTCGAGCGGAATGTCATCCAGCGTCATCTGCTGCCCGCGGGTTTGCGCGATCAGCTTGAGCGCGTCATCGAGAATGGTGAGCGTGGTCAGGCCCAGGAAATCCATCTTCAACAGACCCAGCTTCTCAATGGCGGTCATGTCGAAGGCGGTGACAATTTCGTCGTTTTTGGTCTTGTGCAGGGGGACCAATTCGATCAGCGGGCGAGGTGAAATGACCACCCCGGCGGCGTGCACGCCCGAGTTGCGCACCAGGCCTTCGAGCTTCTTCGCGGTTTCAATCAACTGCTTGACTTGGCCGTCATTGTCGTAGGCGGTTTTGAGCGGAGGCGAATCCTCCAGCGCCTTATCAATGGTGATGTTCAGCGTGGTGGGCACCATTTTGGCGATGCGGTCCACCTCGGCATAGGGAATTTCCATGGCCCGGCCCACGTCCTTGATGGCCGCCTTGGCCGCCATGGTGCCGAAGGTGATGATCTGGGCCACGTTTTCGCGCCCGTATTTCTGGGTGACGTAATTGATGACCTCGCCCCGCCGGTTCATGCAGAAGTCAATGTCAATATCGGGCATGGAGACGCGTTCGGGATTGAGGAAGCGCTCGAACAGCAGGTCGTGCTGCAGCGGATCAATGTCGGTGATGCCCATGGCATAGGAGACCAGCGAGCCCGCCGCTGAGCCGCGCCCCGGTCCCACGGGAATATTGTTCTCCTTAGCGTAGCGGATAAAGTCCCAGACAATAAGGAAATAGCCGGCAAACTTCATCTGCTGGATGATGCCGATCTCGCGCCCGAGCCGCTGTTCGTATTCGGTGAGCGGATGCTTCAGCCGGCCCTGGGCCGCCAGCGAGCGCAGCGACTCCGCCCGGCGGGCAAAGCCCTGGCGCGCCACTTTTTCAAAATAGGTGTCGAGAGTTTCGCCTTCGGGCACGTCGAAGCGGGGGAAGGGATGACTGATCTTTTCCAGGCGCAGATTGCAGCGCTCGGCGATGGCCAGGGTCTGGGAGAGCACGTCGGGCGCGTCTTTGAACACGCGGTACATCTCGTCGTAGCTCTTGACGTAAAACTCAGTGCCCTGGAACTTCATCCGGTTGGTGTCCTGTATGGACTTGCCGGTCTGGATGCACACCATCACGTCCTGGGCGTGGGCGTCTTCCTCGCACAGATAGTGGCTGTCATTGGTGGCCACCAGCGGCGTGCCCAGCTCCTGCCCCAGGCGGAACAGGTCCTTGTGAATGCGGCGTTCCATCTCCAGGCCCTGATCCTGGATTTCGACGAAAAAATTCCGCGGGCCGAAGATGTCGTGGTAGAAAGCCGCCGCCTTTTTTGCCTCTTCGTACTTCCCTTCCGTCAGCCTTTCGCAAACCTCGCCCTTCAGGCAGCCGGAAAGGGCAATAAGTCCCCGGGTGTGCTCGGCCAGGAATGGTTTGCTGACGCGCGGCTTGTAGTAGAAACCATGAAGTGATGCTTCCGAGGTGATTTTGGCGAGATTGCGGTAGCCTTCTTCGTTCTCCGCCAGCACCAGCAGGTGGTTGTAGGTGTCGCCGTCGGGAGGGGTGCGGTCGGTGCGATGGTCGTTTTTTTTGCAGACGTAGAGTTCGCAGCCGACGATGGGTTTGACTCCGTGCTTGGTGGCGGCATTGAAAAAGTCCACCGCGCCGAAGATGTTGCCGTGGTCGGTCATGGCCACAGCCGGCATACCCAGCGAATGCACCCGCTCCACCAGTTTGTGCACGTCGCAGGCGCCGTCGAGCAGCGAGTAATCAGTGTGCAGGTGAAGATGGATGAATTGTTCGGCCATGCCCTCTTGAACGCTACTTAGAATTGAATTTCGTTAGTTCCATTCTACCTAGGCGCACCGGCCGGGGCGACACCCAAATATCCACAGTTTGTGGGATAACCGGCAAAGATTCTATGTGGGCACAGGCCTCTGCCTGCGGCCGGACCCAGCCGGCTATTTTCCTGGAGACTGCACTCCAATCCAGAGACTTGCATGTGTTCGAGTGGAGAGGGATTATAGGCAACACAAAAAAATGCGTTCTCTCCGGAGGTTCGTATGCCAATTCCCTTAACCTCCTCCAAACCGAAAACTCAGCAGACCGATGCCGCCAAACTGCAAGCGCAAATCCGCACACGGGCGTATGAGATATACGAGCAGCATAATCGGATGGAAGGACACGATCTGGACAATTGGCTGCAAGCCGAAGCGGAACTCACCGGAACAGAAACTCAGCAGACGCTTGATCAATGGGTGGCATACGACGGGTGGCACTGCAACCAAAAATAAAGGAGATAACATGAAAATCGTAGTGATCGGAGGTACGGGACGCATTGGATCAAAGGTTGTCAACAAACTTCGCGAGCACGGACACGAGGCGGTAGCGGCGGCCCCCAATACGGGAGTCAACACCATCACGGGTGAGGGACTGGCCGAAGTGCTGAAAGGCGCCTCGGTAGTGGTGGACGTATCCGACTCTCCCGCCTGGGATGACGCATCCGTACTGAAGTTTTTCGAAACCTCAACTCGTAACCTCCTCAGCAATGAGGCAGCCGCCAGGGTAGGACATCACGTTGCGTTATCGGTTGTGGGAACCGACCGGCTGTCGGAAAGCGGCTACTTCCGGGGCAAGATCGCGCAGGAGAAATTGATCAGAGAATCTTCCATCCCCTACACCATCGTGCACGCCACGCAATTCTTCGAGTTCCTCAAGGGCCTTGCTGATTGGCAGATGGCCGACGGCAAGGTGCATTTGCCTCCTGTGCTTTTCCAGCCGATGGCTGCCGACGATGTCGCCAGTGGCGTAGCCAGGGTCGCGGTGAGCCCTCCGGCGAACGGCATCGTGGAAATTTGCGGCCCGGAGCAGTTTCGCCTGGATGAAATGGTCCGGCGGCGCTTGGCCCAGCTTAAAGATCCCCGCGAAGTCGTCACCGACCCAAACGCGCGCTACTCGGGAGCGAAAGTCAGCGAGAGAACGCTGCTTCCTGGCAGTAACGCCCGACTCGGCGAGACTCGTTTCGAAACCTGGCTCGCTCAGTCCGGAGCACAAAAGTCGGCTGCCTGAAGATGGGGGTTCGCCAAACCTCCGGCAGTTTCCACAGATGCACGAATTGACACTGTGCGGATTCGGACTGTTTGCCTGCAGTACTAAGGAAAGGAGAAACCATGAAAATTGGCATCATCGGCGCAGGCCAGATCGGCGGCACACTCACACGCCGTCTGGCGCAGTTGGGACACGAAGTGTTTGTCGCTAATTCCCGGGGGCCTTCATCCTTAGCGGGACTAGCCAATGAGACTGGCGCGAAGGCCGTGACGGTTCGCGCGGCAGCTAGCGCAGGCCAAGTGGTGATAGTGACAATTCCAGAGGGGAAGATTCGCGACCTTCCGAAAGATCTTTTTGAAGGTGTCCCGCCTGATGTTGTGGTGATTGACACTGGAAATTACTACCCTCGTGAACGTGATGGCCGCATTGACGGAATCGAGGGCGGCATGACCGAAAGCCGGTGGGTTGCGAATCAGCTCGGACGTCCCGTTGTCAAAGCTTTCAACACTATGAATTACAAAAAGCTGCTTCAACTAGGTCGTCCGCCGGGTTCTGGACGGTTCGCCCTGCCCGCCGCGGGCGACGACTCCAGGGCGAAGCAACTAGTGCTGCGGTTGGTTGACGAACTCGGATTTGACGGAGTCGACGCCGGAGCTTTAGACGATTCCTGGCGCCAGCAGCCGGGCACACCGGTTTACGACAACAATCTCGACAGCGCCGGCGTGCGGCGCGCATTGGCAGAAGCGCAAAGGGAGCGTCTCCCGCAGTGGCGGGCATCTGGAGACAGTCCAGACGACTTCGCCCAATCTGCCTAAGGTCTGTTGTCGTTTGTCCAGGCTCGCCCAATCGCTCTGTCGCGCCACTTGAGTCTCAAAGCAACTCCAATGCCTGGAGACGCGATGGAATTTCAAAAGAACTCGTGTGGTACTACGCGTGACTGCTAAGTACCGACCAACACCCACGGCGCGTCGAGATGGCGCAAGTCAAGCGAAAGGTCAATTTCATGAGGTTCACAAAAGCAATTTTGGCGCTGGCGTGTCTCATGTCCACCGCCCTGGTAGCACAGGAGGCTAAGGTAACGCAGCTCATGTCTAAAGACCTGACAGATCTTCCCGGCAAAGAAGGTGTGATGATCACCGTGGAGTACCCGCCGGGCCACGCGGACGAAATACATCGCCACAATGCACATGCGTTTGTCTATGTGCTGGAAGGCTCGGTCGTGATGCAGGTGAGAGGCGGAAAGAAGGTGACTCTGAGACCTGGTCAGACCTTCTACGAGGGCCCGAATGACGTCCACGTCGTCGGGCAGAACGCAAGCCCAACCAAACCGGCCAAATTCGTTGTGTTCTTCGTGAAAAACAAGGGCGCTCCGATACTGGTGCCCGCCAAATAAAACCTGAAACCGCGAGTGGTTCTACTCGCACAGACTTTAAGGAGAGGACTGATATGAGCACGATCACTGTAAAAGACGGCACGACAATCTACTACAAGGACTGGGGCAAGGGCCCGGTCGTAACCTTTTCGCACGGATGGCCGCTGAATGCGGATGCCTGGGACGGGCAAATGCTTTTCCTCGCCCAGAATGGTTTCCGCGCGGTCGCACACGACCGGCGTGGCCATGGCCGCTCGAGCCAGGCATCGTCCGGGAATGACATGGACGGATACGCCGACGATCTGGCAGCCGTCATTGAGGC
>DATJEH010000165.1:0-6878 GCA_035496875.1 Terriglobales bacterium | reverse complement strand
GTGTAATAAATACGGTGGATGACTGTAATGTTGGAAAACACCGCCAGCACCCAGAGCACCGGCGCCATGCGGTTGAAGACGGCTCCAATGATCACCAGCACCAGCCGCTCCGGCCGTTCCATAAAGCCCACGCGGCAGGAGCCGATGAGCGATTCCGCCCGGGCCCGGGTGTAGCTCACCATCACCGCGCCGGTCATGACCACCGCCACCAGCACCACGTAGAAAAAGCGGTTGGCGCGGGCATAGTAAACCAACAGGCCGAAGAATATTGCCACATCGCTGTAGCGGTCCACTACGGAGTCGAAAAAACCGCCAAAGCGAGTCACCCGGTTGCTGGCGCGCGCCACCCGCCCATCCACCAGGTCCATAAAGCCGGCGGCGAACACCACCAGCCCGGCATAGAAGAACATGGCCCGCTGGTTGGCACCGCTGGCATAGCCGAAAAAGCAGGCGGCAATCAGGTTAATTACCAGCCCCAGGAAGGTGAGCACATTGGGACTGACGCGGGCAATGGCCATGCGCCGCACAATGGCGCTCAGCAGCACCCGGCAGCCTCGCCCGAAAGCGCCCGTCCAGCTCATTGCGCCTCGTCGTGGATGGTGGTCAGGCTCAGAATCTCCAGCTCCCGCTTCCCCGTGGGCGTGGTGACCTGGGTGGTGTCGCCCACCTTTTTGTTGAGCAGGGCGCGGCCGATGGGCGAGGTGGTGGAAATCTTTCCCTGGCTCACGTCCGATTCCTCGCTGGTCACCAACTCATACTGGATTTCTTCTTCCTTGGTCGAATCGTAAACCTTGACCTTGGAGCCCAGCCCAGCCTTGTCCTTGGGAATGTTGTTCATGTTGATGAGGGACAGGTCGGCCATGCGCTTTTTCAGCTGGCCCAGGCGGGCACGGACATACTCCTGGCGCTGCTTGGCCATGTGGTACTCGGCGTTCTCGCTCAAGTCGCCCAGTGCCACCGCCTTTTTCAGTTCCCTGGGGAGTTCGTAGCTGAGTTCGTGCTCCAGGGTTTCAATCTCTTCCTGGAGCTTGCGCTTAATGTGCTCCGGCATAGCTGGCGCTTGCGATTATAACGCGGGTGGGGGTTGTTGGTGGGGAGCCCTCCCGGCATCTTGCTTACGTTTCAAAAGGGGAGAAACCACCGCCGTCTGCTGCTGCTAAAGTCCAGCTTCCATCCCCAAGTCAGCCGCCACACTGTCGCGCTAAGGTCAACCTGGAATTGACGTTTTTGGTACCCCCCGGGTATAATTCAATAGGCGGTTCCTCCAGTAAGCCCTGCGTTAGCGGGTGCCCTTTCATGATGATCAGTGATGCCAATTTCCACATAGGTGACAAAGTCGTCTATCCCAATCACGGCGTGGGCATTATCGAGCAGATCAGCAGCCGGACCATCGGCGCGACCGTGGAAAAGTTCTACCTCCTGAAGATTAAGTCCAGCAGTCTCAAGGTGATGGTGCCCTTTAACAATGTCACCACGGTGGGGCTCAGGCGGGTAGTGCGCAATGGCGAGATCCAGAAAATCCTGGATTTTCTGACCGACGGCGAGTGCAACAACAACGCCGATTGGAAGTACCGTTTTAAAGAGAACTCGGAACGGATGCGTACCGGCTCCCTGCTGGACGTGGCCGCAGTCCTGAAAAGCCTCCTGGTGCTCAACCAGACCAAGCCCTTGTCCTTCCGGGAGAAGAAGATGCTGGAGCGGGCCCGCTATCTCCTGGTGAGCGAACTGGCCCTAGCTAAGAACCTGGACGAAGAGCACATCGAAGAGTTGCTGAACAAGGCTCTCTCCAAGTCGAAGCTCCGCTTTCCCGAAGCGGCACCCGCCGAAGCCTGAGCGGGTATTCAGCCGCTGTCCGATCCTGAGGGGTCCTGCCCCTGTTTCGCCGGAAACGAGAAAGTCACGCCCGAATACCCTTCTGCCACGCAAACTTCTTAGCCTTTCCATACATCCTAATAACTGGCTATGACGCCCGGTATTCTCCATATCATTCGCCTGGGCCAGTCGCGCGATAAGTACGATCGCCTGATTGCCGATTACCAACTTACCTATAACGTCCCCAGCGGCAATTCGTTCTACCGCACGGTTCGCGGCGATGAAGAACTGGAGCGGTTTCTGAGCCACCACGCCGTGGTTCCCACGGGGGAAGTCGAGCATGTGCTGGCGGACCTCCGCGAGCGCGGCAATGCCACCATTACCGATGTCGAGATCCCCCTGAAAGAGACCGCGCCCCTGGGCATGATCCAGGACGCCAGCGATTACTAGGCAGTTTCGATTTTCAGGTTTCGGGGCAACTTTTTCTGCATGAAACCCGAAACTTGAAACTGGAAACCATCCGGCTCCCCCTATAATTCCTGCGTGGCTTCGGACGACACCAGCACAGCCTCCTCCCCCGGCCGAATACTCGCACTGGACGTAGGTTCCAAAACCATCGGCAGGGCAGTTTCTGACCCTTTGGGCATTACCGCCCAGGGTCTGGAGACTATTCGGCGCAAGAACAAACGCACTGATTTTGAACAACTTGAGCGCACCATCGCGGAGTACGGCGTGAGCGAAATCGTGGTCGGCTATCCCCTGCACATGAGCGGGGAGGCCGGCGCCCAGTCATTGAAAATGAAGGAGTTTGCCGACGAACTGCAGCGCCGCTTTGGCCTGCCCGTTCATCTCTGGGACGAGCGCCTGACCTCGGCTCAGGCCAACCGGCTGCTGCGCGAAACCGAGATGAGTATCCGCCGCCGCGCCCAGGTGGTGGACCGCCTGGCCGCCGTACTTATCCTGCAATCGTTTATGGAAGCGCGGGGCAGCCGCCGCTGAGTCATCACCATTCCTAGTTACCGGGTTCTCAATAACTTAGCAACTGAGGCGGATTTGACTTCTATTTGAGGCGGCGGGCATTGTCATCCCGCCGCCGCCAGCGTCAAGTAGTTCTCGCGTAAGGAGGACCACCATGGCGCTGCAAGAAATTTCCGTATTCTCCCGACTTCACCGGCAAACGGAGGCGGAACTCCGCCAGTGTGAGCTGTCATTCGCTCCAGCCAAACGAATCCAGGAAAGCTTTGTGGCAGCAGCCGAAAAAAGAGCCTTACTCTGGCTGGCCGCCCGCACCCCGGCCTGGATCAATTCCGACCATCTGACCCTGCTGGGTTTTGCCGGAAACCTAGCTGCCGGCGGGTGCTACGCGCTGGCGGCGCGGGAGCCGCTGATGCTGCTGGGGGCTGTGGCCTGCTTGTGCATAAACTGGCTGGGAGACAGCCTGGACGGCACCTTGGCTCGGGTGCGCAACCGGCAGCGGCCCCGCTATGGCTTTTACGTGGACCACGTGATTGACACCTTCTCCGCCTTCTTTCTTATGGGTGGGCTGGCGCTCTCCGGCTATGTGCATCCCGCGGTTGCCATGGGCATGCTGATCGCATTCCTCATGCTTTCGGTGGAGGTATACCTGGCCAGCTACACGCTCAAGACCTTCCGGCTCTCCTATGCGAAGTTCGGGCCCACGGAAATTCGCATTCTACTGGCGATTGGTACGGTGGCGCTCCTGTTCCGCCCGGTGGCCCACATTTTTGGGCGGCCTTACCTGCTGTTTGACGTGGGCGGGGTGATAGCCATTGCCGGGATGGTCAGCATTCAGACGGTGTCAGCCATTTGTCACACCGTCCAACTCTATCGCGAGGAGCGGCTGCAGTGAACGGCGAAGGCAGTGCGCGGGTCAGAGGAAGCGTGTCCACCGGCAGGATCAAGAAAGGTGGGAAGGCGAGTCCGTACACAGGCTGTGGGTGCCCCACCCTTCGTGGTTTTGGCCAAGGGTGGGATAAGAAATCAGCCGGAAAGATTTGGCCACCCGGCAAAAACCCCCTCATCATCTCGTCAATCCCAATGTTTCCCCCTTCACTTCTCTGGCGATTGTAGAAGCGCCAACCACTCTTCCGCGTGGGTTTCGAATCGGAGAAATTGATACTGACACATGAACGTCTTTGCCATCTTTCATTCTTCTCAGAGTATCGTAATGCTCTACTACCGAACCTGCCTTAATTTTTTCGAAAATATTTCGTTCTTCCTGTGAAAGTTCGGGCGGAACAAGCATCATCACACTTTTTCCAAGCGCTTCCTCTGCCGGGTAACCGAACAGACGTTCCGCTCCGGCGTTCCATGCCATGATAGTCCCATCTAATTTCTTGGAGTAAATTGCATCGTGAGCGTTTTCGACGATAGAGGCCAAGTGGAGAGCGGACTCATATTTCTGCTTGATTCGCTGAAATGTTGCTTGGTCGAGCAATGTACCAATAGTGCGAAGCTGTTGTTCCTGATTACTATTTTCTAACGCAAGGATAGTTTGCACCACAACCGAAATACGGCCAAGCTGCGATTCTGCCTCGTCGAGCATCGCCTTCGTCTCGTCCTCCAGTGGCTTTTCTTTAGCGAGGTATATCAAATTCACCAATGCTTCCAGTGGATTGTTCAATTCGTGCGCAAGTTCGCGAGCCAGTTCCGCAACCACAATCTTCTCGCGTACCTTGGAGCGAAGCTCCTTCGTGCCTCTAGGAGTCAGTCTTGATGCGCGGCTGGTATAAGAACGCACCATCGTTCTCACGTAATACGAAATCAGGATTTTGTTCTGCCCTAAACCTCACAAAACGGCTCAGTTTAGGGCTAGTGATGAATGTGTGCAATCGACGTACCGAATAGTTAACGCGTTAAGTTACAGAAATCGAAGAGGCAACCTTTCGACGCCAGTCAAAATTACCCACCAAAGAGGTACTTACGTAACATTTTCGTTGGCTGCTCAGCAAGGTTGAAGTGGATTGCGTGCACAAGTTGTTGTGCACGAAAGTGCAAGAGTTTGTACTTGCTCGGGCGACTCTGAAGCTGCGTTTTGCATCGGACATGAGAGGAAATTAATATTTACGATGTCAGTGGTGGACAAAGCAGAACAAGGCCTAAAATCGAGAGCGCGACCCCCGAGACCACGCGCTCTATCAGCGTCTGCTGCTCACGAAATTAACAACCCACTCGATTCTCTCCTGAACCTGCTGTATCTTCTGGAATCTGAACCCCTCACCCAAAAGGGACGCCGCCATCTGACCCTTGCTGAAGAGGAAGTCCGCCGAATATCGCAAATCGCACGCGAATCGCTCGAACAAAACAAAAGTGTGGCGACGCGAGAAAGAACTGACGTAGGCAAAGTGCTGGCGGGGGTGCTCGATTTCTTCAATGAACGGCTCAAATCGTCGGCTATTGTGGTCAAGGCCCGTTACTCTGCCCGTGGCACAATTCGGGCTTACGATGGGCAGTTGCGCCAGGCATTTTCTAACCTTTTGCTGAACTCAATGGAGGCCATGCCTCAAGGCGGTACCATTCATGCCAACGTATATGCTGGGCACGAATGGTGCGGCAAGCAGAGACGTGGCATCCGAGTGACGATTGCGGACAACGGTTGCGGCATACGCACGGCCAACATAGCGAAGATTTTTCAGCGCTTCTTCACCACAAAACCATCGGGTAGCGGGTTGGGATTGTCGTTGGTCGCTGACGTTATACAAAAACACAAAGGTTTCGTGCGGGTCAAAAGCAGTACGCGACCGGACAGACACGGAACTGTGTTCGCTCTGTTTGTTCCTGCCGCTTAGCACCGGACGTCCCCGTTCTGTTCTCGCCCGCATACACCAGAGTAGCTGACCATCACTGCCCCTCATTTTCCTTGGCAACTTGCGCCTTCACGGCCGCCATCGTTTGTGACAGAACAGTGGCCGAAGATGCTTCCCCGGGGCGGAAGTGTGCGTGGGGAATAAACCATACAGCAAAGTGGCTGTTTTACAGCCGCACTGGCCGCCTCCAACAAGAACGTTGGACGAACGCCTTCGCCCACTTGAGTCTGTGAACGAAGAGCACTCGTTCATTCAAAAGTATTTGAAATTGGCCGATAAGGCCCTAGTACCCTCTGCGATGTTCCGAAAAAAACCAGCATAACAATCAAAGCAGCAGGAAACCTGCGTGGTGTCACAAAGGTCTGAAGGACTAAGCCGTCTGCACCATTCTGGGCTGACATTTTGTGGAAAACTGCGTAGCTGCTTGAATTTGCGTGACCCGCACTGATTTGCGTGGGGGTCTTCCAAAAGATATAAAAAAATCTGCCCCCTGGCCGAATTCGGCCCGCTTCCCCATGAGGAATGAACTGGATGAACTCGTACGTCAGATGGTGGACGGCGGCATTCTGTACCGCGAGGCAGTAACCCAATTCAGGAAAGTCTTCATCGGCGTGGCGCTCCGGGATAATGCAGGAAACAAGAGCAAGACCGCCCGAATTTTAGGAATGAATCGGAATACCTTTATCCGTAGCCTCACCGATTTGGGGATTGAAGTGGGGCGCGGTCTAAAGTGAAGGGGGCCTTCGACTGCGCTCAGGATGACAGAAAAATAGAGAGGCGAAGGGCAGCGCTAAACCGCTGCGCCACCCCAGAGCAGGAGGCGGGAGTCAGTGGGCAGCGGTTACGCGGGCGGGGCCCGCGCCACAAAGGCCTCAGGCGCCAAAAGGCTCAGGCAGAAGAGCGGGAGTGGGCATCGCCCATGAGCAGCACGGTTCGTTGTGAAAAGGGAACGTAAATGAGAGCGGCGCTGGCGGCCAGGGCCAGGCCCAGCCCGATCTGCGGTAAAAGAAGGAAGGGCGCCAGGGCCCACAGCTCATCCAAGACAAAAGTGAAGGGAAAAAGGCGGTGGAACTTGTGGGTAAGGCCGCGCACATCGAAGCTGGCGGCGGCCAGCAGGTACAGACGGATGGGAATGCCGATGGCGGCGGTGACTACCAGCACCACCACTACCCAGGTCCAGTACGAAAGCGCGGCCTCCAGCAGGTCTTCAATGCGTCCCAGACGGGCCAGGGCGGCGAT
>DATJEH010000164.1:0-24264 GCA_035496875.1 Terriglobales bacterium | reverse complement strand
ACGCTGCCGAAGTGCTGCAGCAGTCGCCGGGTAGTGCTGGCGCCGACTCCGGGGATCTCCAGCAGTTCGGTGGAACGGTCGCGCATCTGCCGTCGCTTGCGGTGGAAGGTGACGGCAAAACGGTGAGCCTCGTCGCGAATCTGCTGCACCAGGTGAAGCACCGGCGAGTGGTGGTCGAGCGCCACTGGTTCGTCCTCCTGGCCATACACATAAATAATCTCCTCGCGCTTGGCGATGGCGGCCAGCGGCTGGTTAATCACCTGCAAGACCTCGAGCGCCTCAGCCGCGGCGTGCAGCTGTCCCAGGCCGCCGTCAATCAGCACCAGGTCGGGCATCTTCTGCTTTTCGGCTTCCATCCGCTTGTAGCGCCGCATCACCACCTCGCGCATGGAGGCGAAGTCGTCCACCCCATTCACCGAGCGGATGATGAATTTGCGGTAATCGGATTTCTTCATGCGCCCCTCTTCCCACACCACCATCGAGGCCACCGTTTCCGCCCCCTGGATGTGGGAAATGTCGAAGCACTCGATGCGCTTGGGCAAGTCGGGCAGGGCCAGCGCGTCCTGCAGCGCCTCCTGTACTGCTCGCGCGGCCGGCTGCATTACGCGGAAACGCTGGTCGAACGACTGCTTGGCATTGTTGCCCGCCAGGTCAATCAGCGAGCGCTTCTCCCCGCGCTGCGGAACCACAATATGGATCTTTATGGCGCGGGCGCCCGGGGCAGCGTGGGTCTCAGAAATCAGCTCCTCCAGGGTTTCGCGGTCCTCGAAATCCACCGGCACATAAATCGTTCGCGGAACATAGGGCGCGTCAATGTAGAGCTGCTTGATGAGCGCGGAGAAGAGCACCCCGGGATTGAAGGCGGCGGGCCCCGCAGCAGGCTCGTCGCCATTCCCACGATCGTCAGTAGAGACGTAACCTGTTAGGTCTCCCCCCGAGACGTTGGCAGCAACTTCTCTACCACTATTTTCTTCTGCTGGCGTGGGCGGCTCCAGCACTGGTATCTGGTCCCAGAAGAATTCCCGCCGGTCGAGCACGCGCCCGCCCCGCATGTGGAACAGG
Source organism: Terriglobales bacterium (assembly GCA_035496875.1). GTDB lineage: Bacteria > Acidobacteriota > Terriglobia > Terriglobales > Acidobacteriaceae > JAICWP01. The sequence continues at coordinate 23,202 of DATJEH010000164.1, read as the reverse complement.
TTGATGGCCAGCATCCCGTTTTCGCAGTGGTAGCCGAACACGTCGGCATCGTCGCTCTCCACTGATGCGATGCGCTGCTTCTCCTGCAGTTGCTCCACGGTGGAGATCAGGTCGCGGTACTTGGCCGCCTGTTCGAAGCGCTGCTCCCCGGCCGCATCCTGCATGCGCCCGCGCAGGGAGCGCACCAGATCGGTGGGCCGTCCTTCCAGAAACATCTTCACGTCGTGCACCGCCTCCTGGTACGCCTCCGGCGTGGTCAGGCCCTGCACGCACGGTCCCTGACAGCGATGAATGTAGTACTGCAGGCAGGGGCGCGGGTGATAGCGGCTCAAATCCACTCTGCAGGAAGGGATCAGGAAATGGCGGTGGATCAGGTCCACGATACGGTAGGCCAGGTTGGCCGGGAAGTACGGGCCGTAATAGGCGCTGCCGTCCTTACGCAGCCGCCGCGTAACATACACCCGAGGATAGCGTTCGCCCAGAGTCAATTTGACATAGGGGTAGGTCTTATCGTCGCGCAGCAGAATGTTGAAGCGCGGTTTCTTCTGCTTGATAAGGTTGTTTTCCAGCGCCAGCGCTTCTTTTTCATTGTCCACCACGATGTAGTCCACATCGGTGGCTTCGCGCAGCAGGGTACCGGTTTTGGCGTCCTCCGCCCGGCCCTGCAGAAAGTAGGACCGTACCCGGGAGCGCAGGTTCTTGGCCTTGCCTACATAGATGACCTCGCCTTCGGCGTTCTTGTATTGATACACGCCGGGCTGGGTGGGCAAGGTGCGGATTTTCTGCTGAAGGTCCATAACCGAGGCTTATTGGCTGGCTTCCAGGGCAGCTCTGCTTTGATGATAACTGGTTTCTAACCCCCGGCGGTCTCGGCCGCGCCAGGCCGGCGTTCGCCTCCCGCCCGGACCAGGCCGGGTTTCACCATGCAAAATGTTGCCTGCCTAAGCACAACCTCCCTGGAAGTAAGGTAAAAATTCTACGGGCCTGCGACGGGTTTGCCCAGTTGGCCATTGGCCGGCTGCTGCAGTTCCGGGGGTTTTACTGGAAGTCCTTGATTGCCTTACAATTAGATGTCTTTACCTGGCGCTGCGATTGGCAGCGCACGTGCTCAATCAGCAAACGACGGGACGCATAGGCCGTTCCCGCGCATGGAAGGAGTCTTCCTCATGAATCGGATCTTCCTCTCAGGCTTGTTGGCGTCCAGTCTGTTCTTAAGCATCGGCTGCGCCAGCAAGAAGTATGTTCGCAATGAAGTCACACCGACGGTCAATAAGGTCAACGAACTGGACGACATGACCGCCAAGAACAGCCGCGACATCAAGGATGTGGACGCGCGCGCCCAGCAAGGCATTCTGACGGTAAACAACAAGACGGCGGAAGTTGATCAGAAGGCTCAGGCCGCCGGCCAGGCCGCCGATCAGGCGCAGCAGTCGGCCACCACCGCCAGCAACCGGGTTACTTCGCTGGCCAACACCGTCGCCAACCTGGACAATTTCCATCCCGTGGTCGAGACCTCAGTCCACTTCGGGTTCAATAAGGACAATCTGACCAAGAAGGCCAAATCGGCTCTCGACCAGCTTGGAGCCGAGATTCCCAATACCAAAAACTACATCATCACGGTGGAGGGCGGCACGGACTCGGTCGGCAGCCAGCAGTACAACTATGGCCTGAGCGACCGCCGCGCCGACTCGGTTATTCAGTATCTTGCCACCAAGTACAACGTGCCCGCGCACAAGATTTACCTGATTGGTTTGGGCAAGGATAAGCCGGTGGCCACCAACAAGTCCGTTGCCGGGCGCGCCAAGAATCGCCGCGTGGATATCCACCTGATGACCAATACCGAAGGCCAGCAGCAACAGCAGCAGCCTGCGCCTTCCACCGGTCCGGCTAACTAAGTTTTCCCTCCTCCCCGGAGGACTTCGCCAACCAGGCCATCCTTATGGATGGCCTGTTTTTTTTGAAGCCGAGAATAAGGAGTCGGTAGTCAGCGGGCTTGCTTTTTCTACAGGCCTTTTGCTGATACAGGAAGCTAATAGAAAAGCTGATATAGAAAATAATTTGTCATCCTGAGGTGAGCGCGACTGAGCCTTGCGAAGGAGCGCGAGCCGAAGGACCTATGCACTTTCTTGTTGCGCAATTCCGGTTCAGGATTCGCCCTTCCCCGACTCCCGACTCCCGACTCCCGACTCCTGCAGTAGAATGTTTCCATGGCAGTGCGCCATCGGTCTGCGCTGATTACCGCAATCTTGCTGTTGGCCTTGCCGCTCTGCGCCCAACAGCAGCAGCAGCCATCGCAGTCCAAGCAGCAGTCGCAATCCGCGCAACAGAGCACCACCTCTACCCAGGACCTTCCTTCGGCGCCGCTGCCCCAGCCCACCGCCGGCCAGAAAAAAGAAGACACGCGAAAGCCCTCGGTCGCGCCGCCACCGCCTTCGGAACCCGGACCATATGGCCCCACGGGCCCCTCGTCTGCTGCGGAGCCGCCCCGGGCTGCGCCCCCCGAGGCTCCCGGCAGCAGCACCAGCAAGGAGGACCGGGTGGACATCACGCCTCCTTCCAATGACGCCAAAACCCATCCCAACGCCGATCTCGATAATCCCGACATCGGCGAGTTCCATCCCTTCGACCCGCATCGAGCCGCGAAGGATGTGGAGGTGGGCGATTTTTACTACAAGCGTCAGAACTACCGCGCCGCTGTTTCCCGCTACCGCGAAGCCCTGCTCTACAAGCCCAATGACGCCGTTGCTACTTTCAGCCTGGCGGATGCGCTGGAAAAAGCGGGAGACCGGCAGGAGGCGGCGAAGAATTACAAGGCTTATCTGAAGATCCTGCCTTATGGCCCTAAGGCAAAGGATGCGCACAAAGCGCTCCAGCGGCTGCAGTCTAAGCTGCCCTCGGCAAGCAAGCCTGCCAACACCGCCAAGGCCAGCAAGCCGAAATCGTAGCGTTCAGTTACCAGTTCTCAGTTGCCAGCAGTTACCAGCAGTTACCAGCAAAGGGTGTATAAACAAAGTTTCTACCTGCCCGCCCTTTTCAGTTCCGGTTTCAACCGGCCCCAGTGCGCATCGGCGAACTACCAACATCCAGCTACCGACTACTTTTCCACTCTCAGAAAATCCCCGCTGGTCGCATTCACCGCTACCCGTAGGCGGGCGTTATCCAGTCCGGTGCCGTAAATCACGTGCCAGATGAGTTCGTTTTCCCGGGGATTCCAGTCGCAGATGTAAACCACGGGCTGCTTGGGGTCCTTCTGCAGAAGCTTTTCTCCGCCGTGCTTCTGGGCCACGGCGAAGGCCTTGTCGCTGTCAATTTTGAGAAAGCCGAGGTCAAACACCTGGGTGGAGGTGTTGGCGGTACTGTAGGTGTCTTCCACGCCGGGATTGATGCCGGGAGAAGGCGCGTCATCCGCGTCCAGCCCCGACCACAAGTAGGGCTTGGTGGCGCGGCGCATGGCGGAGGCAAAGCCGGCGCGCCACACTCCCGATTTGCCATCGTGCCCGATGGATTCCTTGGTCAGCTGCGAGACGATCTGGTAGGGGCGGGCGTCGGGCGCCCAGCCGTGAGCGGCGATGTAGAGCTGCTGGAAGGCAACGCGTCCAGTGTTGAGTTCGGCCTGCTTGGGAGCGGGCTTGGCCGGTTTCTCCTCTCCTGTCTTGGCGGGTTGTGAAGAGCACCCCGCCAGTACCACGAGCGAGAATACCGCTGCCAGCAGCTTTTTCATGGCTACCATCCTGTTTAATGTTTTTGCGACCGGGAACGTACCGGACATTCTAAACGAAAGACCCCCTGGTGACGCACAGTTGCTTGCGCAAAGGGGGAGGTGTTTTCGCGGGCGGACGCCGATACTCGAAACGGCGCCGCTGCCGTTACGCTTCGGAGACCACCTCCGGTGCGGGCTCGGGGGCGGCCTGCAGCAGGGGGAAGGTGAGGTGGAAGGTGGTGCCCTGGTTTTCCGCCGAATCAAACTCGATATCGCCGTGGTGTAGTTGCATGATGCGGTAGGTCATGGGCAGACCGATGCCGGTGCCGGACTTCTTGGTGGTGAAGTAGAGATTGAAGATCTTATCGCGCACATCGGCGGGAATGCCGGGACCCTGGTCGCGAATATCCACGGTGGCAGAGCCGTTGGCGCGGGTGGCGGTAATGGTAAGTGTGCCCCCGTTCGGCATGGCCTGCACCCCGTTGATGACCACGTTCAGCAGCGCCTGCTTGACCAGGTCGGAATCCACGCTGACCGACAGTTCCTCGGGAGGCAGATCGCGGACGATGATCACGCCGTGGCGCTCGGCTTCGGGAGCCGCCAGCACGGCCACATCCTCCAGCAGCTTGCGCAAATCCAACTCACCGAGGCGCAGCTCCACCGGGCGGGTAAAGTCCACCAGGGTCTGCACCACCCGGTCAAGGCGCTGAATTTCGCTGCCGATCACGTCCATGTGGCGCTTGGTGTCGGGGTCAATCTGCTGCAGCTTCTGGCGCAGCACTTCCAGGTGCACCACGATGGCGTTAATGGGATTCTTGACCTCGTGCGCGACGCCCGAGGTCAGGCGGCCAATGGCGGAGAGACGCCTGGAAAGCTCGATTTCGTCTTCGATGCGGCGCACCGATTCGGCATCGCGCATCACCAGCAGGGCGCCGATCTGCTCGCCGCCTTCCTGGATAAAGTCCACCGAAACCTGGACGCGGCGGCCATTCTCGCCTTCCACTTCGCCCTGATTGAGCGGGCGGCGGGAACGGAACGATTCCAGAACCACGTGGCCCAGACGGGTGGACTCGGCGAACACATCATTCAGGTTGCGGCCCAGGATTTCGCTGCGCGGCCGGCCCACAAAGCGCTCCGCGGAGGCGCTTACCAGCACCACCCGCGAGTCGCGGGTGAATAGCATCAGGCCGTCCTGCAGGGTGGCCATGATCTGGTCGAGATTGTCTTTGAGGGCGGAGAAAACTTCCTTGACGTCGCGCATCTGCCGGCCCAAGTGGGCAATCTTGAGGGTGACCAGACCGTATTCGTCCTGCCGCTGTTCATCTTCGTGCAGGGCCTCCGTGTCGCCGGCGGTAACGCTGTCCAGGCGCTGGCTGATGCGGACCAGAGGCGAGAGCGCCAGGTTGGACAAGCCGGCGGCCAGAATCAGGGAAATCAAAATGGCGCTCACCGAGATCACAATGGCGCGGTGCAGGTGCGGCTGGATCTCATTTTTCAAAAACACGGTGGAAACACCCACCCGGGTGCTGCCGAAAGCTGCCCCGTTCAGCTGCAGGGGCATGCGCACCTCGTACACCCGGGGCGCGCTGAAGACCAGGCGGATTTGCCGGCGGAAGCTGGCGTCGCGCACCTGCGCCAGGTCGGGACGATCGGACAAAGGCTTGCCGATCAGATTGGGGTCGGTATCGAGGATTGCCTGGTTGTCCTGGCCGGCGATGGCCGCGTCGTAAATGATGGGCGAGTTGGCCACAATGGAGTCGAGAAAGGTGTTGAGGTTGGGGTCGGTCTGCAGAGTTTCAATCAGCGCGGCCCGCACCGCGTCCGGATTGCTGGTGTCCACGCGCGTGTCGCTGAAGTCGGGCTGGGCATCGGTGGCCGCGTCCTGCAGTTCGCGGCTGAGCAGGGTGGCGGTATCGTAGGCGGCGATAATGCGCTGGTGCAGAAGCTGGGAGATGTAGATATAGGAGAACAGCACCACCAGGGCCACTATCATGCCGGTGATGGCCAGCACCAGTTTGGTCTTGAGGCGCATGAAAGTTATTCGGTCTGGCCGGCGACGCGGACGAGACTCCCGCGCGACAGCCGGCGAGACGCCGGCGCTACCTCCACATCAGACGTTGCTCTCCGCGGCCGTGCCCGCGGTGGCGGCAGCCCCATATTCCTTGAGCTTATTATGCAGCGTTTTCAGGCTGATGCCGAGGATTTCAGCGGCCCGGGTCTTGTTGTTATTGGTGGATTCCAGCGTCTTCATGATGAGCTGCCGTTCGGCTTCTTCCACCGTGGTGCCCACTCCCAAATGCAAGGCATTGGGGTCCATGGCGGCGGCGCGCGCCGGGGCATGGCCGAAACCCGGGGGCAAATGCTTGGTCTCGATGACCGAAGCCTCGCACACAATGACCGCGCGCTCCAGCGTATTGCGCAACTCACGCACATTTCCCGGCCAGGAATATCCCTGGAACAGGTTCATGACCGCATCGCTGAGCATCTGCACGTTGCGGTTGTGCTTGGAGTTCATGTCGCCGATCAGCGACTGTACCAGGTCGGGCAGGTCCTCCTTGTGCTCGCGCAGCGGCGGCATGTGAATGTTGAAAACGTTCAGCCGGTAGTAGAGGTCGTTGCGCAGCTGGCCGCCGGCCACCGCCTCTTCCGGCACCTTATTCGTAGCGGCGAGCACGCGCACATCCACCGTGGTTTCCACCTTGCTGCCCAGGCGGCGCAGCTTGCGGTCTTCCAGCACGCGCAGCAGCTTGGCTTGTGTGGCCACCGGCATCTCGCCGATTTCGTCCAGCAGCAGGGTGCCACCTTCAGCCAGTTCGAAGCAGCCCACCCGGCGTTCCAGGGCTCCGGTAAAGGCTCCTTTTTCGTGGCCGAAGATTTCGCTTTCGATCAGGGTCTCAGGAATGGCGGCGCAGTTGATGGCAATGAAAGGCTTGGATTTGCGCGGGCTGAGGTCGTGAATGGTGCGCGCCACCAGTTCCTTGCCGGTGCCGCTTTCGCCGGTGATGAGCACAGAGGCGGTACTGGGCGAGACCATTTCCACCAAATGAAACACCTCCTGCATTTTCTTCGAGCTGCCCACCAGCGAACCTAAAGCTCCCTTGTTGCGCAACTGGCGGCGCGTGACCTCCAGTTCCGTGCGCGTGCGGCGCAGTTCGGCGGCGTTCTGCAGAATGCTGCGCAGGCGGTTGAAATCAATGGGCTTCTGGATGTAGTTGAAGGCGCCGATCTGCATTGCCTGCACCGCGCTCTCGATGGTGCCCTGCGCGGTCACCACAATGACGGCAATGCTCTCGGTGCGCTCCGCCAGCTTGGCCAGCAGCTCCATGCCGTCCATGCGCGGCATCTTGAGATCGGTGAGTACGATGCCGGGGGAGAACAGTTCCACCCTCTCCAGGCCTTCCATGCCGTCACGGGCCGTTTCCGTGCGGTAGCCCCACCCGGAGATGAGTTCGGCCAGACCGACTCGTTCGTTTTCTTCATCCTCAACGATAAGTACCTTTTCCGGTGTCATAGCTATCCTTCCATTATTCCGGGTTTTACGCCGGGCCTGCAAGAAGGCCGGCACCAGTCAGGTTGCGCAGGGCCCGAAACTTGGGCTTTGCAGGAGAGTAAACTGGGCGACACAGGGCTACAGCGTAGCAGAGGATACGCGCATCTCAGGATGAAAGTCTCGAGGAGGACGTTTATGCAACGAAGCTTGACGTATGCGCTGGCGGCGGTGCTGCTGACGTGGGCGGTGGCGCTGGCGCAGCCGACTCCGCCTGCAGCCCAGGCGGCGCCACAAGCCGGACCAACGCTGGCTCCTGGAATCGTGCTGGGCGCGGAATTGAGCAAAGGCGTTGATGCCAAGAAGGCCAAAGTGGGCCAGGAAGTGGTGGCCAAATCGCTGGCCGATCTGCGCGACAATAACGGCAACCTTGTGATTCCCCGGGGCGCCAAGCTGGTTGGCCATGTCACGGAAGTGAAGGCGGCCACGAAACAGGAGCCGCAGTCCACCCTGGGCGTAATCTTCGACAAAGTGGAAGCCAAACACGGCAAGGAAAGCAAAGAAATCGGGATGCACGCCGCAATCCAGGCGCTGGCCAAGCCACAGCCTTCCGCCATGATGGACCAGCCCTCGGGCGCGGAAGCCCCGGGAGGGGGGCCGGGAGGTGGCACCATGGGCGGGGCTCAGCCCAGCATGGGATCCGGCGGGGGCAGGAACATGGGTGGCGCGCCTCCCGGACAAACCGGAGACATGGGAGGCGGCAACATGGGTGGACCCGTCGGCCAGCAGGAAGGAGGGAGAGGCCCGTCCATCAACGCCAACTCCCACGGCGCGATGGGCTTTCCCAATCTGACTCTGAGCCCGCAGGCCTCGCCCACGGAAGGCTCGATCATCAGTTCCACCAAAGGAAACGTGAAACTGGATGAAGGGACGCTGCTGGTGCTGCGAGTTATGGGCCAGTAGAAGCACTAATCGCATTCATCAGAAGAAAGGCCGGTCGGGAGAACGAGTCCCACCGGCCTTAAGTGTCTTTATCCAAAGTAACTTGCCGATCATTGCCACAGCTGTCAGGCTGGATTCCTCATCCGCCAGGCCGGAACCGATGCAACTCCACCTTTCTAGGGAAAAATTACGCGACCGGCGCGGAAAGTAATTGTAAGTAGCTGATTTTGAAGTGCTACGAGCTGGCAATTCAGGTGCCCCGAAAAATGGGCAGTCTGAGTATTTTTAGGGGAGGTTCAAGCAGATGAAGAAGTCGGTGATGAGGATTATTCCGGTGTTGCTGGCGCTGGCTTTGGCCGTGGGCTGCAGCAAGGTGCCGTCCCCCAGTGCGGATAACAGCGACAATGGTGCTGGCAACAGCAGCAGCAATGACGGCAGCAGCAGCGCCAGTGACAGCAGCAGCGCCATGCCAAGTCGTTACCTGGCGCCGGCGAGACTCGTTATTCCTGCGGGAACACCGCTTACGGTGCGCCTGCAATCGGAAGTGAGCAGCGCCAGCGCGCAATCCGGCGATACCTTTGACGCGGTGGTGGATGAGCCCGTAGTGGTGAAGGGCGAAACCATGATTCCCCGCGGCGCCAATGTGACGGGACGAGTGGTTGCCGCCAATAAGGGCGGACGCCTGCACAAGCCGGCATACCTGCGCATCACCCTGGCTTCGGTGCACATGCACGGCAAGAACATGCAGGTTGACACCTCCAGCATCTCTTTGGCTGGGAAGTCACACAAAAAGCGCAACCTGGAAATGATCGGCGGCGGCGCGGGCGCGGGCGCGTTGATTGGTGCCCTGGCCGGCGGGGGCAAGGGAGCGCTGATCGGCAGCGCCGTGGGCGCCGGCGCAGGCACAGGTGCGGCTTATGCCACGGGCAAGCAGGATGTTGGCTTCGGCCCGGAGCGCCGGTTGACGTTTCGCCTGAATCAGTCGCTCACCACCAGCAAGAGCTAGGAGAACAAAGAGAAGACACGGGCGCGGCTTGCTGCCGCGCCCTTTTTATTTACTCCGGCTCTTCTCTCGCCTCAAGCTAACAGCAGACATGGGACACCTCTCTCCGCAGGTGTCACACGGTGGCGTGAGAGGAATCACTTACCCGAAACGGGAAACATGACACAAAGGGAATTGCTAGGGCGTGCTGGAGGTATTGGGCCAAGTCTAACGTTCTTAATATCTTCCAATTTTGGGAGAAGAAAATTCTAGAACTTTCCCGGAGCTGGCCGAGTTTCATATTGCTCCCGTACTGGCATCATGCTGAATAAGCGAGGCTTGGAAGCACTCGCCGGGTGAATGGCCGATCTGCTGGCTTTCCATTTTGGGAACATCACCTGACCCGGGTTTCTTGATGGTCCGCCGTTAGCCCCTCAAGCGTCCTCCCTGGCAAGCATTATCGGACTGTTTCAAAACGGAATGCTGAATGCATCCGGGTAGTTGCATGAGCACGGCTCCTGAATCCATTTCCGAACCATTGTTGCCGGCCGCCGAGCGCTGCATGAGTGCTGCTTTGGTCGCGTGCCCGGAGGCGGTCTGCATTGTGGAAGCGGGCAAAATCGTATGGTGCAATTCCGCCCACAGCCGGCTTTTCGGTTACGCCGCCAACCGTGAACTGGAGGGGCGGCCGCTTGCCGATCTCCTGCCCAAACATCGTCCCTGCACCAGCCGTCAGGAGAGGAACCCGGTTCTCAACTGCGGTTTCCCGGCATGCCAGTTCCGGGGCCGGCGCAAGGACAATTCCTACTTGCAGATGGAGAGTTCCTGCCGGGAATTCTGGATGGAGCAGCGGCGATTTCTGGTCATCACCACCCGCGACATCAGCCAGCAGGAGCGGAGGCGGGTGTCGCGCGACGGTGAGGCCCGTTTTCGCGCCATCTTCGAGGCGGCGGCTATTGGCATTGGCCATTTCACCCTGGAGGGCAACCTGGCGGAGAGCAACCGCGCCCTGGAGGAGATGCTGGGCTACAGCCACCAGGAACTGCAGGGCATGCCCTTCGCCCGCATCACCCATTCCGATGATGTGGAGGAGGATACGCGCCTATTCGGAGAAATGACCAGCGGCCGTCGTGACCGTTACCAACTGGAAAAGCGTTACCTTCGCCGGAATGGCGAGGCCATGTGGGCGCGGTTGAATGTGTCGCTGGTGCGCGGTCCCGGCGGCGAGCCGCAGTTCGCCATCAAGATGGTGGAGGACATCACCGAGCGCAAGCGCGCGGAGGAGGCGTTGCGCGAGTCACAAAAAACGGAGGCGGTGGGCCGGCTGGTGGCCGGCTTGGCGCACGATTTTGCAAATCTGCTGACCGGCATTGGCATTCTTTCCGACCTGCTGGCAGTGGAACTGAGGTCGCAGCCTGGTGGACAGCGGGCGCGGGAAATCCAGCTGGCCAGCGAACACGGTTGCGCCCTCATCCGCAAGCTGCTCTTCGTAGCGCGCCAGCAGGTGAGCGACAGCAAGGTGCTCTCCCTGGAAGCAGTGGTGGAGGATATGCGCGGCCTGCTGGCCAAGCTGGTGGAGGAGAGGATTGAGCTTACCATTCACAGCGCGCGTGGCCTGGGGCACATCAAGGCCGACCCGGCGGAAATGCAGCAGGTGATCCTCAACCTGGTGCTGAACGCGCGTGACGCTCTGCCCGAAGGCGGGCGCATCCGCCTGGAGTTGAGGAATTGCGCCCTGGATGCGGCCGCAGCCAAGGCCGCCGGGGTGGCGGCGGGAGACTACGTGGTTCTGGAGGCCGCAGATAACGGTTGCGGGATGGACGAGAACACCCGCGCTCACCTGTTCGAACCATTCTTTACCACCAAGCAGCCGGGACAGGGCACGGGACTGGGTCTGGCCACGGTGAAGGCGATCGTTAGTCAGGCGCACGGAGGCATTGTGGTGGAGAGCGCGCTTGGCCAGGGGACGCGCCTACGGGTACTGCTGCCGCGGGTGCAGGCGGAACTGGAGTGGCGAGGGTCAGAGGCACCCAACAATCCTTCGCTGGAGGGCCGGGAGACGGTGCTGCTGGTGGAGGATGACGACCGCGTGCGCGCCTCGGTGGAACAGGTGCTGACCCAGTGCGGCTATCAATTGCTGGTGGCGGCGGATGGCGCAGAAGCCCTGCGGCTGGCCCGGCGGCACCAGGGTACGATTCATCTGCTCCTGCTGGACATGGTGATGCCGGGTAAAAACGGTCAGGAGGTAGCGCAGCAAATCGCACCTCTGCACCCACAAGCCAAGGTGCTGTTCATTTCCGGCTACGGGCCGCGCGGCCAGGAGGAGGCGCCGGACAGCAGGATATTTCGCAAGCCGTTTACGGGAGGTGCACTGGCGCGCAAAGTGCGCGAGACGCTGGACGCGGGAGCGCGTCAGGCGGACGGGTGCGGCGCGGGGAACCGTCGGGGAATGGAGAAACAGGGCAAATGCAGACCTAGGAGGAAGTCATGCTGACAGCGGAAGCGGCAACGCCGGCTCCGGCGCAGATGGAGAAGGCAAATTTTCTCAACCTGCTGATTGTGGATGACGAGCGTTCCGTGCGGGAGGCCTGCCGGGAAGTGGGCCAGATACTTGGGTTCAACACGTTCGTGGCCGATTCTGCCGAGCATGCCTATCGGGCCATGGAGGCGCAACCGATGGACGTGGTGCTGCTCGACTTGCGCCTGCCCGGGGCGGGAGGACTGGAAGCCCTGCACCACATTAAGAGCCAGCGGCCCGATGCGGTGGTGGTGCTGGTGACCGGCTATGGCACAGTGCAGTCGGCGGTGCAGGCCATGAAAGATGGCGCTTACGACTATGTGACCAAGCCTTTCAGCCTGGACGAATTGAAGCTCCTGCTGGACCGGGTGAGCACCCATCTGAAGCTGAAGAGCGAGAACCGGATGTTGCGGGAGAAGATCAAGTCCAAGCAGGGCTTTGGCAACATCGTGGGACGAGCGCCGGAGATGGAGAAAATCTATCGCATCATCTCCAAGGCGGCGCACAGCACCCATCCGGTGCTGATTTTGGGAGAGAGCGGCACGGGAAAAGAACTGGTAGCCCGTACCATTCATTTTTCAGGTCCCTTGCGCGACCGGCCGTTCATCCCCGTGGATTGCGGCTCGCTTGTGCCCACCCTGATCGAGAGCGAACTATTCGGCTATGTGAAGGGAGCTTTCACCGGGGCACAGCATTCCAAGGAAGGCCTGCTGGCCATCGCCGACGGAGGAACGGTCTTTCTGGACGAGATCGCGGAACTGTCGGTGGATTTGCAGGCCAAGTTGCTGCGCGCCATTCAGGAAAAGGAGATTCGAGCGGTGGGCAGCACCAAAAGCACCGCCATCAACGTGCGCATCCTGGCAGCGACCAATCGCGATCTGGAGCAAGCCGTAGCCCAGGGCAGCTTTCGCCGGGATTTGTATTTCCGCCTCAACGTCCTGACCCTGCGTATTCCTCCCTTGCGCGAGCGGCGGCAAGACATTCCTTTGCTGGCCAATTATTTTCTGGAGCGCCTCTCGCGGGATAGCGGCACCACTCGAATCCTGAACGATGACGCTTTAAAGCTGATGCTGGCTTACGATTGGCCAGGTAATGTGCGGGAATTGGAGAACTGCCTGGAACGGGCCTGCGCCCTGAGTTCGGGGCCGGTGTTGTATGTATTCGATTTACCCAGTCCCATCCGCAGCGCACAACAGGCCGCCTCCAGCACCGAGGTGCGGGACAAGATCATCCCCATGCTCGAGGTGGAGAAGAAGACCATCCTGAGCACCATCGAGCAACTGAATGGGGACAAGTTGATGGCGGCCAAGCTTTTGGGCATAGGCAAGACCACGCTCTACCGCAAGCTCAAGGAATACGCTTCCCAAGAGTGAGCCTGAGTACAAGACTCGGGTTCCAGAATGGGAATGGGAGCAGGGAGCGACTGGCTAAGCCCAGTGTTTACAAGAAGGAGTTGTTGGCGAGGGACGTGCAAGGCAAAGGCCATGATACTGCTGATTACTCCTTCGCCGCGCGCCCCAGAATGTGCCGCGGCGATTCAAGCGGCAACGGGAGAAGGTACAGAGTGCGTAGAAAGCGTGCGCCGGGCCAGCAAATTGCTGCGGGGAGGGGAATACTCCGCGCTGCTGATTGATCAATATCTGGTGGAATGCGATCCGGATGGTGCGGAGGTTTTACTGCAACATGCCGGTAACGCGGTGCCGGTTTATGTGAACCTGGCCATCAGCGGCTGCGAACGGGTCATGCGGGAGTTGAAGCAGGCGCTGCGGCGCAGCCAAAAGGAACGGGAGGCGGCGCACCGGCAAGCGGAACTGGGCTTGCGTAACCAGTTGAACGATAGCCTGACCGCCCTGTTGCTCTCCTGTGAACTGGCGTTGGCCGTTCCCAACCTGCCGCCCACGGCCCAGGCCAAGATTGGAGCGGCATGCGAACTCGCCAAGGAGATTCGCTCGCGCCTGGAATTGCAGAAGAACGTGAGTGTAGCCGGAGGCGATGGCGGAACCAAGTCCTGAAGCCGCACCCGCGGCCGGCGGGAGCCATCGCCCTCCTCATCCCGCAGACAGACCCTTTCCCGCACAGAAGGACACGAACCGTCACCGGGGAACGACTCCAGAGAGATTTCGTGCCGCTCAATCTGTTCGCACGTCGTTGCACCAGGCTGGAGAGACCTTGCGGGCAAGGTCTCTATCCATGCGCATGGTCACTGTGTCCCGCCTGGTAACTCCGGTAGAGACGTAACCTGTGACTCCTCCCACTTAGGGCCGCAGAAAAATCGCCCTTTTGGCGCTGAAGAAGTAGAAATGCCGGTGGAAGCGTGCGGCTTCAGCCGCACGAGGGAGCCTCTTGAGAACTTCTCCATCTTTAGCCGCAGCGGGCCGGTGGCGCTATGTGGGCGTAAGATTTCCTGGAACTATTTCTCTGATTTCGAGGAATCTCTAACAGTTGGCGCGGCGGTTCGTCCAAACTGCTAATGCACATTGAGCCCAATGACGGCGACCTGCTGCGGCGCATGACGACAGGGGATGAAGCAGCCTTCACCACCCTTTACAAAAGGTATCAAGATGGCATTTACCGCTTTGCGCGGCAGATGACGGGAGGAGCCAGCCTGGCGGAAGAGGTCACGCAGGAAGTGTTCCTTACCCTGATGCGGGAGGGCAGGTCGTTTAATGCCAGCCGCGGTTCCTTGCGCGCCTGGCTATACGGTGTGGCGCGCAATTGCACTCTGCGCTGCCTGGAACGGGAACGGCCGTACGTAGGATTGGAAGCCGAGGCGGGCGAGGAGAACGCGGCTGAGCTCGTTGCCGATCCTTGCCTCCCTGAAGATGGGCTGGCGGGACTGGGCAGCCGGGAGACGATAGAGCAGGTTCGCCGCGCCGTGCTGGCATTGCCTGCGAGCTATCGCGAAGTGGTGGTTATTTGCGAATTACATGAGCTGGGCTATGCCGAAGCGGCGCAAATCCTGGGTTGCCCGGTGGGCACCGTGCGTTCCCGTCTTCACCGCGCCCGGGAGTTGCTTGCCCTGCGACTCGAGGCGCTACGAGCAGGGCCAGCGCGCACGGTTGCCGCCCCAAAACCGTGCCACAGGTGATGAATATGAATTGCGATCGCTTTGAAACCCTGCTGGAAAGCCTGGAGCGCGACGCGCCCATGGCGGCGGACCTGCGCTCTGCGGCGTTGCATCACGCGGAGAGCTGCGGACACTGCCGCGCGCGCCTAACATCTGCCCGCCTGCTCCGCATGGAGCTGCAGACCCTGGCCAGGGATGATAAGAAGCTGCAGGCGCCGGCGCGGCTGGAGGCCAACCTGCTATCGGCGTTTCGCGAAAGGAGTTTGCGTCCCTCACGCGTGTCGAGGAGCGTGAGTTGGGCCAGCCTGGCAGCGGCTGTTGCGGTAGGCATCTGGCTGCTGGCGGAGCACCCCTGGCGGCAAGCTGGTCCGCCTCCTTTGGTCAAAATTCAGGCAGCGCGACCCGCTTCCTTGCCGCAAATCGCACCTGTCGCGACCACTGTTAAGACCCGGAACAAGATTGCTGGCAAAAGCAGTATCCACAGGCTATCTCGTCCCACCGGCAGCCGGACAGCAGCTTCGATAGCCGACGAGTTCATTGCGCTTTCCTCCGGGGGCAGTTGGTATCCCGTGGGAGATGGCATGGTGGTGCGGGTTCAGGTGCCGCGCTCCGCTCCGGCGCTGGTGGGCTTGCCGATGAGCGGGGGCGACGCGTCCGGCACGGTGACCGCTGATGTGGTGCTGGGTGAGGATGGCGTGGCGCGCGCCATTCGTTTTGTCCAGCCCAGTGAAGGGAAGAGCAGGAATCAGAATTCTGACTTCGCTCAGAACTAAGGAAGGAGAGTGTCATGAGGTTGAGAGCCCCTGTGTACAACTTGCTAGTCACAGCTTGTCTGGTGCTGGTGGGAGCGGTTGGAGCGAACGCGCAAATGCCAGATCCGCCCCCGCCTCCAGGGCCTGGCCAGAACACGTTTTACTTCCGGACTTTCCGTCTGCAGGACAACAAGGTGGTGAGCGGGCTGCCTTACTCCGCGCAGGCGACCACGGAGACCACGCAAACCCTGAGCGATGGTAATCGGATTGTGAGGAAGGAGACGGCAAAGGTCTACCGCGACAGCCTGGGACGGATGCGCCGCGACATAGCGGTGAGCGCGATCGGGCCTTGGTCGTCTACCGGTGGTCCCATGCAGATGGTAAGCATCTTTGACCCGGTGGCGGGGGTGAATTACATGCTGAATGTGCAGGAAAAGAAAGCCTTCAAGATGGTTCCGCCGCGCAAACCTCCAGCGGGTCCGGCTACGGTGGAGCGGGGCGACAGAGTGTTCGTGGGCGGAGGCCCCGGTATGGCCACGGCAGGGCCAACGGTAGCCTTCGTGGAGAAGGACGCCGGCATCGGCGCCCGCGCGCAGGAGTCCTTGGGCACGCAGGAGATTGAGGGGGTTCAGGCCCAGGGCACGCGAGTGACGGAAACCATTCCCGCGGGCAAAATTGGCAATGAAAAACCCATCGTGATTACCGATGAGCGCTGGTACTCGCCTGACCTGCAGCTTGACGTGCTGGTGAAGCATAGCGATCCGCGCATGGGTGAGGTGGTGTATCGGCTCAGCGACATCAATCGTGAAGAACCGGACGCGTCGTTATTCCAGGTGCCGTCGGATTACACGTTGGAGAACGGGCCCATGGTGTTCAACAAACGGCTGCAGTGAAGCGGTTGAGATTGGAGAGTCCGATTGTGAGATAGCCCGCCCGCTGGCGGGCCTTCTTTTTATCGCTGCGGCTTCGGAAGCTCATCGGTTCAGACACATGAGTGATGCTGCAGGCATCTCGAGTGGCGAGCGCGCATCTAATCTCGCCCAGAGGAGCGGTGCTGGATTTGCTAGCCGGCGCCTCTCCGCTGCCACCCATGTCGATCGGCAACCTGCAACAGATAACGGACGCGAACAAAATCGAGCGCCCTCCGCTTGACCGCGAAGCGCTCGCCCGCCGGATTGATGAACTGGGCGAGTGGTTCCACAACCTTGATTTGTACGGCGTGCCCACCGCGCCCAACCACTTTCTGGGCGACTTCCCCAATATCAAGTGGAGACACATTGCCGCAGCTATCCCGCAGGATCTGAGTGGGGCGACCGTGCTCGATATCGGCTGCAACGGGGGTTTCTACTCCATTGAGATGAAAAAGCGCGGAGCGGAGCGCGTGCTGGGCATTGACGTGGACGACCGCTACCTGAACCAGGCGCGCTTTGCCGCCAAGACCCTGGGCCTGGAGATCGAGTTTGAAAAACGCTCTGTCTACGAGGTGGACCAAATCTCCGGCCAATTTGATTACGTTTTATTTATGGGGGTGTTTTACCATCTCCGTTATCCCCTGTTCGCGCTCGATAAAGTGGTAAAGAAGGTTGGCAGTAAGCTGCTGTTTCAGACCATGATCCGGGGGTCAGAGCAGGCGCGGGCGTGGGAAAAGAATTACCACTTCTGGAATAAGGAGGTATTCACGAACCCGGATTTTCCCTGCATGTACTTTGTCGAAAACAGTTATGCGAATGATCCCACCAACTGGTGGCTTCCCAACCGGGGAGCAGCGGAAGCCATGTTGCGCAGCTCCGGGCTGGAAATTGCCGCTCATCCCGAGCCGGAAACCTGGCTCTGTGTTACCCGAGAAGTTGCCCGCCAGGGCCAGTACATTCTGGATATGGAACTTGCCGGCACCTTGTAGGACCTGAGCTTCGGGCGCGGGATTACGCGCGAGGAGAAACATGGTTGAAGCGGTAATGCTCTGGAACGAGCCCAACAACCTTTCCCATTGGGATTTCAAAATAGACCACGACTGGAAGCTGTTCTCCGATATGGCCATCCAGGCGGCGCAAGCCGTACGCCAGGTGAATCCGGAACTGAAGATCGTGCTCGGCGGCATTTCTCCTATTGATCCCAATTTTGTTCAGCTCATGAAGTCACATGGGGTGCTGGAGGCGGTGGACATCGTGGCCGTGCACGGCTTCCCGCTGGACTGGAATCACTGGAGCATTCATGCCTGGCCGGACAAGATTGAAGAGGTCCGGGCGGTCACCAGCAAGCCGGTATGGGTCTCCGAGGCCGGTGCCTCTTCCTTCGGGGCGGAAGAGGTACAGGTGTTCGGATTACAGAAAACAGCCGAGTTATTGCTGCCCCACGTGGAGCGAATTCACTGGTACAGTCTTTTCGACCTGCCTGCCACCTGGACGGCGACCACCCGCCATAAAGAATCGGAAGGCAGCGCCTACTACCGCCACTACTACATGGGGCTGGTGAGGGAAGACGGGACGCCCAAGCTTGCAGCTTCCCATTTTCCACAGGGGCTGGGCATCTGCCAGTGGTTCCATTTCGAAGATCCGCGCCTGGAATCGGGAGTGGAGTGGCTGCGGCGTTTGGGGGTGCGTTATCTGCGCACCGGGATCAGTTGGGCGGACTCCTTCCGTCCGGCAGCCCAGGATTGGTTTGACCGGCAGATGCAAGCCTTGCAGGAATTCGACACCACCTTAACTCTTTGTTTCACTCCTGAACATCTGGGTGTGCAGCCCCACTACACCAGCCCGCCACGGCATAACCGGGATTTTGCAGAGTTCACGGCATGGGCCGTGGAGCGCTATGCCGCCCGAGGCAGCCGGCCTGCTTTTGTGGAGCACCACAGGCGCTCATCTCTGAACGAGGTCAGCAGTTCTTGTCTGGACTAGGCTGCCGCGGGGGCTGAACTAAGCACCTGGCAATAGCGCTCGGCGAGAGCAGCGGAGATTTGCCGGCCCGAAATTCGGGCCAGCGCGAACCCACAATTGTCTCGTACGCCGGATGGCATCTCAGAAAAGTACGTACCCATCCAAGAAACAGTTGCGGCGGAGCAAGCTGGCCGGTTGTGAATCTCTTCCTGGGTGCCTTCGCCGCACATTTACTAAACAGAAAATGAGCAAGAAACGAATTTTGGTCACAGGCGGCGCGGGCTTTGTTGGTTCCCACCTGGTGGACGCTTTATTAAAGCGCGGCCATCAAGTGCGGGTTTTCGATAATCTCACGCCCCAGGTTCATGGCGACGGCTTGCCCGCCTACTTTCCACGGGACGTGGAGTTCGTCCAGGGAGACGTGCGCCAGCAGGAACGCCTGCGCGACGCGGTGCGCAACATAGATGTAGTTTTCCATCTTGCCGCCGCCGTGGGCGTGGGCCAGTCCATGTATGAGATTTCGCACTACATGGGCGCGAATACCCAGGGCACGGCCAACCTGCTACAAGCCCTCCTGGATACCCGCTGCCGGGTGGAGAAGCTGATTGTGGCTTCCTCCATGTCCATCTATGGAGAAGGCCAATATGCTTGCCCGGCTTGCGGCAAGATGGCTCCGCAACCCCGGCCCCTGGCCCAGCTCAAGCGGAAAACCTGGGAGGTGTTATGCCCTCAGTGTGGCTCTGAGCTGCAGCCCGTGCCCACCGATGAGTCCAAGCCGTTGCAGGCCACTTCCATCTATGCCCTTTCCAAGAAGGACCAGGAGGAGATGGTGCTCCTGTTCGGGCGCACTTATCAGGTACCGGCGGTGGCCTTGAGGTATTTCAACATTTACGGATCGCGGCAGGCGCTCTCCAATCCCTACACCGGGGTGGCGGCGATCTTCGCCTCGCGGCTGATGAATGGCCATCCCCCTTTGGTGTTCGAGGATGGCATGCAAAAGCGCGATTTCGTCAGCGTGCATGACGTGGTCGCCGCCAACCTGCTGGCCATGGAGCGTCCCCAGGCTGACGGGATGGCGCTGAATATCGGCTCCGGCCAGCCCATCACCATCCGCGACGTGGCCGCGGAGCTGGCGCGGGCGCTGGGCACGGAAACCGCTCCCCAGATTACGGGAAAGTACCGCGCCGGGGACATCCGGCATTGTTTTGCGAACATAGCCGCGGCGGAGAAGATGCTGGGCTATTGTCCGCGGGTAAAGTTTGGCGAAGGAATTCAGGAACTGGTGCAGTGGCTGGGTTCGCAGAAGGCGGTGGACCGCTCCGCAGAAGCGGTGGAGCGGCTCACCCTTTATGGCTTGGCCGCCTGACTAGCGCCTGGAATTTGGGCCCCTATGTGTCGGCTTGTCCGGCGACCCTGGATAGCGGGACCGGGAACAAGAGTAAAACATGAGGAAACCACAGTCATTTCGTTCGGTCCTGATCTTCGGCGGAGCCGGCTTTATTGGCTCCAACTGGGCACGCTATTTGCTGGAACACACGGACGCCAAGGTGCATATCTACGACAATGTTTCCCGCATTGGCGTGCGGCATAACCTGCAGGAACTGCAGCGTATAGCCGGGCGCTCGGGACGGCTGCAGATTACGATTGGCGATGTGCGCGACAGCGCCATGGTGCAGCGCGCCGTGCGCACTGCCACGGAGGTGTACCACTTTGCCGCCCAGGTGGCGGTCACGACCTCCGTTTCCGAACCGCGGCTTGACTTCGAGGTGAACGTTGGCGGCACCTTCAACATTCTGGAGGCGGTACGCAAAAGTGGCCGCCGACCCTTCCTTCTGTTCACTTCAACGAACAAAGTTTATGGCGAACTGAACTCGCACCGGCTGCTGGCCGGCAGCACCCGCTACAGCTACGCCGATATTCGTGGCATTGCGGAAAACCAGCCACTCGATTTCCACTCTCCTTATGGCTGTTCCAAAGGCGCGGCAGACCAGTATGTTCACGACTATGCCCGCATCTACGGCATTCCCAGCGTGGTTTTTCGCATGTCCTGCATCGCCGGGCCGCAGCAGTTCGGCAACGAGGACCAGGGCTGGGTAGCGCACTTTCTCTACTCCGCGCTGCAGGCCAGCCCCATTGTGGTTTACGGCGACGGCCGGCAAATCCGTGATGTGCTCTGCGTCGAAGACTTGCTGCGGGCATTCGACGCTGTGCGCGTGAACCAGAAAAATACCGCCGGGCAGATCTACAACGTGGGCGGCGGGCCGGAGAACACCGTCTCTTTGCTGGAACTGATGGAAGAGATACGGCAACTTACCGGCCGCAAGCTGGAGTATGAGACCTGCCCCATGCGGCCGGGCGACCAGTTGGTGTACGTGACCGAATCCGCCAAGCTGCGCCGCGATACCGGCTGGCAGCCGCAGGTCAGCCTGCGCCAGACGCTGCAGCAGATGTATGCCTGGTGGAAGCGGAACCGCGAACTGTTCGCCGTCACGCCGGCGGAAGAGCGCGTGCCCGGTACGGCTCTGGAACAATTGCCGGGAGTGGCGGCATGAGATTTGCCTTGGTCAACCCCGATTGGGATTTCACCGGCTCCACCTACTTCGGTTGCCAGGAGCCGCATTATCCTTTGGAGCTGCTGTTCAGTTTCGACAAAATTCGCGCCGCCGGGCACGAGCCGCTGCTAGTAGACGCGCAAGTCGAAAGGCTCAGCCTGCAAGAAGTGAAGCGGCAGGTGGAGCGCTTCGAACCGGATTTTCTGGTGATTCCCACGGCGCCTTCCTACCTGTTCTGGCGCTGCCCGCAGCCGGAACTGCGGGTGCCGCGGAAGTGGTTCGCGGCCCTGGGGGAAAAGTCGGTGCGCGTAGCTATTGGCCCTCATCCTTCCGCCACTCCTAGCGCCAGCCTGCGCAAATTGGATTGCGACGTGGCCATGCGCGGCGAACCGGACTATACCCTGGCGGAACTGGCCTCCAGGCCCTGGGCGCAGATTGATGGCTGCTGCTGGCGCGACCACAATGGGGAACACATCAGCGCCAGCCTGGGTGTGGCCGACATGAAGGGCCTGAGCGCGCTCGATTTCGGCAACTACGCCGTAGAACAGCATGCCCACCGTCACCATGTGTTTCATGGCTCCGGGCGCGGCGCGGAACTGGAATTCGCCCGCGGCTGTCCCTGGACTTGCAGCTTCTGCAACAAAACTCTGTTTCGCAACAAATTCCGCGAGCGCGATGTGGAAGCCGTGCTGGCCGAAGTGGACCGCGTTCTGGACCGCGGCGTGAGCTACATCTACTTTATTGACGAAATCTTCGGCGTGGGCAAGAACGTGCTGCGCCTACTGGAGGGAATCGCCCAGCGCAAGGTCAACATCGGCCTGCAGACCCGTATTGATTTGTGGAACGAGGAAACTCTGGACCTGCTGGGGCGGGCGCGCTGCATCTCCCTGGAGTGTGGCATCGAGTCCATTACCGATGCCGGACGCGATGAACTTAACAAGAATTGCCGCATGTCCACAGAGCGCCTCACCGAATTGCTCATCTACGCCCGGCAGAGAATTCCCTGGGTGCAGGCCAACCTGATTCTTACCGAGCACGATAACCGCGACGAGATTCGCAAGTGGCAGCAGAAGCTGAAGGCGCATGACGTTTGGGTGAGCGAGCCCGTGCCCATGTTCCCATTTCCCGGCACTCCGCTCTACCAGCAGATGTTTGGCGCGCCCGACGATCAGGCCTGGGAGCGCGCGCATCGCTACTACACCTCGACCTTCAGTCCCAAGGGCTATAGCGATATTCAGGAGCAGCGCCCGGCGGCGATCGAGGAACTGGAATGCGCGTCTTAGTTACCGCCGATACGGTGGGCGGCGTTTGGACCTACACGCGCGAACTGGTAGCCGGCCTGGCCCGCCACGGAGTGCAGGTCACCCTCATCAGCTTCGGCGAAATTCCCACCCCTCGCCAGAGCCTGTGGATGGAAGGCGTGCACGGGCTGGATTACCGGCCCACCGCTTTTCGCCTGGAGTGGATGCAAGGCGCGCAGCCGGATGTGGAGCACTCGCTGCGCTTTGTGGAAGCAGTGATCCGCGAAGTCCGCCCCGACCTGCTCCACTTCAACCAGTATTGCTACGGCAGGGTGGAAGCGGATATTCCGCGGGTGGTGGTGGCGCACAGCGATGTGGTGAGTTGGTGGATGGCGGTGCACGGAGAGGAGCCGCCGGTGAGCCCGTGGCTGCGCTGGTACCGCGAGGTGGTGAGCGATGGCCTGCGTTCGGCCACCACGGTGGTCGCGCCTTCGCGCTGGATGCTGAACATGCTCTCCGAGATATACGGGTGGCCGGCGCAAAGCTCGGTCATTTATAACGGCCGCAGCCCGCGCCTGTTCAATCCGCACATGACGAAGAACGAGGCTGTTCTGGGCGTGGGGCGCTTATGGGACTGCGCCAAGCAGGTTTCTCTGCTCACCCGCTATCCTCAGGCGGTGCCCGTGTGGATAGCCGGGTCCGACGATCACCCCGAAGCAGCCCTGCGCAACGAATCGGACCTGGCGGGCGGAACCAACGTTGAAATAAAGGGGGTGCTGGGGGAAAAGCAGTTGCGCATGCTCTACACCCGTGCCGCTATGTACGCCGCCACCTCCCGTTACGAGCCTTTCGGGCTGGCTCCGCTGGAGGCGGCGCTGTCGCGTTGCGCTTTGCTGGCCAATGATATTCCCAGTTTCCATGAACTGTGGGGCGATACCGCCCTTTATTTCCGCAGGAATGATGGCGCCGATCTGGCCGAAAAAGTTGGCCGGCTGGCCGCCGATCCCGAATTACGCCGCAGCTACGGGCTACGGGCTTACCGCCGCGCTCTGCAGCGCTTCACCGCCGAGCGCATGGTCAACGAATAC
>DATJEH010000163.1:0-24736 GCA_035496875.1 Terriglobales bacterium | reverse complement strand
AACCTCCTTACGCGGCTTTGGGCTGGCCCTGAAACTCCGCTGCTTTCTTCTTTTTGTAGCGGCGCCAGAAATAAAACCCAAGCACCGCGATGCCCGCCATCATGGCAATGTCGGCCTTTTCAAAGAAATCCACGAGGCTGTTGAACTCGTGGCCGAAGGCGTAGCCCAGAAGCACAATCAAGCTCACCCAGGTAGCCGCTCCCAGAAAGTTGTACAGAGCAAAGCGCTTCCACTCCATCCGCAAAACTCCGGCCAGCGGACCGGCCAGGGTCCGCAATCCCCAGATAAAACGCGCTAAATAGATGGTGAGGGCTCCCCGGCGTTTGATCAGGTGCTCGCCGGCAGCAATGTCCTGATCATCTACATGAAAGAGGTGCTTCCATTTGTCCAGAAAACGGCGACCCAGGGATTGGCCAATCCAGTAACCCGCGTTGTCCCCAGCGGTAGCCGCTGCTATCCCCGCCACGATGATCCAGACATAATGAAAATGCTCGTGTTTGAACGCGAGAAAGCTGGCAAAAATGAGAATGGTTTCTCCCGGCAGAGGCAGGCCCGCATTTTCTCCGAGCAACCCCACGATGATGGCCAAATACCCCCAGGCGAGCAGGTAGTGGTGAACCGTATTCACAATCCAATGCATGAGCTCCGCCCCTGGGCGCTACCAAAGTAGTCAATTCGATGCGAGAGATACGTCAGACGCTGGGTGAAATCGATACTTTGCTGGGCTCGAGAGCGGCAGCGGAGACGGAACTCTGTCAACCAAAGCTTTAGCGGGAGAGCTCTTCCAGGAGCACCCCATTCGTGCGCGGCCCCAGCACCGCAATCACAACCGCGACCACGACCATGACGGCCGCCAGCAAGGCAAAAACAGCGCTCACGCCATAGACCAGCAGAGCGCCAATCAGCAGCGAAGTTAAGGCGGCGCTCAACCGGCTCCAGCTATAAGTGAATCCCACGCCCGTGGCCCGGATGCGAGTGGGATAGAGCTCACTCTGGTAAGCATGGAAATTGGCTGAAAAGCAATTGTTGCAGAGGGTCAGCAAAGCGCCGCTGAGCACAATCAGGGCCGGATGCTGCCAGAAGGCAAATCCCAGCCCAAATACCGCGATCAGGAGCGCCATCCCGGCAATGGTCCATTTGCGTTCCAGGCGGTCGGAGGTGAAGGTGGCCACCAGCGGTCCCAGCGGGGCCACCAGCGCCATCAGCAAGGTGTAGTCGAGGGAGGAAAGGAGTGGCATGCCTCGCTGCAACAGAAATGTAGGCGCCCAGTTGGCGAAGCCATAAAAGCCGATGGTCTGCAGAGCCTGAAAAACAATGAGCATGGCAGTGCGTTTTCCGTACGGCGGGCGCCACAGTTCCGCAAAAGCAGCCAGCAGCGAAAGCTTTTCTGCCGGCGCTTTTGCAGCCAAACCGCCTGCCACTGCCGGCTCTGGAGCCCTAGCGCCCGCTTCCGCTTCCAGCGCCGCTAATATGCTCTCCGCTTCCTGGCTGCGGCCCCGTTCCGCCAGCCAGCGCGGCGATTCCGGCAGGCGCAGCCGAAAATACCAGGCCAGCAGCCCGCCCGCGCTGCCGATCACCATCACCCAGCGCCAGCCATCCATCAGGAAGTGGGTGGGAATCAGCACGCGCGAGAGAAGCGCAACTGCCGGCACGGAGGTGAATCCCACCACCTGGGTGATGGCCACGAAGCGCCCTCGCACCGCGCTGGGGACCAGTTCGGTCACGTAGGTGTCAATCACCACGATTTCGGCGCCAATGCCTACCCCTGCTAGGAAGCGCATAAGGATCAGCCATTCGGCGTTCGGCGCCAGCGCTCCCGCCAGCGTAAACGCGGAATAGATCAGCAGCATGACCACAAACGCGCTGCGCCTCCCCACCCAATCGCTGGCCAAGCCGAAAAACACGGTTCCCAGAAACATGCCCAGAAATCCGGCGGCCACCAGCAGGCTGAACTGGTGCAGGGTAAGGAAGTGGGACTCCTGCAGCGCCGCGCCCAGGTAGGCAACCATGAAAAGGTCGTAGAGGTCGAACCAGCCGCCCAGCGAAACCAGGGTGATAAAGCGGCGATGGAAGCGCCCAACCTGCAACCGCTCCAGGCGCGCGGCTACCGATAGTTGCTGGCCTGAAACAGCAGGTTCGCTCCCGGGCATGGCGCCTAGGATACCGCCTTAGGTGCTCCCTGCCGGCCTTGAGATTACTAGAGGCATCTTGCCGGCCTTATTACCCCGGCCCAGACTTTAGTGGGAGATTCCGGCTTGCGACTCTGCGTCACCACATTTCTGAAACTGTGCTGGGGCGCGTACCTGCTGCTCACATCCGTCTATTGCCTGCTGGCTTTCCTCCCTTATACCTATTGCGCGCTGATTAAAGCGCCGCCCTACGAATGGATGCCCTGGTTCGTGCACCACCATGCCCAGTTCTACTGGCCGCTGTTGGTGGCAGCGGCCCTGGCTTACTGGCCGGGGAAGAAGTCTTTGTGGCATGCGGGAGTCTTCCTGGTTTTGGCCTTCGCCGGCCTCTATCTGCTGGCCCGCCCCTTTCTCTCATCTGTGCAGAGCGACAGGT
Source organism: Terriglobales bacterium (assembly GCA_035496875.1). Taxonomy (GTDB): domain Bacteria; phylum Acidobacteriota; class Terriglobia; order Terriglobales; family Acidobacteriaceae; genus JAICWP01. The sequence continues at coordinate 22,171 of DATJEH010000163.1, read as the reverse complement.
CTGCCTACGTTGCCAGCCTGCTTTTCCTCGCCCCTCTGCTCCTCACCGCCATCCCCGACGCGGGCCGGTACTGGTTGCGTTGGCGTGACGGAGGCAGCCAACTCCCCTACTCCACTGCCTTACTGACGGCAGCGCTCGTCGCTCTCCTGTATTCATCAGGGACAATGTTGCGCGGGTACCTGGAGAGGGGTTCCGTGGGCTTTCATCTCGCAGAGGCGGAACTTACCACCTGGAGCATGGTTTGCCACATCACGCTGGCGGTGGCCGCCCTTTCCGTCTTCAATTTGATCAGCCTGCTGGCGGAAAAGACGCGGCACCCGGGCCGGCTCCGCGCCGCCCTGGTGGCCGCTCTCGGCTTGGCCGCCCTGAGCTTGGGGCTGGTTCATTTTCTGAGTAACGACATGAGCTTTGAAGGCTGGCCGGCGCAACTCTACGCGGTTTGCCTGGCCGCCGCTTTGACCCTGTTTGCCGCATCCCTGCTCCTCCCTTTCCTGAGGCGCGAAGGAGAAGCCTCGCTGCCGCAGGCCGGTAAGTCAAAGAGCGCAGCCACAATGGCAGTGGCAGGGGCGGTGGCTGCCGCCGCCGTGGCCTTGCCCTCCCTCATCCGCGGCGGCGATTGGAATGGAGTGCTCGAGCGCAGCTTCACCTTTTGCTTCTGGATTCTCCTGACCGCCTGCCTTTTTCGCTTGCGTCCGCGGCAGGTGCGTTACTCGCCGGCGCTGGTACTCGCTGTCCTCCTGGTGTGCGGCTTTACCTATAAAGGTTTGCAAGCATCAAAGATCCTCTGGGCCCGGCCTCTGGGCGACACTGACGACACCATCAGCCGCCGCATGCAGACCTATGCCCTGCAGGACGCTTCGTTTCAGTTGGCACACGATCTGCTGGGCAACGCCCCCCGGGAACATTGTGGCGACCTGTGCCGCATTCTGCGCGAATATTCCGATATCCGTGACGCCTCCGCGGTGGACGTGAGCCTGGTTAAGCCGCTGCTTCCCAGCCGCGGATACCGGCCCAATATTTTCATTTTCGTTATTGACTCGATGCGTCCGGATTACCTCGGCGCCTATAACCCCAAGGTGGATTTCACGCCCAACCTGGACGCCCTGGCGCGCGACAGCATAATCCTGCATAACGCCTACACACAATATTCAGGAACCACGCTCTCCGAGCCGGCCATCTGGGCGGGCGCCATGCTGCTTCACGCCCATTATCTGCAACCGTTCTCAAAGGTGAACGGACTAGAAAAGCTGGCCCGGACCGATGGGTACCAGATGGTGGTCAGCTACGATACTGTGCTGAGCCAGTTGCTTTCGCCGAGCAACAACCTGGTGAAGCTCGATACCGACAAGCCGCTGTGGAACCGATTCGAAGTGTGCTCCACGGTGGCGCAGACGGAGAGTGCACTGGAGGGGCGTCGCGACCCCTCCCGGCCGGTGCTCTTCTACGCCCAGCCCATGAACGTGCACCAGTTCGCCCACAACGATCTGCCGCGTCCCACCGGCGTGAACTGGCGCACTCGTCCCGGTTTTAATAACCGCATAGCTTATGAGGTGCACCAGGTGGACGGCTGCCTGGGTGGGTTCGTGCAATATCTGAAAACCCACAATCTATATGACGACAGCATTATCGTCATCACCTCCGACCACGGCGACGCCACCGGCCAATTCGGCCGCTACAGCCATTCCACCAGCATTTATCCTGAAATTATCCGCGTGCCCCTTATCATCCATTTGCCCTCCAGGCTGCGCCGACAACTTGTGTATGACGACCAGCGGGTGGCGGCGCTCACCGACGTAACTCCAACCCTCTATTACCTGCTCGGCCACCGGCCCATCATTTACAATCCCCTGCTCGGCCACCCCCTGTTTGCCAGCACTCGCCAGGAACTGGAAAGCTACTCACGCAAAGATCTGTTTCTGGCTTCGGACGTGCGTGCCGTTTACGGCATCCTCGACGATAACGGACGCTTTCTTTACGTAACCTACGACTCTCCTGCGGAGAGCTACCTCTTCGACTTGGCCGGCGACCCCAACGCCCTGCACAACGTGCTCACCCCGTCTCTGAAACAGGAGTACGACGAACGCATCATTGACTACCTCCACCAGGTAGCCGACTTCTACCGCTACAAGCCAAGTATGGGGTCCTTGCTGGCGAGTTCCGCGCAGTAAGCGCGCACAGAGCGCGGCATTTAGAGCTTCGCTCCCTCTTCGCAGGGTCGGCGGAATTTCTGGAACATAGGAACCGAGCCCTGCGAGAAATTAGATAATTTCCCGCAGTTTCGGAGAGCCGGACACCCTCGGTGGGCCACTCCAGCTTCTCTTGCCTGAGTGGAGAATTTTGCCTGGAGTTTTTACTGCTGCAAGCGCCGTTCTCAATGCACGATATCCCGCTGCGAGCCTTCCCCTTCGGCGGAGCCCGCCCCGGCCGCGGAACTCTTCATCCCGATCCCATAGCGCTTGAGCTTGCGATAGAGGGTGGCCCGGCTGATGCCCAGCAACTGCCCGGCAAGTGTCTTGTCGCCGTTCACCTGCTCAAAAACACGTTCAATGGTCAGCCGCTCAATATCCTCCAGGTCGGTGGAGTGGGTCGGAGGAGCAAAGCTTTCCACCAGGCAATCGCCGGACGTGGTGAGCGATTGAATTCCTGGCGGCAGGTCACTGATATCAATTACCTGCTGGTCGCCCAGGGCCACGGCGCGCTCAATGCAGTTTTCCAACTCGCGCACATTCCCCGGCCAGTCATAGGCGCGCAGGCACTTCATGGCTGCGGTGGTGATCTTGATGGGCTGAGTGGGCGCGTAGCGGCTCAGAAACCACTGCGCCAGGTCGGGAATGTCGCTGCGCCGCTCGCGCAGTGCCGGCAGGTGCACCGTGACCACGTTGAGCCGGAAATAAAGGTCCTTGCGGAAGGTGCCCGCCTTGTACGCCGCTTCCAGGTCGCGGTTGGTGGCGGCCATCACCCGCACCTCTACCTTGATCTTCTGATTGCTGCCCACGGGACGGACTTCTTTTTCCTGCAGCACGCGCAGCAGCTTGGCCTGCATTTCCAGCGGCAGTTCGCCCACCTCGTCGAGGAAAATCGTGCCTCCGTCAGCCGCCTGAAACAGGCCCGCCTTGGAGCGCAACGCGCCCGTGAACGCCCCTTTCTCGTATCCGAAGAGCTCGCTCTCTATCAGGGTCGGGACCAGCGACCCGCAGTCCACCGCCACAAACGGCCGCTTGGCCAGCGCGCCGCGGAAGTGGATGGCGCGCGCCACCAGTTCCTTGCCGGTGCCGCTCTCGCCGCTGATCAGCACCGGCGTGCGCGTGTCTTTCAGCCGGTCAATCAGCGCCAGCACGTCCTGGATTTCCTTGGACGCGCCCACAATGCCGCCCATCTCCGTGCTCACCCGCTCGCGCAGGGCTCGGTTTTCCAGCACCAGACGCACCTTCTGCGCCATGCGCTGCAGGATGAGTTTCATCTCCTCCAGGCGAAAGGGCTTGGTGATGTAGTCGTAGGCCCCGAGCTTCATCGCCTGCACCGCATTGTCAATGGAGCCGTAGCCGGTGATGATCGCCACCTCGGTGCGCGGCGACTGCTTCTTCACCGTCTCCAGGAATTCCAACCCGGACATCTGCGCCATGCGCAGATCCACCAGAATCAGGTCGGGAGTCTCGCTTTCCAGCCGGGCCAGCGCGTCTTCCGCGCTTTCCGACTCCCAGCAGACAAATCCCAGCGACTCTCCGATCTTCACGCAGAGCTTGCGGATGCTCTGCTCGTCGTCCACGATCAGCAGGCGAATGCGTCCGTCTTCACTCATGGTGCCTTCCCGATGGTCTTTTCCACCACCTCGAGCAGTTGTTGCACGCGAAAGGGTTTTTCCACGCAGGGCGCGCCCGTCTTCTGCAGCGTAGCCACGGTCTCCTCGTTGGCGATGTCGCCGGTGATGAAAACCAGGCGCGAGGTAAGTTCGGGGCGGTGGCCCGCGATCCAGGCGTGAACATCGGCGCCGTCCACCCCTCCCGGCGTGCGCATGTCGGAAATCACTCCCAGAAAAGAGCCTCCGGCCAGCAGGCGCAGCGCTTCCGCGCCGGAATTCGCGGCCACCACGGGGTAGCCGCTGCGCTCCAGGGCGGCGCGCACGTAGGCCATCACCGAGGGCTCATCTTCAATCAGCAACAGCGGCAGATTGGCGCTATTCGGATAAAGGTTGGTCATGTTTGCATCGCTCCAGCAGCGACAATGGTTTCCGTCATATCTGCGGACAGGGGAAGGCGCACCAGAAAGGTCGCGCCTTCCTGCCCCGCATTGTTGTGGCAGGTAATCTCTCCTCCGTGCTCGCGTAGGATCCCGTAACAGATACTCAGCCCCAATCCGGTTCCCTTGCCCACTTCCTTGGTGGTGAAAAATGGATCAAAAATGCGGTCAGGATTGCTGATGCCGTTGCCATTGTCGCGAAACAGCACCTGCACCCATCCCCCCGTTGTGGATGTTTCAATATCAATACGGGCCGGCCGACCGATGTCGCGTACCGCGTCGTAGGCGTTGTTCAGGATGTTCAGAAATACCTGCTGCAACTGGTGCGGGTCGCCCACCACCTCGGGCAGGAGCTCATAGAAGCGTTCGCTCACCTCCACCCCGTGGCTGCTGAAGTCATAGGCGCGCAGCTGCAAGGTGCGGCGCAGGATGGAATTCACCTGCACCGGCTTGCGCTGCGGCGGCATCTGCCGCGCAAAACTGAGCAGGTTCTGCACAATCTGCTTGGTGCGCTGCGCCTCCTGCAGTATCACGCGCAGGTCCTTGCGCGCCGATTCGGGCAGCTCGGAGTTTTCCATCAGCAGGTCGGCAAATCCCAGGATCGCGGTCAGCGGATTGTTGACCTCATGGGCCACACCCGAAACCAACTGCCCCACCGCCGCCATTTTTTCCGCGTGCATCAGCTTGGAGTGCATCATCGCAGCGTCGGAAATGTCGGTCATCACCACCACAATGCTGCTCACCTCCCCCTGCTCGTCGCGCATGGGGCTCAGGTTCACGGAAAATTGACCCGCGCGCCCGTCGGCCCGGGTGATGGGCAATTCCAGGTTGTCCACCTGCTGCCCGGCAAGCGTGGCTTCCAGCGCCGCTTCCAGGTGGGCACGCCGCCCCGGCACCACCATCTCCGCCAGCGGTTGTCCCAGCCATTGCTGCGGATTGTAGGCGCCGCTTTCGTACCAGCGCCGGTTGGCATAGGTAACCTGCCCGGCCGTGTCGGTTACCAGAATGATGCTCTGGGTGTTGTTGAGAATCTTGTTGTTGAAATCACGCTCGCGCTGCAGCTCCGCCTGCGAATTCTTCAGCTCGGTGATGTCCAGGATCAGGCCGCGAAACTGCGTCACCTTGCCCTGCGTGTCGCGTACCGCAAACGAGTTCTGCAGCGTGTGGATGGGAGCGCCGTCTTTGCGCCGCAGCGTTTCCTCGTAGTTGCGCACCACACCCGTTTCTTCCATACGGGCACGGAAGCGCTCCCGTCCCCGGGGATCGAAATAAACCTGGCTGGGAATATCCACCTGCAGCAGTTCGTCACGGCTGCCGTAGCCCAGCATGCGCACCAGGGCGTCATTCACTTCGATGAAGCGCCCTTCTGTGCTGGTGAAGTACAGGCCTTCCTGGATATTGTCGAAAAGTTCGCGATAGCGGCGTTCTGCCTCTTGCCGGTCGCTGATGTCCTTCAGCACGTGGATGGTCTGCAGCCCGCCTTCGTTGTTGGGGCCGTGAATGCGCGAGGTGGAAACCAGGTAAGTGCGCTCCAGCACGGGATGGATGAATTCTTCGGCCGCCTCCGCACCGGGACGGCAAAAGGGGCAGGGCTGAGGCCCGGGCTGCTCGGTTGTGGACAGCAACGCGCGCATGCTTATGCCCACCAGTTCCCCCGGACGCACCCCGATGAAGTCGGCCATGGAGCGGTTGACCCGCAGCACCTTGTGCTGCGCATCGTGTACCACGATGAAATCGCTGATGGCGTCGAAAATCTCCATCCAGTGGCGGTTGGCCTGGTCCATCCGGGTGAACAGGCGTGCATTTTCCAGAGCCACCGAGGCGTGCCCCGCCAGCGCCTGCAACAGGTTGCGGTCATCAGCCGCTACCGGCTTGCCCCGGTTCGCCAGGCACAGGATGCCCACCAGTTCGCCCTCGCCCCCATGCAGACCGGCCAGCACCACATCCTTCCACTGCAGGTCAGCAGCCACGTGGCCCAGCAATTCCGCGCCTTCACCCGAGGTGATGGCCTCCTTGCGGTCGGCAACCAGGTCGCCTAGCGCCACCCCCAGCCGCCGCAGTACCCCTTTTTCGGGAACCGTCTCCGGTGTGCGCACCGCCACCACTTCGAGATGCGAGCGCTGCGCCAATGCGAGCGCGGCTGAGCTGGCGCCCAGCATCTCCGCCGCTCGCGCGGTGAAGCTCTGGGCGAATTCCGGAAGGCGCAGCAGCGAATTCAGCTCCAGCGCCATGGCCATCAGGTCCTCGGCCCGGCGGCCGTGTTCTTTGGCCAGGTGCAGGTTCCTCGCCGCTTCCAGGGCCACCGCCACCGGTGCCGCCAGGGCGCGGGCGCGACGGATGTCTTCCGCGGAAATGCCGGCCTGGTCCAACCGGTCGAGAACCCCGAACATGCCCAGCGTCCGGCCCTCCGAACTGAGCAGGGGCACGGTCAGGACCTGGCGCACGTTGTGCTCGGCGGCGCTCTCCTGGTCAGCTTCCGGCACCTGGCGGATATCGTCCGTCCAGAACACTTCGGCCGAACCCAGCACGCGCGCGGCCGCATCGGCGGGAAAGCTCACCTCCAGCGGGTGTGCCTCTCCGTTCTCAGCCACCCACCTTACCTGGCAGCTTCCGCCTTCCAGCAACGCAATGTAAGAACGGCCGAAACCAAGGAATTGGGCGGCCCGCACCACGAACTTTTTCAGGAATTCATCCAACTGGCTGCTGCCCCCAAGTTCGGAGGAAATCTCCAGCAACTGGTGCAGTTCTTGGGCACGCGCATCGGCCATGGCATAGAGCCGCTGTGCCTCCAGCAGGCTTCCCAATTGTCCGGCAAGAATCGTGGCCTTGGCGGCCATGTCCTCATTGAAGAAGCGCGCATCTTCGGTGTTCAGAAACACCACCGTTCCCACCACGTCGCCCGCCACCACCAGCGGCGCCGCCATCAGGGAACAGGCGTGGTACTCCGCCGCCATGGGATAGCGCGAACCTTCAATTTCATTTCTGAAAACCGTCTTGCTGCTGCGCGCCGCTTCGCAGGTAACCGCACTCTGTCCCGGGTTCAGGCGGGTGCCACGAAACTGCTCCGCCATGTGCCCGTCGGCCTCCTCGCCCACCAGCACATCGGGCGCAATCTTCCGCCAGAAGTACGTACCCTGCACTCCAAAGAATTCGCGCGTCGAGCGCAGAAACAACTGGATCAGGGATTCAGGCGTGCTGCGCAGCGAACCGGCTAGAGAAAAGTCGAGCAGCAGCTTTTGAAAAGAGTTCTGCAACCGGGGAACAACACCTCGAGGCACAGTCGTATTCCCAGCCTGCATGCGTAGGTTGCCGCTGCGTTATCGGTACAAAGCTTTGCGTTGCTTAGACTTAAGGAGGAAAGTACCTTGGAATCTCATTTTGAGTCAAGCAAATTGCGCGCCCAGTCTCAAGTTGTGAACACCGCCTCTGCCCGTCTCAAGCTGAAACGCAGGCTCGGTCTGCGGCGGGCGAATGAGACCAGGCACTTCCCGTACTCCGCTCCCTAACCCCGCGAGCACCATAGTTACCTTTGTAAGTTGCTGGTAATACATCATGGTTGGATGATGGGCACCAGCGGTAACCAGCGCCGCGAACTGGCACCGGCCTTGCACATGGGTTTCTCCCGGGGATACGGCTTCCGCGGCGTGACCTATTTTGCGTCCCAGGCACGAAGAAATACGCGCCCAACCCGCGGTCGCGACCGAAACGGGCAGGAGCAGGCCGGCAAGCAAGGAGTTTGGCATGACGATCGGCAGAAGGCTGTACACGAATTTCGGCGCCATCCTGGCCATGGTGGTGATGCTGTTCCTGGTCAACATGATCGCGGTGCAGCGCGAGCATGCCGCCAAAACTGCCGCCGCCCAATCTCTGGCCATGGCTGAAGCCACCGACGTGGTGCGCTTCCAGATGATGCAGAACCGCCTCTTCCTCGGCAACTACCTGCTCAGCGGCGATACCCGCGAAATGGACAAGATGTATGACGGCATTGGCAAGCTGCAGGAACTGATCAGTGACGCCAAGTCCAAGGCTAACTCCGATCAGCAGCGTTTCGCCCTGGCCAAGGTGCAGCAGTACGAGCACAACTGGGCCAGTGACTTCGCCCAGCCCCTGGTCAGCAAGCGCAAGGACGTGGATGGCGGCAATGCCACCGTCGCCGAGCTGCAGATCTTTTATCTGCAGAAAGACGCGGGAGAGTGGATCAAGAATTCCAGTGGCGCCCTTGATGTGGCCGACGGCGAGAACCGCAAGGTGGTGGAGGAACGCCGCAAATCCGACGAAACCGCCGCCGCCGCCACTTCCGCCGTCGCCATTACTGGCACGCTCCTCGCCCTGCTGCTGGGCATTGCCATCGCCTACCGCACTGCCAAGTCCATTACCGATCCGCTGAACGACCTGATGTCGGTGGCCAGCCAGATTGCCGATGCCGGCGAACTCGACCATAGAATTGACATCCAGCGCGATGACGAAATTGGCGCTCTGGCTCGCACCTTCACCAAAATGGTCACTTATCTGAAGGAAATGGCGGGCGTGTCGGAAGCCATCGCCGGCGGCGACCTCACCGTCAAGGTCACCCCGCGTTCCCGTCACGACACCTTGGGCAACGCCTTTGCCCGCATGGTGGATGGCCTGCGCACCCTGGTGCGCTCGGTCCGCGACGGCTCTTCCCAGGTGGCCAGCGGCTCCAACCAAGTGGCCAGCGCCTCCGACGAATCCGCCAAAATCAGCCTGCAGGCTTCCTCCGCCATTGATGAAGTCACCAGCACCATGCATGAGATGAGTATCAACGTGCAGAACATGGTGAAGAACACGCAGGTGCAGGCTTCTAGCGTCAGCGAAACTTCCGCCTCCATTGATGAGATGGTGGCCTCCATCCAGCGCGTGGCCGATACCGCCCGTGTGCTGCTCGATATTTCCAACCGCTCCCGCGAGGAAGTGCACAACGGAATCGCCACCATGGACAAGGCCACCGACGGCCTCAACCGCATCAACCTGGCTATCCGCTCCTCCGGCGACATCATTGATGTGCTCGGCCAGCGCGCCGACGACATCGGCAAAATTATTGAAGTAATTGATGACCTCGCCGAACAGACCAACCTGCTTGCCCTGAACGCAGCCATTGAAGCTGCACGCGCCGGCGAGCACGGGCTGGGCTTCGCCGTGGTCGCCGATGAGGTCCGCAAGCTGGCGGAAAAATCGGCGCAATCCACCAAAGAGATTTCCGAACTCATCCAGAGCATTCAGCGTGAAGCCCGCAAGGCCGTGGACAACATGGACCGCAGCACCGCCATCGTCAACGAGGGCCTGACTCTAGGCCAGGAACTCAACGGCGCGCTGAAGAAAATTTCTAATGTGGTCACCGAGGTTTACAAGTTCGCCCAGGAAATCGGCGCCGCCACCAACGAACAGTCGCACGGTTCCTCGCAGATTGCCAAGGCCACCACCCGCCTGAACGAAATCACCCACGAGATCAGTTCCTCGGTGGAGGAGCAGGCTTCCGGGGCGCAGGCGGTGGTGAAAGCCATGGAGCGCATGCGCGAACTGGTGCAGCAGAGTACTTCCGGCTCCACCGAACTGGCGGCCTCGGCGGAGCAGATGTCCAAAATGGCGCGCGCGCTCCTGGATGCCATGGACCGCTTCGTCCTGGAAGCCATTCAGGAAGCCGCCAAAGGCATTCCCGAACGGCGGGCCGCGGCCGCCGCGTCGCGAGCCTAGCGGGGCAGCATGGAGAAGGACCTGCAAATCGTCGGTTTCCGGGTGGGGCGCGAGACCTACGGCGTGCCTATCACCACCGTGCACGAAATCGTGCGCGTGCCTGAAATTACCGCCGTACCCGACGCGCCTGACTACCTGGAAGGCGTAATCAACCTGCGCGGCAAGATCGTTTCCATCATTGACCTGCGCAAGCGGTTTGGCGAAGCCGTCACCCAGCCCAGCAACAAGAACCGCATTCTGGTGGCGGAGGTGAACGGCAAGCCGCTCGGCCTGATGGTGGACTCGGCCTCCGAGGTGCTCAAGATCGCCCGCTCAGAAATTGAAGCCCCGCCCGCCCTGGTGCAGGAAGGCCGCCTCAACTGCGTGGCCGGCGTAGGCAAGGTGCGCGGGCGGCTAATCATCCTGATTGACCTGGCGCGGCTGCTGTCGGCCTCCGCACTGCAAACTCCCGCGGAAGACGAAGCGCGCTCAGCGCAGGGCCCATCTTCTTCGTTCGCCAGCTTGCGGGCGCAAGCGGGAGGCAAATGAAATTCGACGACTCCATCAGCGCGCCACCCGCCCCGGGCTCTCTCAGTGAAAGCGAGCTCAAATTGCTGCAGGTTCTGGTGTACCAGGAATGCGGCCTGTACTTCGACGAGCGCCGCACCCACTTCCTGCAGGACCGCCTGCTGCGCCGCATGCGCGCCTGCCAGACGACCTCTTTCTACAGCTATTACCGTCTGCTTACCAGCAACGAGGGCAAGCGCGAAATGTCGGTGCTGCTGGAAAATCTCGCGATCCACGAAACCAGCTTTTTCCGCAACAAGGCCCAGTTCGATCTGTTCCACAAAGTGATCATGGACGAACTGCTCCAGCGCAAGCAGGAGCGCCGCGATTGCAGCCTGCGCGTCTGGAGCGCCGGTTGCTCCACCGGCCAGGAGCCCTACACCATCGCCATGCTCATGTGCGACGCCCTCTCCTACTACTACCTGCGCAATCCTCTGCCCTACGAAACGCCCACTCCCAAGCCCCTGGTACCACCGCCATGGAAGCTGGAAGTACTGGCTTCCGATATCAGTTACACCGCCTTGCGCACCGCCCAGGACGGCGTCTACACCGACGCCCAGATGGAAGCGGTGGATTTCGCCTATCGCCTCCGTTACTTCGACAAGTTGGGCGATAAGTACGCGGTCAAGAAGGCGGTCAAGGACCTGGTGCGCTTCGATTTTCATAATCTTAAAACCGAGTTTCTGCCCCAGCGCAATGACATCATCTTCTGCCGCAACGTCATGATTTATTTCGACGAGCCGGAACAGAGGCGCCTGGTGGAAAAGTTCTACCGCTGCCTTAATCCCGAGGGCTACCTTTTCCTTGGCCACGCCGAAAGCCTGTTCGGAATCAGCGAAAAGTTCCGCATGGTCCATCGCGAGAACGGTACCGCCTACCAGCGCGTGGAGGTGAAAGCGTGAGCTTCTTCTCCGAGGACCGGGCGGCGGAGTTGCGCCAGCTTTTTTTTGAGAGTGCGCAGGAAATCCTGCAGTCCCTCAACGAAGAGGCGCTCCGCCTGGAGAAAACTCCCGGGGACGCGGAAATTACCCGCAATATTCGGCGCGCCGTGCACACCCTGAAGGGGGACTCGGCGGCGGTGGGCTGCCGCGAACTCAGCCAGATCGCCCATGAGTTGGAGGACGCGCTGGCCCCGGAAGTGACCAGCGCCGCGGCCGGCGCCGAACTGGTTGAGTTGGTGCTCTGCGCCGCCGACACCTTCGACGGACTGCTCGCCGCCTATCGCGGCAACCTGCGACTCCCCAGCATCGAGCCTCTGCGCGCATTGATCGCAAAATTGCGCTCCGGCGCTGGCGCCAAGTCCCAAACCGCTGCTCCTGCGTCTTCGGCGCCCGCCGTTTCCTTTAGCGAATACCAGCAACTGCTCATCCACCAGGCCCTGCACAGCGGCGAAAACGTGTACCGCGTCGCCGCCGACCTTGACCCTAACTGCCCTATGAAGGCTGCCGCCTGGCAACTGCTCCAGAATGTGCTGCAGCGCGCCGGCAAAGTTCTGGCGGTGCAGCCGGAAAACGCGGCTTCCGAGCAGGTGGCCCACCTCGAGGTGGTCATCAGCAGCGACAAGCCGGAAACCTGGATCGCCGAGCGCTGCCACATCCCCGCGGTGATTGCCTCCGCCAAAGTTACGCCCTGGAAAGCCCGCCAGCCGGGTCAAAAAAATGCGGTGGAGCCGGCCGGACCCAATGCCGCGCTGGAAAACATTTTGCGCGTGGATGCCGAGCGCCTGGACCAACTGCTCAACCTGATCGGCGAGCTGATCATCGGCCGCTCCATGCTGCAGCAGGTGCTGGGAGAATTCAGCCGCCGCTTCCCCAAGGACTCGTTGCGCCCCCGCTTTGCCGACGCCATGGCCTTTCAAACCCGGGTGCTCAATGACCTGCAGCGCTCCGCCATGCAGGTGCGCATGGTTCCCGTGGAGCACTTGTTCCGCCGCTTCCCGCGCCTGGTGCGCGATGTGGCCAAGCATTGCCACAAAGAGGTCGCTCTTCTGCTCAGCGGTCAGCAGACGGAACTGGATAAGAGCATCCTGGACGCTATCGCCGAGCCTCTCGCCCACCTGGTTCGCAATGCCGTGGATCACGGACTGGAGAGCACGGAGGAGCGCCAGAAAGCGGACAAGCTCGCCAAGGGCACGATTCGCCTCAACGCCTACCATCAGGGAAATCACGTAGTCGTGGAAGTCGGTGACGACGGTCGCGGCCTGGACCCTGTCCTCATCCTGAAAAAGGCGACGGAACGCGGGATTGTGAGCGGCGACGAAGCTGCCCGGCTCAGCCCCTCCCAAGTGTTGGAACTGATTTTCCGGCCCGGCTTCACCACCGCCGAGCAGGTTACCGAGATTTCAGGCCGAGGCATCGGCATGGACGTGGTGCAAAACGTCGTCCAGCGGCTCAAAGGCAGCATCAGCATCCAGTCTGAGCCCGGGCAGGGCACCACTTTCGTCATCAAACTGCCCCTTACCCTGGCCATTATCAAATCCCTGTTGCTGCGCATGCAGGACCGCCTGTACGCCATTCCTCTCAATGCTGTGGTGGAAATCAGCCGCGCTTCCGAAGCCGCCATCCATCGTGTGGATAACCATGAGGTGTTGCAGCTTCGGAACACGGTGCTCACCCTGGTGCGACTGGGCAGCCCACCGCTCGAATCCAACCCTGGTAAGAGGATATTTGTGGTCGTCATCGCTCTTGGCGAGCGCCGCTATGGACTCATTGTGGATTCGATTGTGGGCGAGGAGGAACTGGTCATCAAGCCCTTGGACGGTCAGGTCATCGCCAGCGAACTGGTAAGCGGCGCCTCCATTCTGGGTGACGGCACCGTGGTGCTCATGCTGAACCTGGCCGCGGTTGTGGAAAGTTATTCCCGGAGGGCGTTGCCTCCCTTGCCCTCCGCGGTTTCGCAACCTATGCCGGCTGCTTCAACCACCGGAGGTGCGCGATGAGCGCTCCCGTACGCGTGCTGGTGGTGGATGATTCCGCTCTCATGCGCAAGCTGATTCCACAGATTCTGCAGGCCGATGGTTCCATCCAAGTGGTGGGAACCGCCATTGACGGCAGCTTCGCCCTGAAGAAGATCGAGGAACTCAAGCCCCAGGTGGTCACCCTCGATCTGGAGATGCCCGGCATGAGTGGAATGCAGGCGCTGCGCGAAATTACCTTGCGTTATCACCTCCCGGTCATTGTGGTCAGCTCTCATACCACTCAGGGTGCCTCCGCCACTTTCAAGGCGCTGGCCATGGGCGCGCTGGATTTCGTGGCCAAACCGCACGATGCTTCCGCGCACATGCAGGAAGTGGCCCAGGAATTGATCAGCAAGATCAAAGTGGCGGCCCATGCCGACGCGCCGCGCACACCCAATCCCCTTCCCCTCAGTTTTCAGAAAGCGGAAAAGCCGCGGCCGCGGCCCCGCCGCGCCCCGACGCGGGTAATCGCCATCGGCATCTCCACCGGGGGGCCCAACGCCTTGCAGTATCTGCTGGCCCAGCTGCCGGGAGATTTCCCCGGCGCCCTCCTGGTGGTGCAGCACATGCCCGAAGGCTTCACTGACATGTTCGCGCGCCGTCTGGACGAATGCTGCTCCCTGGAAGTCAAGGAGGCGCAATCCGGCGACCTGCTGCAGGCCGGCCGTGTGCTCATCTGCCCCGGCAATCGCCACATGCGTGTGCGGCGCATGCCCCTGGGCGACGTGGCGGTGCTCAGCGACGAGCCGCGCGTAAATGGCCACCGGCCATCTGTGGACGTGCTTTTCCGTTCGGTGGCAGACGAATTCGGGCCCGCCGCTGTCGCCGTGCTCATGACCGGTATGGGCGACGACGGCGCCGATGCCATGGCCGCGGTCAAGGCCGCCGGCGGCATGACAATCGCCCAGAGCAAGGAATCGTGCACCGTTTTCGGCATGCCCCGCGCCGCGATCGAGCGTGGCCATGCCATCCGTGTGGTCGCTCTCGATGTGCTGGCCCACACCCTGCAGGCCCAGTGCCTGCAGGAAGTGCAGCCGGGCGGCAGGCTGGCCCGGGCGCAAGCCGGACAAACGAGTTAAGTATCAAGGGAGGGCTCCACTGGGCCGTCCCCTGGAAGGAGAGCAGTATGGAGCAGTTCGCGCGAGTACTCCGCAAAGACGGACAAGCGCTGCGCTATTTGATCGTGGACGATTCCGTGTTTGCCCGCAAGAACCTGAGCCGCATGATCGAGTCTTTCGGTGGACAGGTGGCCGGTGAAGCCGGCGACGGCCGCGCCGCCATCGCCGAATACGACCGCCTGCACCCCGACCTGGTGCTCATGGATATCACCATGCCGGAGATGGAAGGCATCGAGGCCGCCGAACTCATCGTGCGTCAGCACTCGGAAGCTCGCGTCATCATGGTTTCTTCCGTGGGCTATCAGGAAAACATCGTCGCCGCCCTGCAGCGCGGCGCCCGCCACTTCGTGCAAAAGCCGGTAAAAGCGGAAGTACTTTATGAAGTCATCAAGTACGTGATGGGAGAAGAATGCGTGGTGGCCAAGGGCGCCACCACCCAGGGGTCTTGAACATGAAAATGGAACTGATCCAGCCTTTCATTAACGCCGCGGACGCTGTATTAGCCCAGAACCTCAACTGCCAGACTCGCCTGGGACATTTCGTAATGGAAGAAAGCTCCTACCACAGCAAGGGATACGCCGCCGTGGTCACCGTGGTCGGCGACATCGAAGGCCGCATCATTTTTGACGTGGAGCCCGCCACCGCCACCCGCATGGCCAGCATCATGGCCGGCACCGAGCGCCAGCAATCCCACGAACTGGTGCGCGAGACCATCTGCGAACTCGCCAACCAGGTCATCGGCAACGCTATTACCACCCTGAATGATCAAGGTTTTCACTTCAAGGTGCATCCACCGCAGGTGCACGAGGGCGAGGGCATAAAGGCCAACGAGGATACCGAGGCCCTGGTCATGTGCTTCGATACCGACAGCGGCAAGGTGTTCATGAACATCGCCATGCACTACAAGCGCCGCCGTCGCGGGGAGCAGCTGTAAACCAATGGTCAGGGGTCAGCTCCCCTCCGCCCCATCTCCGATAACAAAACTTGAAGAAAACTTTCCCTGCCACATGCACCTACTTGGATTCGCCGGGAAGGACGCCCCGCGAAACTGACAATTGGCCACTGACAACTGACAACTGCTTTTTAAGGTCCTGGCAGCACGAACACCGGCTGCTGCGGCGGCGGAGGACTGGTGGGAGAGGGCGGCGGGAACGAGCTTACCGGCATCGCAATATCCGTGGCCAGGCTGTCATTGCTCGTTTTGACTACGTGAATCACCCCGGCATCGCAACTGGAAACATAAACTCGGTTGCTGTCCGAGGAGGACGCCGTGAACTCGGGAAAGCGCACACCGCCCGTCTGGGTGAATGCGACGTTATTCGGATTGCAGAGGGCAGGAACTGGGGTAAACGCGTGTGTGCTCTGCAGCGTGTTACTGCCCGTATTGATCACGCTCAGCGAAACCGCAGCTTCGCAGGACGTCGTGGGCCCTGTGCAGGGGGTTGTCTTGCCCGGCTCGGTTAGCTCGAAGTTCCCCACATAAGCTTTCAGGCCATTCGCCAGCACCGTAATGGTCGCGGGACCCCACACATTCAATGTCACCGTTGTCAGCGGCGTAGGCGGGTCAAGCGAAGCATCGAAAATCCATACCCGGTCGGTCGCGTTGGGATTGCTTGTGGTGGGAATCACCTCGTTGACTACGTAGAGCCGGTCGAACTGCTTGTCCACGAACATATGTGCCGGCGAGGTCCCCACCGTCAGCGTGGTTACCACCGCATCGCTGGTGGTGTCGATCACGGAAACGGTGCCCGTACCCTGGTTAAGGACATAGAGTTCCAGCCCGTCGGGGCTGAACAGCGCCCATAGCGGTGACGTACCCACCGTGATGGTGCGCAGCACCGTGTCTGTAGTCGTGTCAATCACCGAGACCGTGCCGTCTCCCTGGTTCACAACGTACAGCTTCTTTCCATCTTTGGTTTCGGCTAGCGCTACCGGGGTGGTCCCCACTGTTACCTGCGTTGTCAGCGCGCTCTGTACGCCGCTGATCACGCCCACGGTATTGGTGCCGGCGTTGGCTACATACATTTTTGACGTCTCAGTGCTGGCCAGAAATACCGGGTGTGATCCGCTGGGAAGAGTCAAAGTGGTGGGCGCTAGCGAGATGAGACTGGGAAGGTAGGTCGTGAGCGTGTCGTCATCCCGGTTGGCCGCGTAGATGCGAGACTCCCCCGGCGGCAGAAATGCGGCATGCACCGGACCCACTCCCGCCGGGGTGGAAAAAACCGCCGAGTCGCCGGGAACGTTCACCTGCAGGATGCTGCCCGCGTTCGCTGGAGCGTTCTGGCTGGCCACAAAGGCGAAGGATGTAGGCTGGGGGTCGCCTGGAGGGCCGGTGATGGGTACAGCCACAGGACGGAAAATATCTCCGCAGCCGACGGCAAACACTGCCAGGACCAGCACCGCCAACAGGCCAGCGCTTCCGCTTAAACCACTCCACCACACCCGGGAAATCTTCATTCAGTATTCAATAGCTCTGATTGAGGTGAGTGCTATTGTAGCGGGAAACCGGGGGAGGGCGCTAATGCCAGCCAGTAATCGCACCCCATCCAGGCGCCAGGGCAATTGGCCTACACCCGGTTGATGAGCGTAGCCACATACGCCGCGCCGAATCCGTTGTCTATGTTCACCACCGACACGTTGGAGGCGCAGGAGTTCATCATGCCCAGCAGCGCGGCCAGGCCGTTGAAGCTGGCTCCGTAGCCGACGCTGGTCGGAACCGCGATCACCGGAACGCCAATCATCCCCCCCACCACGCTGGGCAGCGCTCCTTCCATGCCGGCGCAGACAATTACCACCCGCGCCCGCGCCAGCGCCCGGCGATGGACCAGCAGGCGATGGATCCCAGCCACTCCCACGTCGTAGAAGTGCTCCACTTTGTTGCCCATCAGTTCGGCCGTGACCACTGCTTCCTCGGCCACCGGCCCGTCGCTGGTTCCGGCGGAGACCACGGCAATGGTGCCCTTGCCGTATGTCTCGGCGTCGCGCTGTAGGGTAATGGCTCGGGCCAGCGGCCGGTACTTGGCGCCGCGAACTTTCTTCTTCACCGCCGCGAACTGCTCTTTGCCGGCGCGCGTGGCCAGCACGTTTCTTGAGTGCCGCGCCAGCCGGGCAAAAATTTCGGCTACCTGTGCCGGCGTTTTTCCCTGGCCTAGAATTACCTCCGGCATTCCCACTCGCAGCGCCCGGTGGTGATCAACCTTGGCGAAGTCCAGATCTTCAAATGGCAGGTGCCGCAGCAGTTCCACGCCTTCGTCGGGCAAGAGTTTGCCACGCCGTACTTGATCGAATATTTTCCGCAGCCGGTCGGGGGTCATGGGGCGAGCGCTTAACTTCTAGCCCAGCATTTCTGCCGCGCGCGGCATCAGATTAGCACTTACAGTAGTTGGCGGTTGGTAGTTGGTGATTGGTAGTTGGTTCTTGGTAACTGGTTAGCAGGCGTACGCTGCACCCGGTCCTTAGCTAGAAGCTAAAAGCAAGCCAGAAGCCAGCATCTAGCAGCTACACTCAGAACTGAGAACTGTTACTTGATCTCCTTCATCGGCAGCAGCGAACCGTAGTCCTGCCCTGATGGGTTCACGGCGCGCGCTACCACGCCGTCAAATGCCTCGCGCACCTCCGGGTATTTGGCCACAAAGGCTTTGATCAGGTTCATGTTCTGCTGAAACGTCTGCGTGGTATTGGAAATGTCCGGCACCTGATATCTAATCACCAGGTCCAGGTCCTGCCCCACAGGCACGGGGAACACCTGCAAAAGCTTATAGGTTTGGCCGCCAATCGCATTGTCCATCGGTCCGTTCACCGGCATTTCTTTGGGGACCACTTGCTGCGTGTCGTCGTAGATTTTGTCCAGTTGTGGCGTGCCCATGAAGTCCACCGGCGAAAGCAACTGCCGGGCCTCGATGTAGTAGTAGTAGGCGTTCAGGTTCTGGCCCTTGGCCTTGTACTGTTGGGCCTGGTTCAGGAACCACTGCCCGTCGTGGCCGTTGAGCGTTCCCGGGCGCACATAATAGCCGGCCAGTTGCCAGGTTCCGGTAGCCAGCGTCGCTTCCGGATTTTCGCTCTGCGCGCTGCTTGCCCCCGCCGCAGCCTTTTCCTGAAGAATCATGGTCACGCTGTATTTGGGGCCTTTCGTCGTGGCCACATCCTGGATTACTACGGCATAGGTCCCCGGCGGCAGATTGGGAATGGAAAAACCCACCCGGTCGGGCGAGTTATATATGCCGCAGAAAAATTCCGCCCGTTGCAGGGGAGCAGTGCCTGAGGCTTCCAGCACATAGGGCGGCCGTACCGTGCTTTGCGCCCCGGCAAATTCCGCCTTGTGATCATTGACCGCCGCCTCTACCCCGCCGAAACTCGCTGCCAGCGACGGCGCCGCATTCTGCTGCAAAGTGGCAATATCGCCCGACAATGCCATCTGAAAGTAGCGCTTGGCGGTGCTTTCCAGGGTGGAGACCGCGTTAGGACCCATGTCGGTAGCGGTCAGGCAGGCCTCTTGCGCCTGGGCTGGCTGGCTAAGCCCTGGCACCAGCAAAAAGACGCTCAAAAAAGCAGAACTCGGCAGCGCAAACCAATACTGTCTTCTCGTTCTCATCATAGCCAGGTCCGTTCAGCGGGCCGCTACTGCTACGATGCCAAATTCCGGTACTCAGATGCAAGCAAAGGTCTATGGTGCAGGCACTTAGATATAACTCTGGTCACGTTACCGCCGCCCGCCGCCCGGCGCGGTGCTACAATCGCAATGACTCGTTACGCTTCGGTTCCCCACACCCAGCGCGGCTGTTATCCATGTTCTGTTCCCGGCATTTCGTGGTTCTGTTGCTCTTTCTAGGGCTCATGCCTGCCCTGCTGTGGAGTGCGCCCCAGAATTCGCGGAAAACACATACCCTGCGCGTGAAGGAGTCCTCCAAACGGGTCGTGACTCCCGTCGAGCCGCCTGCACCCCCGGCCCCGCCTCCAACTCTGGAACAGTTGCCGGCGCAGCCACCACAGGTCAGCTATCTCAACGGGCAACTCACCATCATCTCTCGCAACTCCACTTTGAGCGACATTCTGCATGCCGTCGCCCGCCAGACCGGTGCCGTCATCGAACTGCCCCCGGGCGCCGGATTTGAACGCGTGGCCGGCCGCATGGGCCCCGGGCTGGCGCGCAACGTCCTGGCGGAATTGCTCAATGGTTCCCGCTACGATTATGTGATGGTGGCCTCGGCGGCAAATCCGGGAGGATTGCAGCACGTCATCCTCACTCCTAAGAGTGGCGGCAGCGATAGTTCAGCCGCTGCCCCCGTCGCCACCTCCCAGCCGCCAGCCCAGCCCGAACCTCAAGTAATGCCCAATGGCGGCGACATGCCGCCCGAGGCCAGCGCCGATGATCAGGACGCTCCCCCCGATGAGCTTCCTAACCAGCAGCCGCCAGCCGGCGAGCAACCTGAGCCACAGGCCTATACCCCCGGCGCTCCCCAACCCGGCCAACAACCCTCCGGAGTCAAGACTCCCGAGCAGTTGCTGCAGGAGTTGCAGCGTATGCAGCAGCAACAGCAGCAACAGCAGCAACAACAACAGCAGCAACAAAATCCACAGCAATAATCTTGGCTTTTTGTGACCTGGGCGCCCTCAGCAAGGCTCTAGCCAGCGTGCACCTGCAGGGGGGGAGCCCTTATGCTTCGATCCTTCACGGCGGAAGCATCTCGCGTGCACACCCCGGCTTCCTGCTATCTGTATCGTGACGTGACCTTTATACGATTCAGGGTTGCCGAACTCCCCTTCCTCCCCTAAGATTTGGGGTGTGATTTCCCGTACATCCTGGGCCGAACCTCGAATTGGACTGCTGGTAATTTTCGCTCTGCTGCTCGGCGAAGCTGTGCCCTCTCCTGCCGTGGTTAGTTCACAGGCGCAGTGTCCCGGCGCGGTTACTATCACTTCATTCAAGCTGGTGGTGGAGCCGGTGGGCAGCGGACCGGTGCTGCCCGTCAGTTCGGTCAACCTCATCCAGCCAGGCCAGAAACTGCATTACGAGCCCGTCCGCCTGCCGGCAAAATGGAAAGACAAGGCCAAGGTAGCGGTGGTGCTGGCGCCGCCCACAGCCGATGATTCCGGCCAGGTTGAAGTCCTGGCGCCGAAAGCGGCGAAGGCCGCTGCCGAGTGGCCCGTCCCCCTTCGAGCCTCCGTGGTCGGGCTGATCTTCGGCGAGCGTGGCATTGATGCCAAACGTGTCAACTCGCTGGTCAAAGAAAACCCGGAAATCATCTCCCAGTTGGCCGACTATGCCCAGCGCACTACCACCGTTGAAGCCCTGGTGCAGACTCTCTCCGATTACGAGCAATCTCCTCCCGGCAGCAGCGACCTGCAATCGGCGCTGCGCGGATTTTCCTCGCAATACGGGGTGGCCGTACCCCGCCTGGAGCCTGGCGCCCCGCCCGATCAGTCTGCCAGCCAACTGCTGCAAGCGGCCGTTCCCGCCTTCAAAAGCGACTCCGGCGATCCCCCCAACCTCACTCAAGGCTCCACCGGAATTGCAGCTTCGGTGGCCTCGATGTTTTTCGGCTCGCCGGTCATCCTAGCGGTGGGCGGCACCGCCCTGTTCGAGAATCTGCACAGCAGCCTGTTCCCCGGCATGGAGTTCCGGCCCGCCTTCGCCCAAAATCTGCCCGCTGATGGCATGGCGCTCTGCGCCGCCAACCGCAAGCCTTCGCGCTTACGCGTGGCCTATCTTTGGATGGTGCGCGTCCCCAATGCCGGCCCGCCCTCGGTCAAGCTGGCCCAGCCCGCCATTGTTCCTCTGGGCTGGACGCCCGCGGTTAAAGCTTCTACCCCCAGCGTTTCCCAGTTGCGCCTGGTGGCACGGGCGCGCGATTGGCACTTGATCGGCTCTGGGCATGTTGTGCCGATCTCGGTGAAGGTCACGCCTAGTACTGCCGACGATTCCCTGCTGCTCGATCTGGCGCACGTGAAACTCTCACCTGGCAAATACCAGCTGGCCGCCAATTGGGATTGGACGCCCATGCCCGTTGCCGGCACCGTGGATGTTCGCCCCTTTGCCGATTTCAACGCCGTGAAGCTCACACCTCAGTCGGAAGACCGCCTGGTCGCCGCCTCCGGCACCGTCCCCCTGCAAATGACCGGCGCCGATTTTGAGTTCATCAAGGGCGTAACCCTGCAGAACGCCAACCAGGGCAAAGATTCCGCCAGTGCCGTGCACTTTTCCCTGCCCCCCGCCGACGAGAGCGGCCAAAAGCGCGTGCTCGATCTGGACGTGAATACCGCTGAGCTGCGACCCGGTCCTTATCTGTTCGCGCTCACCCAGCTCAACGGTGCCACCCAGGAAGTGCAGGCCACGGTTCACCCGCCCCCGCCCAGGCTCACCAACCTTCCCCTGCGTGTGAATGTGGGCGAACCGCAGCAGAGCGTGCTTCTCCAGGGCAGTAACCTGGAACGCATCGAGCGCATTACCAGCGACAACGCGGAATGGACACTGTCCCCTGCCGGCGATGACCAGCATCTCGAGCAGCGCATCGCCACGGTTAAGCTGGACGCCAAGGCGCACTCCGGTGATCACATGGCCGCCACGGTTTTTGTGAGTGGCCTGCACACACCCCTGCAGCTTGCC
>DATJEH010000162.1:0-15216 GCA_035496875.1 Terriglobales bacterium | reverse complement strand
CGAGGCGGTGAAAGCCGCCGAAGCCGTAGCGGATGTGTACAGAAACCTGGGCTCCGTAAACCGGTTTGCCCGCCGAGTCAATCACGCGGACCTCCACCGAGCAGCCGCCCAGGTTGCCGCTTATTTCCGGCACCTTCTCCGCGGGATTGGAGGGCGCATTCTTCTGGCTATTGGCAGATTTGTTCTGCGATTGGGACGGTGTGTTCTGGGCGGCGCACACCCAGCTCAAAACGAGAACAGCCATCAGCACAACCAAGGGATTCTGCCGACGTTGCACGTTGCCTCCTGCAACTTGCATGATAACGCAGGAGAGGCAGCCCTCAGCAGTTAGCATTCAGGCATCCACCGCCCGCGAGGCTACCGCACTCAGCCACGCACATCGGAAACGCGGCCTGGAACTGCCAACTGCTCGTCGGCCGCCCGCCAGGCTTCCTCTCTCGATATAATCCCCGCTATGAAGCTGGAAGAGAAGCTGGCGGAACTTAAGAAGCGCGACGGCCTGGCGGAAGAGGGCGGGGGCAAGGCGCGCCGGGAAAAGCAGCATCAGGAAGGGAAGATGTCGGCGCGGGAACGCATTGAGTTCCTGCTCGACGAAGACACCTTCGAGGAAACCGACAAGCTGGTGACCCACCGCTGCACCGACTTCGGCATGCAGGAGCAGCAGTATTACGGCGACGGCTTTATCACCGGTTACGGGCGCGTCGAAGGGCGGCTGGTGTTCGTCTTTGCCCAGGATTTCACCGTGTTTGGCGGCTCGCTTTCCGAGGCCAATGCAGGCAAGATCGTGAAGATCATGGACCTGGCGGCGCGGGTGGGCGCGCCGGTGATCGGGCTGAACGATTCCGGCGGGGCGCGCATTCAGGAAGGGGTGATGTCGCTGGCCGGCTACGCCGACATCTTTCTGCGCAACACCCTCTATAGCGGCATGGTGCCGCAAATTTCCGCCATCATGGGGCCGTGCGCCGGTGGGGCGGTGTACTCGCCCGCCATCACCGATTTTGTGGTCATGGTGGACAAGACGTCCTACATGTTTATCACCGGACCGGACGTGATCAAGCTGGTGACGCACGAAGAGGTCACCAAGGACCAACTGGGCGGAGCCACAACCCATAACGAGACTTCTGGCGTGGCCCACTTTCTGGCGCACGATGATGCCGAGTGCCTCTCCATGGTGCGCGAGCTGCTCAGCTTTGTTCCGTCGAACAATTTGGATGACCCGCCGCGGCGAGCCTGCAGCGATCCCGTTGACCGGGCGGAAGAGCGGCTGGACTCTCTGGTGCCGGCAGAATCGAATCAGCCCTACGATATCAAGGACGCGATCACTGCGGTGGTGGACGACGGCTACTTTTTCGAAGTTCACGAGCACTACGCCAAAAACATGGTGGTGGGATTCGCCCGCCTGAACGGGCGCTCCGTGGGCATAGTGGCCAACCAGCCGGCGTTCCTTGCGGGCACGCTGGACATCAATGCGTCGGTGAAGGGCGCGAGGTTCGTGCGCTTCTGTGACTGCTTCAACATCCCCCTGGTCACTTTCGAGGACGTGCCCGGGTTCCTGCCCGGGACCAACCAGGAGTATGGCGGGATCATTAAGCACGGGGCCAAGCTGCTGTTTGCTTTCGCTGAAGCGACTGTACCCAAAGTGACGGTGATTACGCGCAAGGCGTATGGCGGCGCCTATTGCGTCATGGCTTCCAAGCACATCCGCACCGACGTGAACTATGCCTGGCCGACGGCCGAAATCGCGGTAATGGGTCCAGAGGGCGCGGTGGACATTGTCTACAAGCGCGACCTGGAAAAGGCGGCGAACCGGGAGCAGATGCGGCAGGAGAAAATCGAGGAATTTCGCGACCGCTTTGCCAATCCCTACGTGGCCGCCGAGCGCGGGTTTGTAGACGCGGTTATCCGTCCGCGCGACACCCGCAAAAAGCTGATCCAGGCGCTGGAGATGCTGGACACGAAGCGCGACAAGAACCCGCCCAAGAAACACGGGAACATACCGTTGTGAAAGTCAGCAGTTGGCAATTAGTACTTGGCATTTAGCCAGTAAACTGTCTTTGCTGATCGCGACAACAAACAACTACCAGCGGCGAGAGCCGCCTTCTTGACCACAAAGCTTCATGGACCAAATGCCAAGTGCTAATTAATAAAGGCTCTCAGCGGGCAGAAGCCACGGCGGCGTGCGCGGGCAGGCCGGCGGCCTTCTTCATTTCTGCAACCAGCCACTCGGCTTCCTGCTTATCGCGCAGGTTCTGGCCGGCGGAGATTTTGCGGCCATCGCGGCACACCAACTGGATATTGTAGTAGGGGGTGCCCTGGGCATTGCCCATCTGCATGCCGAT
Organism: Terriglobales bacterium; assembly: GCA_035496875.1. Classification (GTDB taxonomy): domain Bacteria; phylum Acidobacteriota; class Terriglobia; order Terriglobales; family Acidobacteriaceae; genus JAICWP01. Next base: position 12,877 of record DATJEH010000162.1, on the reverse strand, counting down.
GGGAATGTCAATCTCAATGATTTCCGAGCAGGGCACTACGTGGCGTGGTCCCAGGCTGAGCAGGCCGCCGCGCACGGTCACGGCACCCGCCTCGAAGGTCACCACGGACGAACCCATCCACAGGCTGAGCACAATCAGGAAAAACAGCAGGTCAAACAGCCCGAAGAAAAAGGTGAAGATGAAGGGCGCGTGCATCCACAGGAACCAGACGACGACGCTCCATACCAGGAAAAAGGCGGTGGTGCCGAGGGCGGCGCCGGGATTGCGCAGGGCGGGAAACTTGAACATCAGGCCGCCGGCAGGGCTGGGCTGCACCATGATTTTCGAGCCCGCAGGGCGCTCTGCCGGGCCTTCCGGCACATCGGCAAAGGCGTTGCCGCGGTCCACCGGCGCGGTCAGGGCGGGGCTATCCTTGGTGCGGAATACCGGGACCTCGAAGGTGTCCAGGTAATTCACTCCGGGAACGTCGGCATCGGCTTCCAGAATCCAGAGAATGGCGTCGTTGGGATTAGCGTTATCGCAGGCCAGGGCGTCATTGGGAATCTGAAAGTCAACCGGGATAAGAGAACCATCAGGGCCTGGCACGAGGCGTTCCGGCGGAACAGCCTGTTGCTCGCGCCAGCGGATCTTTTCCCAGACGCTCTGATTCTTGCCGCTTCCACTCACCACGTGGTTGATGCAGGAGAGCTTAAGTTGAACGCCTTTGGCGGCGCCATGGGGAAAGCGCGCCTGAATGTTGCCCCGGAGCCGTCCGCCGATAATGCCCGGTGCCGGCGACATCAAGAAGCAGGTCTTGCCGAACTCGATGCGGCGCAAGGTAGAGCGCACCGCCCATACCAGCATCCCCACCCCGGCAAGTGGAAAGATGAACGCCATAAGGATGAGTGGATTCTTGTGCAACATTTCAGCCGAAACGGTGGTGGACCCGAAGTACACCAGGGGAACGCACACGCCATTGCACAGAAAAGCGGCAATCCAGGTGGCGGTGACGGAGGTTTTCAGGCGGCTGTCGCAGCGGGCCTGTGCCCAGTCCTCGCGCCACATCCACGGCGAATCGGGAAAGTTAGCCTGCAGGTCTGCCCCAATGCGCTGGCGGCGACGCCCTTGAGTGCCGGCTAACACCATGGCCACAGCAGCGCCCACAAAGACCAACGCGGCGCTGGCCACGACCAAGGCCAGAGGCCAGGGTAGAGTGCCGTTATTCAGGTTGTGCACGGCCAGGAATGCGGCAAACAACCCGACCATCGCAAAAGGCAGGGCTACAACCACGGCGCCGACAGGAACCGATCGGGACGGATTGGCTACGGAAACCGGCATTCTGGGGAAGTATGCCCGGGTCCGATGCTGCCGCAAATAGCACGGGTGGGCAGGAACGGAAGTCACGTGAATTGAAGAATGACGATTGAAGATTGACGAATGAAAACCAGTTCTGGAGGGATCATTTGGATTGGGTGATTGTGTAACTGAAGCCCGACCCGGCCATCTGGCCCAGGTTTTTACGCAATCGTCAACCCAAAACCGTCAATCGTGAGTTTCCTCTGAGTCTTCGTACCTCGGTGGCGGATTTAGGCGGGTAGAAACAAAGAATCCCGAGGTGATGTTGGAACCTATTCTCCTCAGCCAGTAGCTCGCGTTAGACCCTTGCCAACCTGCACTCGCTGCTTCCCTGACGGGCAACTGCGGGCGATTGTTCGCTTGGGCTCCGGGCTCACTGCCAACCGGGAAAACCGGCCAACGCCTCGGGACTCCATTTTGCTTTCAGCAGGTTCCCGTTCGCCTCAACCAGCGCTTCGCTGTTAGACCCTCGCTGACCCTCTAAACCAGCCTTGCGACCAGTTCCGTGATCCAGCTTGAGCCCCGGACTCTGCGCCAACCGGGTAAACTCAAGAACTGCCGAAGAACGAGTCTGTTTTACGCTTCCTATTTCTAAGGTCAATCACAAAGAAGAACTTTTATGGCTCGTGTTTTCAGGCGAGTGCAGGGCGTACACAGGGGCGTGCTGAAAAACAGGGCAGCCAGGGCGGGAGCGGTTTGCGGGGATGGCAGAGAATCCGCGGATTTCGCGGGGGCTAATGCTTGATGAAAAACTCAGCCGCGTGCCAGCGTTCTTCATAGGATGTGAAAATCGGGGGGTTAAACTGCGTGAGCGCCGCGACGGACATGACACATGTGGGAAGATTTTCCTGGAGTAATAGGGCTGATCTGGCTAGATAAGAGGTGTTTCGACTTCGCAGGACGGTTCGCAAGCGAACCGCTTGGCTCCACTCAAGATGACTGCAGAAAGGGAAGCCCTCGGCCGCCAAATCTCAAATTCTCATGGGCATGACGATGTAGCGGTACTTGTAGTCCTCGGCGCCTTCGGGACGGAGCTGGCCGGCGGACTGCGGGTCTTTGAACTCCAGGCGCACTTCTTCGGTGTCGGCGGCCTTCAGGAAATCGAGCAGGTAGGCAGAATTGAAGCCGATGGCGAGCGCGTCGCCGGTGTAGCTGGTATCCAGCGAATCTTCCGACTCGCCAGCCTCGGTGGAAGAGGAGGAAACTTTCAGCTCATTCTTTTCCAGGCGCATGCGGATGGCGCCGGAGCGCTCGTCGGCAAACTGGGCCACGCGCTGGATAGCGCCATTCAGGTCGTCGCAGCGCACCAGCACGCTCTTGTTGTTGTCCTTGGGCAGCACCGCCTCGTAGTTGGGGAACTGGCCGGTGAGCTGGCGGGAGGTGAGCAGGCGCTGGCCGATGCGGAAGAAGAGGGTGGACTCGTCCTTGGCGAACTCCACCTCGTCCACGTCCGTGTTCTGCAGCAAAGAGTGCAGCTCCGACATGGCTTTCTTGGGGATCAAGGTGCGCATGTCATTGGCGCCGAATTTCTCCTGGGCCTCAATGTGGGCCAGGCGATGGCCGTCGGTAGCCACCATTACGATGGACTCCGGCTTCAGCACCATCAGCGCGCCGGTGAGGGTATAGCGCGACTCCTCGTTGGAGATGGCGAAGATGGTCTTGCTGATCAGAGTGCGCAGCACCGCGGCCGGGATCTTCACGATGCCGGCGCCGGGGAACGCGGGCAGGCTGGGGAAATTGGAGCGCGCCATGCCCACCATCTTGGTATTGGAGCGGCCGGCGCGAATGTTGACCCAGTGGTTCTCCAGCAGCTTGACGGAAATATCCACGTCGGGCAGCAGCTTCACGTAGTCGTAAAGCTTGCGCGCGGGAATGGTGCAGGCGCCTTCTTTTTTGACCTTGGCGGTACAGGAAGTACGCAGGCTCAGGTCAAGGTCGGTGGCGGTGATAGAAAGCTTATCGCCGGCGGCTTCGAACAAAAAGTTGGAAAGAATAGGAATCGTCGTCTTGCGCTCGACCACGCCCTGAGTCGCGGTCAGTTCGCGCAGCAGTTCAGACCTGCTGACGGTGATTTCCATGGTGGACGTTCCTGTAGCAACCATCGCCTCTGCCGGCATATTGACCACCCTGAAAGCCGGGCCCGCAGCCCGAGATTAGTACTTCCCTTATATCAAAAGAAAAACCTATAAAACCAGCAGTAACAGTAGGCAGGCCGGAAAAGTGGAAATTGAGGCCCTAACCGCCAAGGGAGCCACCATTCTGGCCAAAATCCCGCTGTTCATAAAGGCTCCCGGCTGTGGGCTGGGCAGGGAATGCTGGGAACCCTGGCAGAATCCGACCGCTTGTTACACACATTCCACAGGCGGCGCACAGCTGGGCTGGAGGAAGACTGAGCCGCGAGGTGGAAAAGAAGGGCGGAGCCGCGATTCATCCGCCCAAAGTCTCCGTCAATTTATTGAGCAGCCTGTTCAAATCCTTGTCGCTCTTGCGGCTCTCATCAATCTTCTCGACGGAGTGCAGCACCGTGGTGTGGTGCTTGCCGCCAAACTGGCGTCCTATCTCGGGCAGCGAGGCCTCGGTAAGCTGCTTGGCCAGGTACATGGCGATCTGCCGTGGGTAAACGATGGCGCGGGAGTTGTTCTTGGCCTTGATTTCCACCAACTTGAGGCCGAACTGCTCGGCCACCGACTTCTGAATGGCTTCGATGGTGACCTTGCGTGCCTGAGAATCAATAAAGTTTTTGAGCACCTGCTGGGTATAGGGCAGGGTGATCTCGGCGCCGATGAGGGAAGAGTGGGCAATCAGGCGAATGAGCGCGCCTTCCAACTCGCGCACGTTGGAGCGAATGTTGGAGGCGATGTAGAGAGCGACGTCGGTGGGAAGAGTGACCCGCTCCTGCTCCGCCTTTTTCTGCAGGATGGCTACCTTGGTCTCCAGATCGGGCGGCTGGATATCGGCAATCAGGCCCCACTCGAAGCGGCTGCGCAGGCGGTCCTCAATCTCGGCCAGTTCCTTGGGCGGCCGGTCGCTGGCGATCACGATCTGCTTCATGGACTCGTGCAGCGCGTTGAAGGTGTGGAAGAACTCCTCCTGGGTGCGCTCCTTCTGGGCCAGGAACTGGATATCGTCAATGAGCAGGACATCCACGTTGCGAAACTTGTCGCGGAAGCTGGTCATCTTGTCGTAGCGCAACGAATTGATCATCTCGTTGGTGAACTTCTCGCTCGACAAGTAGCAGATGGCCATTTGCGGCTGGCGGCGTTTGATCTCATGCCCGATGGCTTGCATGAGATGAGTCTTGCCCATGCCGACTCCGCCATAGAGGAAGAGCGGGTTGTAGGCCTTGGAGGGCCGCTCGGCCACGGCCAGCGAGGCGGCGTGAGCAAACTGGTTGCCGGCGCCGATCACGAAAGCATCGAAGGTGTAGCGCGGGTTGAGCTGAGCGGCTCCGTCCCAATCAAAGCGCGCCTGGTGAGCCAGACTGGCGGGAGCATGAGATTGCGCAGTGGCAGCGGCTGCAGACAGCCCGCCGTCATGGCGAACCGGGGTGGCCGCGGGATCGTCGTCGGGAGTTACAAACTTGACGTCCTGAAATTCCAGGTTGAGGTTGTCGAGCGCTTCCTGAATCAGGTCAGCGTATTTTTCTTCGATGTGGCGGAACTCGGGCGTGGGAACGCGAACATAAATCACCTTGCCGGTGGCATGGCTGTAGCGAGTGGGCTTGAGCCAGGTATCGTATGAGTGCCGGTTAATTTTCTTTTCCAGCGCGTCAAGGATGCGAACCCAGGGATTGGGAGCAACAGCAGTACCAGTAACAGACATTAGCCAACCATAGATGGGCCGCTCCAGCGGACCCGGATGGTAAACAGGTGGAACCAAACGCCCGACGCCGAAGCGGGGGCAGGGTCAAAGAATGAAAAAGCCGAAACGCAGCGACTGCTCGGCATACTAGCACGAAAAATTTTTGGCGTGTGGAAATCTTCGCGGAGATTTTTGTTCACTGGCGTGAGTTGTAGCGCGCAGAAAAATTCTGTCAAGTCATTAGTTGGTAATGACGCAAACGCGGTGCAGAGAAGAGTGGCTCCAGAGGGACGAAGGTCGTACCGCGGATGTGTATTTGGTGACGGCAGACGTTGCCACAGATAATGTGCAGCAGATCACCGAGCGGGCGGGGCAGGAGGTAAAGGCGCTGAGCGCGGGGGGCATGGCGTGCGGGGGTGAATTGCCGCCAGCGGCAAGCATCATTTATACTTTTTTCTTACCATTGGCTATTCAGCAGCAAGGAGCAGCTAACTTTTTCCATGCCCAAGCGCACGTTCCAGCCCAACCGTCGCCGCCGCTCGAAGACGCACGGCTTTCGTCAACGGATGAAGACCAAGAGCGGGCGGGCGGTCCTGGCGCGCCGCCGCGCCAAAGGACGCAAGCGGGTATCGGTAAAGCCGGGCTTCCGCGAATAACAACTTGTCCGGCGCAGGCATGGCCGGAACTGACGCGAGCCGAGAAACAGGCGTGAACGGCCGTCCGCCGAAACCGCAATCTCATAGGCAGCCGGGCCGCGTCGGGTCGCGGCTTCCGCGGGCGGCGCGCCTGCTGAGACATGCTGATTTCGAACGCGTGTATGGGCACGGGCAGCGGCATTTTGCCCGTCACATGACCTTCTTCTTCTTGCCAGGGACGGCAAGCGGAGCACGGGTAGGCTTTACGGTCGGCCGCGTATTGGGTGGGGCGGTGGAGCGCAACCGAATCAAACGGCGGCTGCGGGAGGCGACGCGCCTGCAAGGGCAGCGGCTGGAAGCAGCGGCGGATGTAGTAGTAAATCCCAAAAAATCGGTCCTGCACGCCGAGTTTGCCGAGATTATGCAGGAAGTAGGGCGCGCTTTCGAAGTGATCAGCAGTAAGCTGCGCAATAGCGGAAGAAAAGTCTGATATGAAAGGGATGGTCCTAGCACTGCTGCAGGCTTATAAATGGGCGCTGTCGCCCATGCTGCCGGCGGCATGCCGCTACGTTCCCAGTTGTTCCGAGTACGCGCTGGAGGCGGTGGAGCGTCATGGAGCGCTGCAGGGTGGGCTGAAGGCGGCGTGGCGGGTGTTGCGCTGCCATCCTTTCGCCCGCGGCGGATACGATCCGGTGGTGAGGGAGCGGCCGGCGGCTCAGGCCACGGTGTCCGCTCATCACTCAAGGTGACAAAGAAGGGTTTTTTTTAGGTAGATTGGTTTGGCTGACTTTCAAAATCCCCAACAAGACCCCGGAATGGAACGGCGCCTGCTGCTGGTGTTTGCGCTCACCTTTCTGGTCATCCTGGCGCTGCAGCCGCTGCTGATGAAGAAGGTGCTGCCGCAAAAGCCGGCAGGACCGGAAAAGAAGGTCACGCAGCCAGCGCCGCCCGCGGCCAAGCCTCCGGCGCCTGAAGCCGCGGCCGCGGTTACTCCTCCTGCGGGCCACCGCAAACGCTCTCACGCCGGCAAAGAGGAGGCGCCCGCGTCCGGCAAGCAGGCAGCCCAGGAGACTACTACCGTTGTAGAGAACAACCTGTACCGCATTGAATTCACCAACAAGGGTGGGCAGGTCAAATCGTGGATCCTGAAGAAGCAAACCGACGAGAAAGGCAAACCCCTGGAACTGGTCAACCCCCAGGGTGTCAAGTTCGGCCTGCCCATGTCGCTGTGGACCTACGACGAGGGGCTGCGCAACCAGCTCAACAATTCTTTGTACGTGGCCAGCCAGACGGGCACGCTGCTGCCGCCCGCGGCCATCACGTTTGAGTACTCCACTGCTGACCTGAGCGTGCGCAAGACTTTCCGCTTCGACCACACCTACGTGGTCAAGGTGGAAACGTCAGTGGTTTACAAGGGAGCGCCTACGGCGGCGTATCCGGCGTGGCCGGCAGGCTTTGGCGACCAGACCACGCCCAGTTCCTACGGTTCGGGCCGCATCGCTCGGCAATATAACGACAAGATCCAGCGCGACAAGATCAAAAGCGTCAGCGGCGGCGGCACGATTGCTGGTCCCTTCCACTGGGCAGGCGTGGAGGACCAATACTTTGGCGCGGTCTTTATTCCCGACCATCCGGAAACCGCAGCTATGGTCACGCTACGCAACAGCGTGGAAATCCCGAAGGATCCGGCGCATCCCAGTCCTGACCAGACAACCAAGGAAGATCTTCTGGGCGCGGCGGTGGGAGACGCCCACGGCCCGACCACGGAGCGTGTGTTTGTCGGGCCCAAGGCGGTGGACGTGCTCGAGTCCGTGCGCGTGGCCAATGGCGACCTGCGCGGTCTGGTGGATTTCGGTTTTTTCGGCATCATTGCCCGGCCACTGTTCATCTGGCTGCGCTGGATGCAGCACCACATGGTGAGCAATTGGGGCTGGGCCATCGCGCTGCAGACCCTGATCATCACCCTGGCGCTGCTGCCGCTGCGCATCTCCAGCATGAAGTCGTCGCTGAAGATGCAAAAGGTGGCGCCGCAGATCAAAGCCATTCAGGAGAAATACAAAAAGTACAAGATGCAGGATCCGCGCCGGCAGCAGATGAACCAGGAGATTGGCGAGCTGTACAAGAAGGAAGGCGTAAACCCGGTGGGCGGGTGTCTGCCGCTGGTCATCCAGATGCCGTTTTTGATTGCCTATTACGCCATGCTGGAGGTAGCCATTGAGCTGCGGCATGCGCCCTGGCTGTGGATCCACGATCTGTCCTCGCCCGATCCCTGGCACCTCTTGCCGATTCTAATCATCATCTCTACCCTGTTCGTGCAGAGGATGACGCCAGCGGCGGGCATGGACCCCACGCAGCAGAAAATGATGAACCTGATGATGCCGCTTTTTCTGGGCGTGATCAGCTGGAACCTGGCGGCAGGGTTGTGCGTGTATTGGGTGTTGAGCAACGGCATCGGTATCGCGCAGCAGGCGGTGATGAACCGCACCGAATTGGGGCGGGAGATGCGCGCGGAAATGGAAAAGCGCGCGCGGAAAAAAGCCAAGGTTTGAGTAAAGCTGCCTGGCTGACTGGCTGTCTAGCTCTTTGACCGATCATCCAGGCAGCTAGCAAGCCAGTCAGCCAGTCAGCTATGCCTATCTCCGACAAAGCGAGCGGAGCCCGCAAGATTGACGAACTGTTGCGGGCGGTGGTGAAAGAGTGCGAATTCCGCGTCAAGTACCGCATTACGGTGGATCCGCCTCTACCTGCGGAGCGGGATTGGGAGCGGCCGGAAATTCTGGTGGAGTTTTCAGGTCCGGACAGCGATTTGCTGCTGGAGCGTGGCGCTGAGCTGCTGCGTTCGCTGGAGCATCTATCGCAGGAGATCCTGCGGCTCTCGCCCTCCGAACATGAACGCGTGGCCTTCGACTGCATGAATCACCGCGCCATGCGGCTGGAAGAATTGAAGCTGGCGGCGGGGGTAGCCGCCGAACGGGTGCGCAAGACCGGCGTGCCTTACACCTTCAGCCCCATGTCCTCCCGCGAACGCCGCATCCTTCACCTGGCGCTGCGCGATCAGGATGATCTCAAAACCGAGAGCACGGGCGAAGCGGGGCGCCGGGCCGTGGTGGTATATCCCAAGGACTACAAACCGGCGGCGCCCCGGGCCGGACGCCGATAGGCGGCGATCGCTACAATTCTCAGTGGCGGCGTTTCTGCCGCACAGCCCAGGCAGGCAGCTAGTAAGCTGGACCGGCATCGCGTTTCCCGAGGTGCCCATGAAACCAGGCTTGCTGCTGGCCCTGATGCTCGCATTGAGCGCCGTGCTTTCGGCGCAATCCCACCCCCCCGCCTCATCGGGAAGCGCTGCCCAGGTCTTCAGTTACGATGCCAAGGCACCACTCGATTTTCAGGAAAAATCAGAGGAGGCGGTAAAGGGCGTCAAGGTGCTTGACGTCTCCTATGCCAGCCCCAAAGGCGGTGGCGTGCCGGCCTACCTGGTGGTGCCTCCGGGCAAGGGGCCATTTGCCGGACTGGTGTTCGTGCACTGGGGCCAGGGCGATCGCACCGAGTTTCTGGCCGAGGCGGTGATGTTGGCCGAGGCGGGAGCGGAGTCCCTGCTGATTGACGCACCCTATAACCGCCCGGGAGCCCCCTTAATGGACACCTTCACCCACCCGGAGGTCGAGAGGGCTGACTATGTCCAACTGGTCGTGGATGTGCGCCGCGGGGTTGACTTGCTGCTCAGCCGTCCGGAGGTGGACGGCAAACGCATGGGCTACGTGGGCCACAGCCTGGGCGCCACATGGGGCGGGCCGCTGGCGGCTGCTGACAAGCGCATCAAGGCTCTGGTCCTCATGGGCGGGCTGCCAACCCTCACCGATTTCTCCGGAGACACCTACATCGCAGCCATGACACACAAGGCTTATAGCCCGGAACAGATCGGCAATTACGTGAAGGTGATCTCGCCCATCAACCCGGAGCACTTTGTGGGGCAATCGGCGCCGGCGGTGCTTTTTTTTCAGTTTGCCCGGCATGATCGCTACATCACGCCCAAGTTTGCCAAGGAATATTTCGAGGCGGCCGGCCAGCCCAAGCAGCAGAAATTGTACTTCTGCAGCCATGAGTTCAATGATCCCGCCGCGCTGATGGATCGCGACCAGTTCCTGCAAAAGCACCTGGGATTGAAGCCGGTCATGCCCATCATTCTGCGGGCGATGGGCATCAAGCTGGCGCCGGCGCGGGTGGTGGGGAAGACGCAATGAACCGGAAATGCCTGGTTTAGCCAGCGCGCCGAGCCTGTTCCGCGGCAGCCTCACGCAAGCGGCCGCTTTCCACTTCGTACACAAAGCCCCGCACCGCGACTTGCGAGGGGATCCAGGCATGAGATCGCAGACGCTCAATTTGGCGCCGGAGGTTCTCCTCGACGTCACGAAAGCTGTGAAAATATGCGGGCACAACCGCCGACCTGCCCGTACTCCGCTCCAGACGCGAGCGCAACTCGTCATCGCTGAAGGTGAGCATGCCGCAATCGGTGTGGTTTATGATGACGAACTCCTGCGTGCCCAGCAGGTGATGGGAAATGAGGAGGGAGCGGAGGGCGTCCTCGGTGACGATGCCGCCGGCGTTGCGGATAATGTGCGCGTCGCCGGTCTTCAAGCCCAGGAACTGTTCCACCGAGAGCCGGGCATCCATGCAGGCCAGCACAGCCAGCTTGCGGGCGGGAGGCTTGGCCAGGCTCCCCAGGTTGAAGTTTCTGGCGTAAGCTTCATTGGCTCGTAAGACCTCGTCGGTTACGGACATTCTTTAGCGTCCTCCACCTCAGGAACCCAGTTAGATGCGCGTAGAAGCCCAGGTTGGGAAAAATTCTGCGCCTGCCCGCTAGAATAAAGCGGTGAACCTGGATGACACCATTGTGGCCATTGCCAGTCCCCCGGGCCGCGGGGGCGTCGGTGTGGTGCGCCTGTCAGGGCCGGAGGCGCGGCAGATTGCCCTGCCCATGCTGCGGCTAAAGCATGCGCTGGAGCCGGGGAGGTCGGTGTTCGGCGAGTTGGTGGAGCCGGGAAATAGCCTTTGTTTTGGGGAATCGCGGGAGGGGGCGGCCGCGCCACATGATCGCGGTCAGGTGAGGCAGAGTCCGGCGCAAACAGTTGACACCCGTATTGATGAGGTCGTGGTTACCTTTTTCAAGAAGCCGCACTCCTATACCACTGACGATGTGGTGGAAATTTCGGCTCACGGCTCGCCGGTGGTGCTGCGCCACATCGTCGAACTGGCCCTGGCCCGCGGGGCGCGGTTGGCCGAACCCGGCGAGTTCACCATGCGCGCCTTCCTCAACGGGCGCCTGGATTTGGCCCAGGCGGAGGCGGTGCGCGATCTGATCGAATCGCAGACCTTATACCAGGCGAAGGTTGCGGCCCAGCAGTTGGAGGGAGCGCTCTCGCGCCGTCTACAGCCCATCAAGCAGAAGCTGGTGGAGTTGATTGCGCTCCTGGAAGCGGGAATTGACTTCGCCGAAGATGACGTCGCCGTGCTGCCGGCGGAGCGCATCAGGCAGCATATCGCTGCGGTGCGAGAGCCGTTGCAAGAACTGATGGGCTCCTTCGCCTACGGCAAGATGGTGCATGAAGGACTTACCCTAGCCATCGTAGGGCGGCCCAATGTGGGCAAATCCAGCCTGTTCAACCGCCTGGTGGAACGTGAGCGAGCCATCGTGACCGCCATGCCGGGCACCACACGCGACTTGGTGAGCGAAACTGTCGCCCTGCAGGGTATTCCGGTCAAGCTGGTGGACACGGCGGGCATTCGCCGTGCCCTCGATGAAGCCGAGAGCATCGGGATTCGCAAATCGATGGAAGCGCTGGCGGACGCCGATTTGGTGCTGGTGGTGCTGGACGGGTCCCAAGGCGCCACAGTGGAGGATGAAGAACTGTTGCAGCAAGTGAGTGGCAGATGTGCGATCGCTGTTGCAAACAAGTCGGACCTGGTTGACAGTCGAGGGGCGACAGTTGACCGCAAAGCGTTGCCGGTGGTGAGCACTTCGGCGTTAAGCGGCGCGGGCATTCCCGAACTACGCGCCGAAATTCTGCGCCAGGTGGGCGGCGACGGAGGCGCCCAGATAGAAAGCGGCTTCCTGACCAATGCCCGCCACCGAGGCCTGGTGGAAAACGCCGTGCATGCTCTGGACGCCGCCTCAGCCGCCGTGGACCAGAACGTTCCCCACGAGATGCTGCTGCTCGACCTCTACAGTGCGTTGCGTCCGCTCGACGAAATCACGGGCGTTACCACCAGCGACGATATCCTGGGGCTGATCTTCAGCACGTTCTGCGTGGGAAAGTAATGGACTGGGCGCGAACGTCAAACATTTTAGCGGGGTAGCGGAGGGTCAATGCTGGGAGAACGGGAGAGGGCTGCAATTGCGCGCCTGTGGCAGCGCAAGCTGGAGCAGGACGCCCGAGGACTGCCACAGGCGGAGCGGCACCGCAACCTGGAGCCGCCCAGTGCGGAGTTTCTGTGTGCCTTGGCCGCCGGCATCGGTGCGAGGAGAATGGTCGATATCGGCGGGTCGAGCGGGATTTCCACCATCGTGCTGGCGGTCGCCGCGCGCGATGCGGGCGGCAGACTCACGTCAATTGAGATCGAGCCGACGCGGCAACTTGAGTCTCGTGAACTTCTGAGGAGCCTTGCCCTGGATGATTTCGTGGAATACATCCGCGGCGACGCCGGCGCGGTGCTGCCCCAGATTGGCGAAGTGGATCTGGCTCTGATTGACTGCGAAAAGGAGGACTACATCAGCTTTTTTGACATGCTGGGGGTATCACCAGGTGGATTCGTTGTGGCTGACAACATCATTTCCCATTCGCTAACCAGCTATGTGAAGCACGTCAGGCAGCGTCTTCATGTCGAATCTGTGACCCTGCCGATTGGCAAAGGTCTGGAACTGACGAGGTTTGTTGTCTAGCGGCCGAATGGGGCAGTTTGGCGCGGTACCGTTGTTCGATCGAGTTCACTGAGTCATTCGCCTGAGGGCACGCCGGGATGGACCATGCTAAATTGACCTCTTTGGGCGAAGGCGCTTCCATTGGTTCATCTCAGGCGGTGGCACGCCGCGCAGGAGCAGTCACCCG
>DATJEH010000161.1:0-23135 GCA_035496875.1 Terriglobales bacterium | reverse complement strand
CAAGCCGGGAAACGCGATGTTGAGGTAGAGCTTCAGCAGGGCGAAAAAGGCATAGAGACGCAGATAGATGGCGGTGTCCACCAGCCTCCTGCCTGCGACCGCTAGCTGCGGATCGGCGCTGCGTTGCGCCGCCTCTCCCAGTCGTAGCAGGACGGCCGCGTTCTGCAGCGCGTCCTGGATGTAGGCGGCGGCGGCCCGCATGCGCTCTCTTTGAATCACCCGGAACTCCGGCGGAGGCAGATTGCGGCGGAGGTAATCCTCCTCCTGGGGGGAAATCAGGTTGCGAAAGGCGGCAATGTCAATCGCGGTGGTGCGCCCCTGCAGGTCCCCCACGGTGGCGATGCCGGCGGCGCCCTGGCCGCGTGCTGCCCGCGCCAGCAACAGCAATGCGCCCGCCACTAATACCACCAGGATTCCAGTTACAATCATGCAAACTTCCGCACAGCAACTGCCCCCGGCTCGCCCGTAAAAAGCCAGCCCAAGGCAAGAACTGCTCCTTTACAAATCTCTGGTAGCGCGCCCTGGGCGTGTTCCAAAAGTCCTCTTCCGCTTACCATCCGGGCATGATAATGTGCTGGCCGCCAGACAAAATCAAGAAAAATGGCCGAAAGTTCAAATTCCGGAAAACGAAACAAAAATGACTTTTCAGTCACCTTTTGACGATTTTGTGCTTAACAGCCTGGCTGCCCTCCGTGGCCTGCTGGCGCGGTTGGAATATGTGGCCGGTTTGCGCCGTGGGGACGGCGCTTACACCCACTGGGGTCTGGCCCGGGTGCATGGCGAGACGGCCGCTCACCAGGCCGCTTCCGAAGCCCACCACCTGCTCTTCTCCAAAGTTTTGAGCATGCCCTTGGCGCATCTGCTGGAGGATGCGGCCCATTCACAATGGGACGGCGGCTTGGATGAATACCTGGAGTATCTGTCGCAACGCCTGCCCGAACTGATCCCTCAGGGAGCGGGAGCCGGGCCGGTTCTGCACTTCAATTCAGCGCTGCACGCGATTTCGGCTCTGGCGCGTGCTCGGAGTCATACCAGTCGGCAAGCCGCATAGCCACTCCCACCACTTGCCCGATTACTTCCGCCTCCTGGGGATGGCGCAGGATTCGCACCGCCTGGGGCGATAGCGGGTGCGGCTGCAAGGTCAGTTGGTCGCCCTTCAGACTGCACCAGCAGCAGGTATGGCCGTTCCGGGTTTCTACAAAATAAATTGGACGTTCGAATTCCGAGCGCCACATGGCGCTGGTCACCTTGTTGCGGGTTTCATCCACTTGCACGAAACTCCCCGGCAGCAGAATGGGGTACATGGTGAAGTCCTCTGTACCCACATAACCGTAGGTGTAATCGCGGCTGGCGAACTGCGCCAGGTAGGCCAGGGGAACCAGGCCCCACTGCTCGATCATTCGTCCCAGATTGGCGCTGCGCCGGAGATCAAACGCCGGGTCCAGGCGCACCGGAACCCGCAGCGCGCTCGCCCCCAACAAAATCTCCGCCCGGTGCGAGCGGCGTAACTCCACGGAATTCAAATCCGCGGCGGCATCGTTCAGATCTATGCCGTACCACGCCAGCAGTTCGCGCAAATCGCGCCGGTAAATCACGGCCAGGGAATACAGCCGGTAGATGCTGGGCACAATCCCTTTCGTTTCAATGTCAGAAAGCCGGCTGAGCGCAATCGAGAAATCGTCGTTGGCGTGCTTGGCCGCGATCCGCCCGCTGGCTACTTCCACATCCCGCATGGTCAGTCCCAGTTGCTCGCGCAAGCTGCGTAATTGCTGGCCCGGTGTGTGCACCTGTATCTCCCTGATACTACTGATGGAGGGCAACCCTATCACAACTTAAAGGGCTCCAAAAGACCTTTTCTGACGGAGGACTTCAGCGCTTTATCGGCCGATTATTCCCGATTTGGATTCCTTCTCCATGCCAACGTCGCACTCGTACCGGGGCATTACCTTCGTCACTTGGTAATCCTCGAACGTTATCCGTAAGATGTTGAAAGTCAAAGAGAAACACTACGCCATGCGCACGTTTAGAGTCGCCCTGATCGGTAAAAACGAAGATCACCTCTCGGTTCTCAAGTCCCGGGTAGAAGCCACTCTCGCCGCGGAAGTGGTGTTCCGGCGCGAAATCCTGCCCGGCCTCGCCAGCGATTCCCTTCTCCGGCAGCTACAGCAAGTGCATCCCGATGTTGTGCTGGTGGATATCGCTCCCGGTGATCCCGATTCCGGCATCGCGGCGATTGAGATCCTGGCCAAAGAACCCCAAGTTACGGTTTTTGCGGTGAGTGCGCTGAATCAGCCCCAAGTCATTATTCGCGCCATGCGGGCGGGAGCCAGCGAGTTCCTGGACCGAGATATGGCCAGCGGCGCGCTTTTGGAAGCCTTTGCCCGTCTTCATGCTAATCTGCAGGGCCGCAAATCCGGCGGCGCGCGCGGAAAACTCATCACCATATTGAGCGCAAAGGGCGGCTGCGGGGCCACTACCGTCGCCGTCAATACGGCTGTTGCCCTGCAAAAGCAGTATTCCCATGTGGCGCTCGTGGATCTGGCGCCACTGGGACACACCTCCCTGCACTTGAATGTGCGGCCTCAGTTCGGGCTGGTGGATGCCCTGCACAACCTGCACCGCATGGATGCTTCTCTGCTGGAAGGCTTTATGACCGAATTGGCGAGCGGGCTGCGGCTCCTCCCCGGTCTCAGTGTTCCGGTTCCCCTGGAGGTCGAAAACAGCGACCTGGTGCTCCTGTTTGACCTGCTTCTGGACCACTACAAGTACGTCATTGTGGACGGCTCCAACCGCATGGATAAGATCAGCCACACCGTCTGCGACCTCTCGGAACTGGTGCTGCTGGTGGTGCAGGCGGATGTTTCCTCGCTGTGGAGCGCCGGAAGGGTGCGGGACTTCCTGGGCGGCGATCCGGCCAACCGCAGGGTACAGCTGCTGGTCAACCGCCACCGCAAGATTGCCGGCTTCAGCGATGAAGACGCGGAGGCCGCCACTAATTGCCGTGTTTTCTGGAAAATACCCAATCAGTTCAACGCCATCGGGCCGGCCATTGATCGTGGCAACCCCGTGGCACTGCAGAACAATTCAGAAATTGGCCGGTCCTTCAGCGAATTGGCGGCCGCACTGGCAAAATTGGCGCCCAATTACATTCCCCGGCCCGAGACATCGGAAAACCGCAGGAAGGAACAATCACAGAAGGTCCTGGACCGGCTCATCAATTTTGGTCCGGCGCCCATCCGCTAGGAAACTCTGACTAACCCGCTTCATTTGAAAGGGATGACCTTCAGGCCGTCCACAACAGAAGCACCACTCGCGGCTTTAGCCGCTGAGGAACTTGGAACCTGACTCAATCCCGCAAACTACTGCGCCGATATGCGGAACACGTGCAGGCTGTGATTCAGGATAGCGATTTGCGGATACCGCAAAACCCAGTGATAGGCGCCGAAGTTTTCCAGCATCTGCCCTGTCAGCTGAGTGGCGCCGATCACCACGGTCGCGCCTGAAACCCGTTGATTCTCCTCCAGTTTTTCCACTCGCAAGCCGTAGGCGGCAGGGTCCACGCTGCCGAAATAAGCCAGATAAATCTTCTCCTGGGGATGTGAAGCCTGGTAATGGCGCAGGGCCAGCAGCCCTTGTCCCCAATCCAGGTTGCTGTCGCTGAGCAGCTTGTAGCTCTGGCTGGAAGGCACAAAGGGGGTGAAATAGGAGAGGTAGTCGGGAGCGTAGCGCAGCGCGTCCGCGGCGTTGAGCGCCACTGCAAGCAGGACCACAATCACCGCGGTGCGTGAGCGGCGGGCCAACTGCCAGGCGCCACCCGCCACGAATAGCAGTACAAAGGGATACATGGGCAAGATGTGCCGGTCACCAATATCAATGTGGGAAAAGATGGCGAACACGAAGTACACCGCCGGAAAGGTGGCCATGATCAGCAGGTCGCGGGGCACGGGGATGCGTCGCCTCGCAGCCAGCACCAGTAGGACGAAAAACAGCAGCACAACCACGGTGGGCCACTTCAGCAACATCACCGTCGGGTAGTAGAGTTTCCAACCACCTTTGAGAGAAGCCGTTCCCAGAAAGAATGACTGATGCCCGCGATGATTGTGGAAGGCCACATTGCGCAAGCCTTCCAGGTACTCGCCCGCGGGTATGGGAATGCTGAAATTTACCGGCGTTCGCATGTTCTTGATGATGGGCCCGCGGTGGGGGAAGGTCGCAATGAAACGGCCGTCGCGCATGGTCAGATGGGAAACGTGGAAAAAGTAACCCGCCCACAGCACCACAAAAGCGATCCCGCAAACCGCCGCCGCCGCGCGCCAGTTCCAGCGCCGTGGATGAAGAGCGATTCGTTCCGGCTTCAGCACCAGTACCCAGACGAATGCCACCAGGAACATCGGAGGGGTATAAAACTTTGCCAGCAGCAACAATCCCATCACCGCGCCCAACAGCACGGTTTGGACGCGCGTGGGATTATGCCGCCAGCGCAGCAGTTGCACGGCGGTGGCGAAGATCATGAGCACGCCGATGCCGTCAGTGGTAATGAGTGAGTAGTGCGCGATTAACGCCGGCGAGAAGGCAAAAAAGCCCAGGGCCAGGTTGGCGGCGTCTTCCGAAAAGAAACGTCGCGCGCTAGTCCACAGCAGCACAGCCAGAATGATCCCCAGCACGACGCTAACGGCGCGGCCGCGGTCCGCCATTTTCTGCGGGCTGGGATGAAAGCCGAGGGCCAGAAATTTCGGAAAGTGCCCCTGCACATCCACCTGCCACTTGGAGCTCAGGATCGGCAATGTGCACAACAACCGCTGCAGGGGCGGGTGGTCGTTCCAATCCTGGATGCGGCCATAGCGCCACATCTCCTGCCCGGTAACAATGTGAACGGGCTCATCGAAAGTGAAGGACTGTGTACGGATGAACCAGGCGCACTGCGCCACGTAGGCAAGCAGCAGGAAGGCAGGGAGGGCTACGCGCAGCCAGGGCCGCACCGCCGAGACAGGCGTGGCCGCGTATGTGGCAGGGCTCTGAACTGCGGGGATGGAAGTCATCGCAGGCCGGCATCACCGGCCCGCTTACAACCTTACTTCACGCTGCCGGAAACTTCCACTTTCCCGGGTGATTATGCGGGCACGGCGGCGCCTACCTCCACCGTGGCCTGCAGCTCCATGTGGCTGGAAAGGGAACGCGAGATGAGGCAAGCGCGCTCAGCCTTCTCCAGCAGGCGCTGGGCCCGCTCCTGGTCGGCCGCCTCGGCGATGGTCAGCCGTGGCCGCACCACTATTTGGGTGAAGCGGAAGCCGCCCTCCTCCTTCTCCAGCAGGCCTTCAGCCTCAACTTCCAGACGCAGCACCTGCAGCCTGGAGTATTCGGCGAAAGCGCGGAAGGTGGCCAGAAAGCAGGTGGCAACCGAGGCCACCAGCAGGTGCTCCGGAGTCCAGAGCCCGGGTTCGCCCTGGAATTCCGGCGGAGCAGAAAAATTGATGGTGCGCGGCACATCTTCGGCCGAGACAATGCCCCGGCGCCGCATGGTCCAGATGGCGCTGCTACGGTACAGGTAGGTGCTCTCCACGGTTCCTCCTTTAAGCCTATTGTTGGCGGGAGAAAACTGTGGCGCAGTGACCGGGCTCACGAAAGCGGGTGAGCGTGGGCACCTGGAGGCGGAGCAGCAACCACACTCTGCCGCCCGGGCTGCGGCTGATGCACGCAGTTGGGCTCTTCGGCGAGTATATCGCCGGCGACCGCATAGGCGCGGGCGCGCGAGCCCCCGCACACCTCGCGAAATTCGCAGATCCCGCACTTCCCTTTCAGGTTGGCGCTGTCGCGCAGGGCAAGAAACAGCGGCGAGCACCGGTAAAGCTCGGCTAGTGAATTACGGCGCACGTTGCCGGCGGAGAGCGGCAGGAAGCCGCTGGGAAAAACTTCGCCTCGGTGGGAAATAAAAACAAAGCCTTTGCCGTCGTTGATGCCGCGGGGGGCACGGCCGATGCCGTCGGCGCTGGTGGCGCCGAACACCTTGGCCATGGCCGCATCCGTCTGGCCGCCGCGCCGGGCGGCGGTCCTTTTCTGCAGCAGGAAGCGGCGATAGTGTTGCGCCTCCGTGCTCTTGATATCGAACTTCACCTGGCGCGAAGTCTGGTAGAGCTTCTCGAAAACCTGCTCGAATTCCTCGGCCGAGATCAGGTCGCTGCTCTGGCCGCGCCCGGTGGGCACCAGAAAAAAGACGCTCCACAGCGCGATGTCGAGCGTCTGCAGCAGGGCGATGATGTCATCGAGGTAGCGCAGGTTGTGGCGGGTGATGGTAGTGTTGATTTGGGCCGGCAAACCGATTTCGCGAGCCCACCGCAATGCGCGCAGGGTCCACTCGTAGGAGCCGGGCACGCGGCGGAAAGCATCGTGAATGGCAGGCGTGGGGCCGTCGAGGCTGACGGCCAGGCGGACCAGGCCGCAAGCCTGCAGCCGCAGCAGAGCTTCGCGAGTCAGCAAGGGAGTCGCGCTGGGGGTGAGCGAGGTGCGCACGCCAAGGCCGGCGGCATATTTCACCAGTTCGTAAATGTCGGGCCGCTTCAAGGGGTCGCCGCCGGTGAGCACGAACACGGGGGCGCGCAACTCCGCCACTTCCTCGATCAGCCGCTTCGCCTCGCCGGTGCTGAGCTCGAAAGGACTGCGGTGTGGCTGGGCGCTGGCGCGGCAGTGCACGCAGGCCAGGTCGCAAGCCTGGGTCGCTTCCCAGATGACGATGAACGGGGACTGATTGAAGTCCACGGCGGTCACGCGTTCGGCTCCAGCGGATATTCCAGCCAGGCCAGACTCGCACATTTGTCACAACCGGGATGTGACCTAGGTCACAGGGGGAGCCGTTTCACGCCCGGCGAATGAGGCGGTCAGGCTCGTGAATAACCTACCTCAGCCATTCTCAGCCACTGTACTTAGAGTGTCGCTTTCTTTCCTGGGGAAAGCATCAGGGAAAAAAATAGAGACCACGGTTCCACTGCGCCCCGGCGTCACGCTGCTGCGCAGACGCATACTGCCTCCGCTTTTGTCCACCAGAGAGCGAGTAACCCATAACCCCAGGCCGGTGCCAAGCTCTCCCTTGGTGGTCCAGAAAGGTTCAAAAATGTTGGGCCGCTCCAAAGGCTGGATGCCGCATCCGGAATCGGCGACTGTGATCCGGATTCCCCGCTGCCCACCAAGCCGGCAGCTGCCCTGCGCCACTTTCAGGACCAATCGGCCACCCCGGGGCATAGCGTCGATGGCATTGGCCACGATATTCGACAAAATCTGCCGCAACTCACCTTCCAGGGTCAGCAACTGGACGGGCGCGATTCTCTTTTCTACCTTGACACCATGGCTCTTCAGTTTTGCGGCGTACAGGTGCAGCACCTCCTCAACAACCTTGGCCACAGGTAGCAGCGTGGGACGGCCAGTGTCGCGATAAAACCCCAACGTCTGCTGGGCAATAAGGGTAATACGTTTCAGTTCCTCGTCGGCCTGCTCCAGATAAAGCTGGGTCTGATAGTCGGGGGAACTCCGGGCCAGGTAAAGCAGGTTGGTCACGGCCTCCAGGGGATTGTTGATCTCGTGGGCCACACTGGCGGCCAGGCGTCCTGCGGCTGCCAATTTTTCCGCCTGGCGCAGCGAGCGTTCGGCGCGCTTGCGCTCGGTCACGATCTCGGAGAAAAGAATGATGCCGCCGATGGTCCCGTCGGCCTGCCTCCATGGCTGCATTTCCCAACGCACGTAATCCATGGTTCCATCAGGCCAGCGCATTTCGTCTGCCTCACCCCGCTCCACCGCCCCGGCCAGGCATCGTGGCTCCGCCTGAAGCCAGATCATGGGCATCGCGGGCAGAACTTCGCCCTGCGGTTTCCCCTCGATATTGGCAGCTTCGATTCTGTAAGACGTGTACCAACTCCGGCTGACGGCGACGTAGCGCAAGTGGCGGTCAAGCATGGCGATGGGCAGCGGTGTGTATTCCACAAACTGGCGCAGGAGGATTTCACTGGCCTGCAGATCGCGCAGCGCGCGCGACCTGCGGTTGGCGATCCGGGCTATAACCACGGAACAGAAAACGCACCAACCCAGCCCAATGAAGTCCTGGGCTCGCCACGACCAGCCGTAACGGATGCCGAAAACAAAATAATCCAGGCTGAGTGCGGTGAGCAGGGTCGCCAGCAATGCCGGACCGGCGCCGCCAAACCAGGCGGACAAGGCCACCGCCAGCAGGAATACCGGTGTCTCCGCCGAGGGACGGAAGGAGGCCAGCGCCATGGTCAGGGCGAGAGCTGCGCCCGAAAACACTACCGCGGCGCCGTAACGTAAGTACCAGGAGCGGCGAACGGAGGCGAGGGCTCGGATGGCGGCTGCTGTATTCATCGGGGTTAGGGCACGCCCTTCTGAGCAAAGGCAGTGAGTTTACACCCAATCGAGGCGCGGGGAGAAGCCAGGCCCGCCCGGCCCTACCCATGCTGTCACTGCCGCCATGTGACCTAGATCACAGAGTGAGCCTACTCACTGGGGGCTGTGATAGAAGTCACAGCCAGTTGGTACACGCGCGCCCAGAATAGCGGCGAGGCTGGAGAACGGCTTGCCGCCGTTCGCGCTCCCGCGCCAGATCCAGCGGTGGAGGCTTGTATGGCGGAAGACGATCGCGACCTGCTGGAAGTGCTGAAGTTCGAACTCAGCTTTCTGGAACAAGGCGGCTATGGCCGCTCCGTACGCACCCCGTGGAAGCCCACCTCGGTGTTCGAAGACTCGCTCACCTGTTTGAATTTCGGAGACCCCGGGCACAGCCATCCCTGCAGCGAGTGCCTGCTCTTCCATCTCGTTCCGGAAAATTCCCGAAATGAGAATGTACCCTGCCACCATATTGTTTTAAATCAAAAAGGCGACACCCTGGCCACTCTGAATACGGGTTACAATCAGCTTGAGCTGGAAGAATCCGTCAAAACCTGGCTGCGCAATGCGATTCAGCGGCTGGAGCGCGGAGAGGCGCAAGCAGCGGCCCCGGCCAAACACACTGCCTGATCCTTTGCCCACGGTTGTTCTTGCGGCTTTTTCAACCGCATTTCTTTAGCTGCCCCGGATGACGGCCGGGGAGCAACATTCCGGGAGTTTGGACATGCTCGCTAAGTGCGCGAACCCAACGTGTTCCGCCCCTTTCCGCTATCTGCACGAAGGCAAGTTGTTTCGCCTGGACCTGGGCGCCGGACCGCCTTCCCCCTCGGGACACGTACCACGTCAGTTGCAATATTTCTGGCTGTGCGAGCGCTGCTCCCGCACCATGACGCTGGAAATGCACGCCGGCAAAGTGTCGGCGCGCCCGCGTTGCTCCGCCGTAGTCAGCCCGGCGCTGTCCTCAGCAGCCTAATCATGGACTTGCGGCCTAAACCGCGCATTCCTGCGCTATCCTGGGCTCAGGAGACCGCCACTTGAAACGCGACTTCGCTTCCCTCACCGCCCAAGAAGCGTTGCACGTGGCTATTTTCATCGAAGAACGCAACGCCGAAATCTATCACCAGTTCGCGGAGTTGTTCGCCGGCTTTCGCGACGACGAGTCGCTGGAAATCGCCAGCACGTTCTGGGACATGGCGGCCGAAGAGCGCCGCCACGGTAGCGCCCTGCAGCAGCGCTACTTTGACCGCTACGGCACGCGTCCCTGCGCCATTACCGATGACGATGTGCGCGATTTCATCGAAGTGCCGCAGCTTAACAGCGGCGACATTTTTGCCATTAGCCGGACCAGCGGCGGCCGTTCCCCGCGCGAACTGGCTCTGGAAATAGCCGTAGCCGCCGAGCAGAACGCGGTCCGCTATTACACCCGGCTGGCGGAACTGACAGAAGACGCCGAGTTGCGCGAACTGTACCGCGAGTTCTCCAATTTTGAGCGCGACCACACTGATTTTCTGGAAAAGAAGATCGCCGAGGCGCGGCGCGCTGCCGGCGGCGGCGGCGGCAGCAGCGCCTGACCTTCTCGTCATTTTCCCGGCAAAATGCTCTCCACGGCGTCGCGAACACGCTCCCCGAAGCCGGCGGTCAACGACCAGGGGCTGGGCTGGCGCACCACGTGCAGATGCCCGCGCTGGTCGAGAACCTCGTAATCGCTGCCGCCATCCTGACGGCGGTAGAAACGCAGGCTGACCACGGCTTCCGCCACCCGCAAATTGTGCACTTTGATCTCCGGCAGCCAGACCGGCAGATGGGGGTCGAGCAGCAAGGCGTGCAGCGGCGCATAAGGATAGAGCCCGATCATGGCCTGCACCAGCAACAGCGCCGCCGAGGCTGACCACGCCTGCGGCCAATTGGCTTTGGGATAAAGCCCGGGAAAAGGATGCTCAGGCTTGCGCTGGTGCCCTGCAAAACATTCCGGCAAACGGAAATAGTCGAACAGCGAAGCCGCTTCAAATTGCGCCTCGCACAACTGGAACATGAGCTCGTGCAAACCATAGCGGGCAAAACCCAGCGCGAACACCGCATTCTCCACCGGCCATACCGTGCCGCGGTGGTAAGCATAGGGATTAAACGCGGGATGGTCGGCTGAGAGGGTGCGGATTCCCCATCCGGTGAACATATCGCTGGCCATCAACCGCCGCGCTAGTGGCTGGACGTGGGCGGTCTCCACAATGCCGCTGGCTAGCGCGTGCCCCGGGTCGGAAGCGATGGATTTGATCTGTCGCTTTTTGGAGTCCAACCCCAGCGCGATATATCCTTCCTCGTCCATCCAGAAAACTTCATTGAATCGCTTCTTCAGTTCGCCGGCTTCTTTGAACAGCCTGGCCGCCAGCTCTTTCTGATCCAGCCACCACAGAACTTCCGAAAGATGAAGTTTGGAGACGTAGGTGAAGGACTGCATCTCGCAGGTGCCTAGGGGAGCGTGGACCTGGGAGCCGTCCTCATAAACTATGGCATCGCCGGAATCCTTCCAGCCCTGATTTTTTTCGCCCTGCTGGGAGTGAGTTTGATATTCATAGAAACCGTCTCCATCCAGATCACCGTAAGTGTCGGCCCATTGCAGGCCTTTGAGCGCGGGCTGGATGAGCGACTGTACCAGTTCCTTGTTGCCGGTCCAGTGCCACAACCCGGCTACCACCACGGGGTAGTAAATAGCTCCGGTCACGCCGCCATAGTAGCGGCCGTGGGGGTTGAAATTCAGGGTGGCCAGAGGGTTGGTATGGAGTTCATGTAGGATGCGCCCGGGTTGCTCGTCGCGCCAGTCATCTACTTTCGTTCCCTGGGTTCGGGGCAGCTCCAGCAGCGTGCCTGCGCTCATCTCCTGGCCCAGCAGTTCAGCCTCCCAGGAAGTAGCCAGGGAGTCGCGCCCAAACAGGGCCACGTAGTCGGGCAGGCCGCCTGCAGGCACCCAGCCGCGCGCCTTATCCAGGTCGTACAGGCGAAGGGCTGCCAAGTCCTGCTTGGATTGCTCCAGAGCGCCGACCACAAGCGGCGCCAGGGTGCCACTGCCCGAGCTAGTGAATGAGGTGGTCTGCTGCAGAAACTCGCCGCGCTTGCGATCCCACTCATTGACGCCGGAGAAATAGCAGGAGTGGTCCAACTTCTGCCACTCGCCTTCGATTTGCGGCACCCAGTCCAGGCAGGCGTGCCAGGTGCCGTGCGGGGGCAGGTCCACTAGGAACGCGATCCGTTTGCGGCGAAACTGGGGGCGCGAACCGGCGCGCGCGATGGTCAACTTCAGGCCACGGTGCATATGGGCGACGCCCTTGTCGCCCTGGTGCTGATAAGCGTGCTGCACACGGTAGTCGTACTCCAGTTCCGCCTGCTTGTTGCCCAGCGGGGTCCAGCGGCGCTGGAGTCGGCCTTTCTGCTTGCGCTGGCCGCCTGCTTCGCTCGGGTCAGCGAAGTCGCTGTCCACTTCCAGTTCAAGCCGGACGGAAGTGTGTATCTGGGTAAAGTTGGTGACATCCACGTCTTCATGCATGCCCGCGCCCACGTAACGCGAGAGCCGCAACTCGACCGTCTGTTGCGCCGGATCCTTTTCGTCCAGGCCGGTATCTTTGATGTTGGGGGGCGAGGCGATGTAGTAGCCCATCCAGGTGTGCTGCTGCATGTTGGAGTTGCCGGCGCGGCGCGGCGGCTGGCCATTGATGAGCCAGCGATAACGCGAGAGCATGCGCGTTTGGTACACCCACAGGCCGTGCTCGGGGTGCTCGAAGACAAAGCCGTCGGTGCTGGTGGCCAGCACGGTTCGCCCCTGGCTGACATAGACGGTGGTGTCGCGCGGGCGCAGACGCACCTGCCAGTTGCTGGGCGGGTGCATCGTGCCGGAGTGCCCGTTACGGCCATCCCGATGAGATTGGCCGTGGTCTGGGCTAGGCCGCGCCGAGTTTTGTTTCCTCGCTGGCATCTGACTTTGATCGTCGTTCCGCGACCAGGCGCTTGAGTTCGAGCGCGTTCTGGGCGGCATAACCCGCCTGGTCGTTGTCGAAATAGATGTAGGCGGCGCGCAGCTTGTTCCAGGCGGCAACCCGCTCCGCCCATTGCCGCAGCGTTTGCCGCGAATAGCAGCCCTGATATTTGCCGCCGGGACCGTGCAGCCGGACATAGGCAAAATCCGCGGTGATTTCCAGAGGAGAAATGAAGCAATCCAGCTCGAAGATGCAGTAGGCGGCGTTATGACGGCGTAAGGTTGCGTACACCGCTTGCGTGTTCCAACTGGGCTCGCGAAACTCGAAAGCATAGCGGTGGCGGCGCGGGAGGACCTGCAGGAATTCTTCCAGGCGCTCCACGTTAACGCGCCAGCGCGGCGGCAGCTGAAACAGAATGGGACCGAGCTTCTCTTGCAGCGCCTCCGCGCGGGGCAGAAAATTCTGCAGCGCGTTTTCAGGGTCTTTCAGCTTCTTGTTGTGGGTAAGAAAGCGGCTGGCTTTCACCGCAAAGCAGAAGCCGGAGGGAGTGGCGTGCCGCCAGTTCTCAAAACATTCCACACTGGGCAGCCTGTAGAAGCTGTTGTTGAGCTCGACGGTATCGAGCCGCGCCATATAGAACTCCAGCATTTTGGCGGCGGGCAGCTTCTGCGGATAGAAAGGCCCGCGCCAGTGGTTGTAATGCCAGCCGGAAGTGCCGATATGGACTCGACCCATGTATTCACTCACTCGAAAGGGCGCGCCGCACCATTTCCACCGCCGTGCCGTAAACGACGTGTTCGCCCAGCGAATTGAGGTGCATCAGCAGGGAGTAATCGGAGGACTTGGCGTTCAGGCCCAGCCAGGGCATGGCCAGTTCGTCGCCCGCCAGCCAGAACAGAATGCCGAACACTGCGCCTGAGCCGGCACGCAGCGGCGGATAGACTTCTCCGGCAGCGGCGTAGCCGGCCGCCGCCAATCCACCTACAACGTAGTGCACGGCGGCAGCAGCCTTGAGTTTTTCCGGGAGCGAGAGGCTGCGGCCGAGCAGCACTTCTGCCCCGACCTCCGCCCCGCCTCCCGCCGAATCCCATTCCTGCGAACTGTAAGGCGCGCCTGGCGGCGCCGAAGATGGCCCGCCAAACTTACGCCAGGTTGAACTGAACTCCCGCATGGCCCACGCGCCTGCCACCCCGCCTACAAATCCCTCCAGCAGCAATTTTCGCCAGTGCTTCCGCCGCAAACCCGCTCCCGTTCTGCCAATACTCTACTTACAGCGATGTATCTTTCGACCCCCGCAGTTGTATTTGCCTGCATACTGGCTGTTTCGCAACAGCAACTTCTTCATTTAGATGAGTGCTTTAGGTGCGGGGAAATCAGCACTAGGTACTCGGAACTTCTTCTACATGGCAACCAGGGGTTTCGCGATACCGCTCCAATGGTTAGCGGGTTCGCCGGAAAACCGGAGAGCAGGAACACGCCCTGGAGGGTGCCATGGTGCTGAGAAATCATTTCTGGAAGGGCTTTGGAATGGGGGCAGCGGTGGGGGCAGGAGGCATGGTGGGCGTCCTGCTGGCACTTAATTATGTGGGGCGGGCCGGGCATCGCCGGGTAGTTCGCCTGGAGAAGAGCATCCAGATCGCCGCCCCGGTAGAGGAGGTGTTTCGCGCCTGGCTGGACATGGAACGCCTGCCGCAGTTTACCGACGTTATCGAGCAGGTCCGCCGCGACGGCGACCGCTCGCACTGGACGGTCAATATTGACGGCCGCCAGTTTGAATGGGATGCGGAAATCGAGCAGTTCATGCTCAACCAGGCGATTGGCTGGAAATCCGTTGCCGGCGCCAAGAACAGCGGACGGATTACCTTCTCTCCCCTGGGGACCGACACCATGGTGCACGTCACCATGAACTACGCGCCCCCTGTGAGCTTGCTGACGCCGTTCGTAACTTCTTTTTCCGCGCGGCTGGAAGAGTTGATTGAACGGGTGCTGCGCGACGTGAAGGCCGCTCTGGAGAGGAACGCTAAAATGTCTCCTCCCAAGCCGGGGCAGGCCACCGGCACCTACGGTCCGGAGGAATTGGGAGGCACGCAGCACACGCGCTTTGGCGGCGCGCCCAATGCGGTGGAATTCACCCGTCCGCCGGAGGCGAAATCCTGAGCGGCAGGCCGCTTCCGAGTAGACGCTACTCCTTTGGCGCGCTCGCGGGCGCACTCACGTCTTGAGGAAAGGATTTGAACACCACTTCCCGCGACTTGGCCACTTCCTTGCGATTGGCGTCGGTGGAGTGCTGGGTAAGAGTCCCTTTGAGCACGTAATAACCTTCGTCATTGACGGTTTTGCCGGGGCCCCGGCCGGCGGTGCCTTGAAATTGGAACCAGACGCCGTGCACCACGTCGGTGGTAAAGCTCAGATTATGGCCGTCCAGCGCGCCCTGCTTGAAAAACTGGTCGAGGAAGGCGCCGCGGTCGCTCTCCAGGTCGCCATAGCGGGAAACAAAACCGGTTAGTTTGCCCTTGTCTTCTTGCGTGATCTGCACAAATTCACCATCGCGTAAAAAAGTGTACATGCCGGAGTAATTGCCGGCGGATGTGGAATTTGCCGCAGCTTGGCCAGAGCCGGATTGACTTTCCGGCGAGTTGGTTTGCGCCCTCCCTGCCGGACCGGCGAAACATGCCAGCACAAAAATAAAAAGCAAAATTCTGCGCATAGGATGGTCCCATTAAATCACCAAAGCAGGGAGCTGAAAACATTAGTCTTAAGGGGCGGGTTGGGCGGAGAGGGCGGACAATTCCCGTTTTGAGGAAAGCTGTGGAAGAAAAGCGGCTATAATCTGTCCGCGCCCTTGGTCTGAAGTTATGTCCCAGCCGCCAGGCCAGCCGAATTCGCCAAGGTGCAGTACCGGTGGACCCGCGCCGGGGTTACAGTTCCTGATTCGGTTGGAACCACGCCTTCCCGCGCTCCTCGGCAATCTGGGTACCCTGCTGCGGCCTGCGCCCGCCGAGCCGGTGTTTGCCGGTGCTCCCTTCTGGCCCGACGTTTTCACCCCCACCGGCTTGCCCTGGCTCAGCCTGGCGGAATCCGCTCTCAGCCACGGCGTGATGCTGGCGGCTATTTGGGGCCTGACCCAGGCCTGGCTAAGCCGGCCGCGAGCGGTCATCCGCCCCGCGTTCCAGCACAGCCAGATCGTTTACTACACCACCTCGGAGTACCTGCCCGCCATCAAGGCGCCTGCTCTGCGCGCCCGGCGGGAACAAAAAGCTGATCCCGCCTATGCGCCGCAGGAAATCGTTTCCGTGCCGCCGGAAGCCGACAACCGCAGCCAGACCGTCGTCACGCCGCCCAACGTCCAACTGGCGCAGGAGATCTCCGTGCCCAACCTGGTGGCGTGGACGCGTTCGCCCGGTCCCGTGCCTGTGCCGGGTTCGCTGGATTCCAAACTGACGCTGCCAGCGATGGTCACTCCGGTAGTTCCGCCTCCGCCTGAGCTTGCGCGAACCACTGACCTCCACGCTTCCCCGCTGCCGCAACCGTCCGTTGTGCCGCCTCCGCCCAGCACTGCGCGGGCAATCGAGCGTGCTGCTTCGCCCCTGTCCCAGCCCTCGGTGGTTGCTCCGCCGCCTGATGTTGCTGAGGCCTCAAATCGAGCTGGCCCGGGGTTGCCGCAGCCCAAGGCAGTTGCTCCGGCGCCGGAAACCACCTCCGCCTTGGCTGACGTGCACGCCCCGGGTGCGCCGCAACCGGCGGTGGTTCCCCCGCCGGCACGAACGGCCGCGCTGGTCACCCATCCGCTGGGCGCGCTCAATGTGGCAGAGCTGCAGCCGGGTGTGGCGCCTAAGCTGCCGGTGCCCGCTCAGCAGACGGCGACCACGACCGTGGCGGGAGGAGGCGCTGGAGGGGGCGGACAGGTCGGCGCCGCTGAAGCGGGGCAAGTTGTCGCTGCGGGAATGGCGCCAGGAGGTGCGGCGCCGGATATTCACACCGTGGCTTTCGGCCGGCCTGCCGGGCAAATGGTCGCCCTTGGACTTGCGCCCAGCACAATCAAAGGTCCAATTGAGATACCGATGGGCAACCGTCGCGGAGTTTTCGCTGCCGGACCAACCGGGCATTTGGTCGCTTCCGGCGCGCCCGGCGCGAACAGCGGCGGTCTAGCTGAGGCCGGCAACGGCAACGCCAGTTCGGGGCGCGATAAGTTGGCCGGCATCAGCATCGCGCCCGGAGCCGTGCCGCCGGCCAATAGCGGCCTTCCGGTTGTTGCGGCTCCCGCTGCCCGTAGCCTGTGGGCCATGGCCAGCATTCCCGCCGGCCTGCGCAACCTGCCGCCGCGCGCGCGCACCGATCTTCCCGCAGCACCTTCGGAAATAGACCGCCAGGTGTTCGGTCGCAAGAAGTTTTATTCGGTTACCCTGAACATGCCCAACTTGAATTCGCGCAGCGGCAGCTGGGTGATCCGCTTCGCCGAGCTGAATAACGATCCCGCGCAGGGCGACCTGACCGCGCCCGTGGTGGTGGAAAAGGTGGACCCGGCCTATCCCGGAATCCTGATGCGCCAGCACGTCACCGGCACGGTCACGCTTTACGCTGTGATTGCCGCCGACGGCAGCGTGGGTGACGTTCGCATCCTGCGCGGTGTGGATGACCGCCTGGATGCCGCCGCCCGCGATGCCCTGCGCCATTGCCACTTCCGCCCCGCCACCAAAAATGGCCTGGCCGTGGCCCTGGAAGCGGTGATCCGCATTCCGTTCGAGGTGCACCGAATACCGTACTAGCCGAAAATTTCCAGCTACCCACACAACAACACCGCGTTGTGTGGGCCACCGACCGCAGGTGCTTCGCTGCGCTCAGTATTACAACTTTGGGGATGGGCGGCGACCAAAGCCCAGGAAAGAAAAGACTGTACTAGCTTCCCGCTCCCGCTTTGGCGGCCTGGGTCTGTTCCAGAAAGCGGTACACGCCGGCATTAGTACACACTTCGTAATAGAGATCGTCGCTCCAGCCCAGGGGGGCAAAGTCACTGGCGCGGAGACGGGCGGCACGGGCCTCGCGCACCACCACGGTGTGGAACAGGCCGCCTTCCAGCGGCACCAGCCCGCTGTGCAGCCGCATCTGCTCGCTCTCCCAGATGGTGGGCATGGCCACGTCCTGCGCCTGCAGCGAAATTTCCTGCTGCAGCTTGTGAAAGGCAGCGGCGTTCAGTTGGATGCCGCTGACGTTGTACGCCAGGGGCGCATCCTCGAATTCGTTGGTGTTGCCCTCGCGCTGCAGCTGAAAGCGGTAGACGTTGAAGGGTCCGCCCAGAGGCAGCAGACGGCGCGCCTGCTTGCTGCAGGAAGAAAGCCGGTCGCTCTCGTTGAGCGCCTCGGAAATCATGATGCGCGCGTTGCCATCCATCAGGTACATGGGCGGCGAAGACTGGTAGGTGATGCCCACGCCCAGCTCCAGCCCGGGCAGGCCCGCCTTCTGCGACTCTTCGTTATAGGCGCGCACGATGTCCACCATCTCTTTGGCCAGCACGCAGGCGCGGCTCACCGCGAACCCGCGCTCGCCTTCGTATTCCAGAAGAGAGAGGATGATGGCGTCGCCTTCGATGAACACTTTGCCGGCGCCGTACTTGGGCAGCAGCTTGTTCACCGGATCGTAGAAGTTCAAGCTGAAGTAGGAAGCCGGATTCAGGCCGCGCTCGCCCAGGGCGCGGGTCATGCGGGTGGAATCGCGCACGTCGGCCTTGATGATGACGTGGTGGACTACCTTCTCTTCGCTGGGCTTCTGCTCGTCGCGCACCAGGAATTCGTAGAGCAGGCGGTTGAGCGAGGAAAGCTCGCGCAGCTTCTCGTTGCCGATCACGTTCACACTGTCGAGCGCGGAGTTGAGCGCCTCCAGCCGCCGCAGGTCGCGGTGGTAGCGCATGAAGTCGCTGAGAAAGCGCCCGGCAATGCGGGCCTTGTCCCCGCTTTTCATTTCTCCCACCCGCCGGATGGCTGCCTGCAGGCTGGCGCCGGAAAGCCGGGGGTGCTCGGCGATCAGCGCCTCCACCCGGCTCCGTTCTTTTTTGGAAACGAGCGCGTTCTTCAGCTGCTGGGCATTGATGGCCGGCGAGTATTCGCTCAGCAGCGGGACCACCTCGTAGGAGGCGACCACGAAATCCATCACCTTCTGCGCCTCCAGCAGCTCCTGCCAGCTATGGAGCAGCGCCTTCTGCGCTCTGCCCCGGGCCGAAGAATCGTCGGGCGCGCCGCCCGCCACCAGTTCCTGCGCGTTCTCTGGGGCATTGAGCAAACCGTCCAGCACGCGGTCCGCGTCGGAAGCCTGGTCCAGCACATCGAGCGAAACCAGAAACGCGCCCGCCAAATCGCGCATGGTGGCGAAGCGGTCGGGGTCCTGCTCGTAGTTGCCGAGCATGACGTAATGTTCGGCGTTCAGGTAGTCGTCGCGCCCATCCTCGGTGAAAGCCAGGCGGTTGAGAAACAGTTCGTAGCTGTTGCCGGCGGCCTCTCCGAACAGGGACTGGCGCATGCGCACCAGGGTCTGCTTTTCGGTTTCGCGCAGAGTCTCGAAAATCTCCTGCCCGGCGCGGCGCAGCACCGCTTTCTTGGAAACCTGCAGGGCATATACCCGGTCGCGAATCTGCGTCGCCCGCTCCGGGCGCATGCCTTCGCAGCTTTTGAGCAGGGTGCGGCAGCGTTCCACCACCACGGCGAACTGCGCCGTCAGTTCGGCCCGCAGAAACTTCACCACCGCCAGGCGGGCCAGCAGGTCCACGGCGACATTGTTCTGCTGCTTGGCGGCCTTGAGCGCCTCCACCAGCAGATCGGAAAGCAGGCGCTTGAATTCCGCCGGTGTGCCCCGCGGGCTGGAGGCCGCCGCCACCGGGCGTTCTTCCCGCGAGCGCAGCAGCAGGTTGCTGCGCGCTTCCAGGGGGCGCGGCGGTTCCAGAATCAGGTCGGCAACATTGCCGTTGCGGGCGATAAGGGCGCAGATGCAGGCGCGCGCTTCCTCGCAAAAACGCGGGCTGAGGTAAACGTCGTAGCGCACGTTATCCACGCCCCGCACCAGGCCCTGCAGGGTGATGGCCGGCGTGTAACTGGCAAGATTGAGCTGGCGCGCGTGGTCCGCTAGATTGCCGAAGCGAAGAATAGGGATACGCGCCATAAGTTGCCCCGCGTGTGCCGGCGGTTAAGGGTGCGCGGCCGCCCTGCTGAGACTGGCGCGCAGCTGCGGGCCCACCAGCGCCTGCTCCAGCGTAGGATCATTCAAGGCCGCAACATCGGAGCGCAGAGCCGCCGCTTGCTCCCGGGCTCCGGTCTTCTCATAGGCCTGCCACAGCAGTTCCAGTGAGAGAGGGTTGTTCTGGTCCTCCTCCAGGTGGGCGACCGCCTGGGTGTAATTGCCTTGCCCCATGGCCAACGCTCCGGCAGCTGCGTGATACGAGCGCTGCACCACCTCGCTGCGGCTGGAGGCGGCCAGGGTCTGAAGTTGCAGCACCGATTTCACGGCGGCGGTACGATCGCTGGACTGCAGCTCGCGGCGCGCGCGCACGCCCAGTAGGAGCGCGTGTTCTTCTTCTATATCCGACTGCGAGAGAGGGTGGTCCTGCAATGCCTTCTCCGCCTGGTCCAGGCTCTTCATGGCCGCCGAAACCTGGGGCTCATAGACGGCAATGCTGCGGTAAGCCTCGGCTTCCACGCGCGCGAAGCCGTGGCGGTGGGCTTCGTCCGCCAAAGCGCGAAAAGCCTGGTCGGCCTGCACGTAACGGCGCTCGCGAACGTAGGTAGCCGCTTCCTTCAAGCCATACTGCAGGCGGGGGCCTTCGCCATCCGCCACCGCGATGGCCTTCTCGTATTCGTGCCGCGCCTGGTCCTCATCTCCCATCAGGGCGTAAGTATCGGCGATGCCCAGCTGCGAGCTGACGAAGTTGGGGTCTAGCTCCAGCGCCTTGCGGTAGTGCTCCAAAGCGCCGATGAAATTTCCCGACAAACGCAAAATCTCGGCGTAGGAATCCTGCGGGTTAGGCTCGCTGGGCTGCAGGGCCACATACTTCTCCATCATGGCCATGGCCTTCTTGAATTCGCCATTGTAGGCGTAGGCATAACCCAGCTCATTGACCGCCGCCGGGTAATTGGGATAGAGCGCAATCGCCTGCTCCAGAAGCATCTCGCCGTGGTCGTAGCGGCCCCGCTGAATCATCCAGCGGCCAGCCAGGAAGGCAATGCGGCGATCCTTGGGGTACATGGCAAGCAAGTCATTCATCGCGGCAATGGCGGGTACGTAGCGGCTCTCACGCACGCCGCTGAGCCATTCGATAAGCAGTCTTTCCCCGGGCGTGACTTTGGGCTCCAGTTTCTTGGCCTTGGCCAGCGCCGCCATCTCTTCCGCGGGGTCCTCAGTCAGATAGGCGACGAGTATCTCAGACTGGGCAAAATTCGGATCTTTTGTCGCGGCCGCGCGCCAGCCGGCCAACGCCCACTCGGTGCGCAGGTCTTCCATATTGACCATGGCCTTCTGGAACAACATGCGGGCCGCGGGAGAACTGGTGGTGATAGGCAGTAACTGGCTGCGATGGTGGCGCGCCATGGTGGATTGCCCGGCAACGGCAAAAGCTCCGCTGCAGAGCAGGACCATCACCAGCGCGCTGCGACGCAGATGCATTCAGTTCCTCGGAAGAAGGCGATAGTACTGACTCTGGGCCGGAGGGTAACATGGCCAAAGGGGGCGGCCAACGTTACAGAAGTCATGGTGCCGTAAGCAAGAAAAAAGCCCGGCTGAGTGCCGGGTTTTCACATTTTTACCTGCGAACCGCAGGTCAGTTTTTGGAGCTTCAACCAGCGCGAAAATCAGGCACGTTCTCGCCCGGCGAAAAAATGGCCGCCCGTTCCGCCCGGCCCGCCTCCGCCAGCAAGCGGTTGATCTGCTCCATGTCGGTCCGGCTCCAGCCCACGCTGCTCAACCCGATCTCGCCATCGCGCTCCACCCAGAAAAGAGTGGGCACGTTGGTCAATCCATAAGCATTGGACACGGGATAGCTGCTGGTATCGTCCAGCACCACAGGAAGCGTGAGCTTGTATTCCCGCATAAAGGCGGCGGTGTCATTCTTGTTGTTTTGCGAAACGCCCACGATGCTGACGTTTTTGCCCCCGTAGGCCTGGTACAGGCGTTCCACATAGGGCAGGGCGAACTGGCAGACGGGGCAGGAAATCTTGAAAAAGACCGCCAGTACCGGCCCGCGACTGAGGGCCTCGCGCAGGTTGAATTTGCCGCCATCCATCTTCTCCAGGGTGAATTCTGGGGCAGCCTTTCCGGCGCTCAAAGCAGGCATCTGTTTGTTCCTCCTTGTATCCAAACCTTCTGCTAACAAAACTTAGATGAAATTGGCGCGCCGCAGGATTTTTTTGGTTAGGCCGGTGAGCGGCAGGTCTTCCACTTGCGCCCGTTTAACCCAGCGGCCACGTACGCCGGCTGGCGGCTCGCCCACGCTGACTTCAATCGCGAAATCGTTCACCGTAATGGAGTGCCGCAAGCGGAACGTGACCTCCGGACGCACGCCGTTGACCACCAATTCCGGCAGTTCCCACATCTCCGGCATCAGCGAGGCGCCGCGCCCGCGTTGCACAAGAAAGACGGCTTCCCGGCGCCGCGCCAGACGGTAGTGGAGCTGACGGCGCCGGCGGCTTTCCTTTGCTTTTGCCGGACCGAGGCCGCGCGTCCGGCACCAGCGAAACAAAGGACAACGCGAGCATTGCGCCTGTGCCGGAAGGCAAACCGTCGCCCCCAGCTCCATCATGGCCTGGTTAAAATCGCCGGGGCGGCCGGTAGCCAGCAGCCGTTGCGCCATTTCCCATGCCAGGCCGCGCTTGGGTGCTTGCCACGCCAGCAACCGGGAGAGCACCCGCTCCACGTTGCCGTCCACCACCGCCACCGGCTCCGCGAAGGCGATGCTGGCCACCGCGGCGGCAGTGTACGGCCCAAAGCCCGGCAACTGCCGCAGTTGCGCAGCAGTGCGCGGTAACTCCCCGCCGTACTCCTTCACCATGACTTTGGCGGCATGGTGCAGCGCCCGCGCCCGCCGGTAATAACCCAAACCGCTCCAGGCGGCGAGCACGGCTTCCGGCTTAGCCGCAGCCAGCGAGAACATATCGGGAAAACGCTGCACAAAGCGCTGGTAATAAGCCATCACGGCGGCCACCCGCGTCTGCTGCAGCATGACTTCTGAAATCCAGATGCGGTAGGGCTCCGTCTGGCCGCGCCAGGGCAGGTCCCGCCGATTTTTGTCATACCAGTCCAAGAGCTGGCGGCGGAAGGAGTGCAGTGTCGCCGCCGGCCAGCGCCCCGAAGCGACCTGCTCTGGACGCTTGCGCATTGGATTCAAGGCTGAGGAAGGCATTTGGATCTCGTCTGCCGGAGCAAAACGCGTTGCCGCGGCCTCCTGGGATACGCGATTCAGATCGAGACCAGCTTCACAAAATGTAACGAAATGAAACATTCCAGGAGAGGATTGGCCCCCAGCTCCGCCGAAGAGACTATCCTAACCAACCTGCTTTCAGCAACTTAGAAAATCTCGTCCTTTTGGACGACAGACTGCTTTGGAATATGCATTCCCCCAAGGAGTACATGGCATGGAATACCGTCCCAGATGGCAAAGCGGCTTCAGTTTGTTGGAACTGCTGATTTGCATGGCAGTGATGATGGTGGTGACGGTGGCGGCTATTCCCACCATCAGCAGGACCCTGCAAGTGGTCAAGTTGCAGAGCTCGGCCCAGGATTTCGCGACTTTGCTGCAGCGGGCGCGCATCC
>DATJEH010000160.1:0-11149 GCA_035496875.1 Terriglobales bacterium | reverse complement strand
GGGGGCCAATCTTTTCCCCGGCTTCGAACCTGAAGTCTGAACTTGCACCTTGTTTCTAATACAGCACCGCGTTCTCACCCTGGTCGGCGATTAGCTTCTGAAAATAGGCCACAATTTTGTCTCGACGCGCCATGATCGCTTTCACTTCCTCCTTGTTGAGATACCCTTTGGTTCGGTTTGCCAACTCCTCCCCGTTGAGGGCCTTCAGTTTTTCCAGCAGCCCGCGGTCGCAGCGCACAAGGTTTGCAGCGCTTCTCAGATTTTTTGACAGCCGAAACGCGCGCGTGAAGTCAATGCGATAGATCCTCCAGTCATGACCAATCAGCACGTTGGTGAGATTGGCATCCGTGTCATAAACCAGTTCGTCCAGAACCCGCACCTTGTACATCTGGCGGTCCCAGGAATCAATGTCAGGCGGCGAAATTTTGCGCCGGAGGCGCTCCACCTCGTCCATTTCCACCGGCAGCCACCAGCCTAGAGAACCGATCTGAGCCTCCCATTTCCGTTCGACGTACACGGGAACCATATCCTCAAGGCCCAGCATTTCGGCCAGGCGGCTGGCCGCGATGTTGTATTTGTAAGAATCCACAAACAGAAGTTCGCTGCTTCCGTTGGAAAACTTCATGCCCAGTCTGTGTTCGTCAACCGCCTGGAAATGCGCGTCGTGAGTTATTGTGCCGTCGCTCAGCGTCAGCCGCCACGTGTTGGTAATTCCTTTGCTGGCATACTTGCTCTTAACCACCTTGGCGGTGAGGAGAAAGTGCTCCATCTGCTGCCGGCTGAGGCTGGGTTCCTCCGCCGCGGGGCAAAACCTTGGAGCCAGCGCGTAAACCAGGATGAGGGCCAACCAGCCGCACAGCAGAAAACGAGGGCGCATGCAAACCCTCCTTACAGCGACCCACTTCTACTCCCGTTTCCCGCCCTTGCGCAAGCCCCAAACTGAAGCTGGGGCCGCTTTCTTTTCAGCTGCTCCTCTGCGCTGGCCGGGGCGGCCTTCCTCCTGTTGACATCCCAATGGAACTGTCTTATGCTCCGTTTGGTTATCAACAGGAGGGGCTTTGGCGGAAGTCCTGCAAGGCACACTGGATCTCATGGTGCTGAAGACTCTGGAGTCCATGGGTTCGCTGCACGGCTATGCCATCGCCCGCCGCATCGAGCAGATATCGGGCGACGTCCTCCACCTTAACCAGGGCACGCTCTATCCCGCACTGCTGCGCCTGCAGCAGCGGGGCTGGATCACGGGGCGATGGGGCACGTCGGAGAACAACCGCCGGGCCCGCTTTTACGGGATTACCCGCGCCGGCCGCAAGCAACTGGCCGCCGAGGCTGCGGACTGGGAGCGTATGGCGGCCATCATCAGCCGCTTGTTGCAGACGCCGCAAGGTGCCTGAGCGTGGAGGTCGCATATGCCGCAGATTCGAGCTTGGCTGTCGCGCCTGCGGGACACCTTCCGGCGTGGCCGGCTGGAGCAGGATTTGCAGGCCGAACTTGAAGCCCACCTGCAGCTCCTCATCGAGGAAAACCTGCGCCGCGGTCTGACCCCAGAGGAGGCGCGCTACGCCGCCCTGCGCTCGCTGGGCGGCATCGAGCAGACCAGGGAAGCTTTTCGCGACCAGGCCGGCTTCCGCTGGCTGCGCAGCCTGGGTCAGGATTTGCGCTATGCCCTCCGCCTGCTGCGCCGTAATCCCGGCTTTACCGCCGTGGCCGTGCTCTCGCTGGCGTTAGGTATCGGCGCCAACAGCGCCGTCTTCAGTATCTTGAACTTTGCCATTTTGCGGCCCCTGCCTGTGTCTCACCCCGAGCAACTGGTCACCGTCACCCACGGTCGCAAGACCGGCAGTCCCGACCAGTACGACGCCAACATCTCCTACCCTCAGTACCTGGCCATCCGCGACCACAATCCGGTGTTCTCCGGTTTTACGGCGTTCTGGGCGGCGGGAGTAATCTACGGCCGCGGCGCCCACAGCCAGTCTGTGCCCGATTACGAAGTTTCCGCAGATTATTTCGACGTCCTCGGGGTAAAACCTCTCCTGGGACGTGCTTTTTCCGGAAATGAAGGGCGAGTGTTAGACAGCAACCCGGTCGTGGTTGTGGGCTACAACTTCTGGAAAACGGTTCTAGGCAGCGATCCGCATATCCTCGGCAAGACCATACCTCTCAGTGGACATCCGTTCACTGTGATCGGAGTGGCGCCTCAAGGCTTTATCGGCACGGAGAGAATCCTGGCTGTGGATCTGTGGGTTCCCATTACCAACCATGCTCTCCTCAATCCCGGTTCCAGGACGGCAGATTGGATCAGCAACCAGCACAATCGGAGCTTCTGGAATGTAGGCCGGCTCAAGCCTTCCATCAGCCCAGCCTCAGCCGGCGCCTGGATAGAGAACTGGGCCACGAGCCAGGCTGCCCAAGACCCAAGTTATCGCGAACTGCGGTACGGCGTCGCCCCGCCGGGGCTGCTCAGTCCGGCATTGCGCTCGGCGGTCACAATGTTCACGCTCATGCTGCTGGGCGTAGTTAGTCTGGTGCTGCTGCTGGCTTGCGCCAACATTGCCAACCTGCTGCTGGCACGCGCGGTGGAGCGGCGGCGCGAATTGGCCATCCGCCTGGCTATTGGCGGCAGCCGCGCGCGCCTGTTTCAGCAACTGCTCACCCACAGTCTTCTGCTTTCCTTTCTGGGCGGTGCCGCCGGACTGCTGCTGGCCTTTTGGCTGGACCGGCTGCTGCTCTCGCTACGGCCGCTGTTCGACTTCCCTCTGGCTCTTGACCTGAGTTTGGACTGGCGCACTCTGGGGTTTGCGGTTCTGGTTTCGCTGCTCACTGCCGTTTTGTGCGGCCTGATTCCCGCGCTGCAGGCGGCGCATGCCGATCCTGCGCCTGCGTTAAAGTCCGCTGCCTCTCTGGGCGGGCCTCGGCGGTACGCGCTCAAGCACACCTTGGTTGCGGCGCAAGCTGCCCTCTCCCTGCTGGCCCTGGTGGCCGCTATGCTGATGGTGCGTTCTTTGTGGCGAGTACAAGCTGCGGGACCGGGCTTTGATGCCGGCCACGTTCTCGCAGTCAGCTTCGATCTCGGCCAGCAGGGCTATAGCGAAACCAGCGGCCGCCAGTTTCAAGCGGCCCTGCTGCGCGAGGCTCCCCAAGTACCGGGAGTGCAGCGGGCCAGCCTCGCCGGCTACCTTCCTCTCAGCGATACCGATGAAAGCGATACCGAAGTCCAGACCGCCGGCAGGCCCAAGCCGGTGGTGAGCATCATCACCCCCATCGCGCCCAATTATTTCCAGACCATGGGCATACCCCTGCTTGCCGGCCGCGACTTCGATTCCACCGACCAGGAGAGTTCCACTCCGGTCGTGATCGTCAACCATTATCTGGCGCGCCAGCTGTGGCCGGGAGAGGACCCTATCGGCAAGATCGCGCACCTGAATGGCACGCCGGGACAGGATTGCCGCGTGGTGGGCGTGGCTGCCGATGGTAAATATGAGACGCTGGGTGAGGAGGCTACCGGGTTTGTCTACCGGCCTGCGACTCAGTATTACTGGCCGCACATTAACCTGCTGCTGCGAACTGCCGGAGCGCCTCTCGCCTCTTCGGACGCGGTTCGCCGCATGGTCTCCGCCCTCGATCCCAATCTGGCCGTTTCCGGAACCCGCGCCATGGATGATTTCGTCAGCGTGGCTCTGCTGCCGGCGCGTCTGGCTGCCCTTCTGCTCGGCAGTCTGGGTTTGCTGGCGCTGGCTCTGGCGGCCATTGGAATTTACGGCGTAGTCTCTTACGCGGTAAACCAGCGCACCCGTGAAATCGGCATCCGCATGGCTTTGGGCGCGGAAACGGGTAACGTCCTGCTCCTGGTAGTGCGCCAGGGAATCACCCCTGCCCTGCTCGGCCTGGGCATTGGTTTCGCCGCCGCGCTGGCCGCCGCCGGAGCTCTCAGTGCGCTTCTCTATGGCATCCAGCCGCGCGACCCAGTAACCTTAGCCAGTTCCATGGCGTTGCTTCTACTGGTCGCGCTGCTTGCCGCTTATGTGCCTGCCCGCCGCGCCGCCCGTGTGGATCCGTCTTCCGCCTTGCGCTGGGAATAGGGACTGCAGCCCTGAAGCATCTAGTGCGTGAATTGGGTAAAAGGGCCGCATGCTGATTGCTGAGCGCTGCCGCCGCTTCAGGCAAAATAAAAAGGGAAGCAGATGCCTCCCTTTGTTTCACCGCTGAAACTATCTTAGTACAGCCGGAAATTCACTTCCACGTTGATCTGCACCGCTACGGCATGGCCATCCTTCATGGCAGGCTCAAATTTCCAGTTCCGCACCGCCTCGATAGCCTTCTGGTCGAGTCCCATGCCCAGCGAGCGCGCCACCTTGATGTCGTGTGGCCGGCCATCCGGACCCACAATCAGCCATAGCACGCAGGTGCCCTGGTACTTGGCCTTGCGCGCTTCTTCGGAGTATTCCGGATCAGGCGTATAGACCGCGCGCGGAGCGGAAACGCCGCCGCCTACGCGGAAAACGCCGCCACCAATGCCACCGCCACGGCCCGGACCAACTCCCGGCCCGGTGCCCGAACCGACGCCGCCACCCGAACCAGAGCCGATACCTCCGCCAGAACCGGTGCCGTTGGAAGGCGGGCCTGCTGGAATAACAGCCTTGGGATCGCCGAAGTTAGGCAAGTTGTTCGCTGCCAGGTGCACCTGTGGGGGGACCACTACCGTGGGCTCAGCTGTCAGCTTGGGATGGTCATTGCGCACCACCATAGCCGGCGGGGTAATCTGCTCCATCGCCAGCTTCGGTAGCTTGCCCTTCGGCGCCTGAAACTTGTCTCTATCTCCTCCACCGCCACCGCCGCCGATGGTGTCGTTCTTCTTATTCGACATGGGCGTGTAGGGCGAGAGGTTGGGTGCGATCAGGGTCACGGTTTCATGCTTTTCCGCCTGTTTAACCACCCGGGCGCCGACAATCGAAACCGCCACAATGCCGCCGATCGCCACGGCATGCAAGAACACCGAGCCGACCGCGCTCTTTTTCTTGTAGTTGTACTCGCCCCAGATCTCCTTTACAGGCACTGGTTTGGAAGTCAAATGCAAGGGCGGAAGCTGGGTCGGATGCCGCCACTCGTGGAGGCTCTCCCGCAGGGTTTTCCACCACGGCCGGTCAAGCGTTTCCGATCTCAGAAGCAGGTTGAGTTCCGGCTCCGCCTGCGTCTCCTGCGTTGGGGGGACCATTACGTCATTTGCCATATGTTCGTCCCGGCTGGGTACCTCTCAGATGGGCAGGCTCACTGCCACCATTAAACGAGATGAGCACATGAAGTGCCAAGTTGCTTTCGCGATTCTGCGCGCTTTCCCTCTTGCCTACCGTCATTTGCCCGCAGCTTGGCACCCCCACACCACCCAGAGGTACTTGGAATACCCACAATTAGATGCCGGTATACCCAAAACGTCACTCAAAAAGAAAAACTTACCCTGTTACCACGGATAACCGATTGGGGTCCATTTTGGGAAGGTGTCGGGAGGCGTTGGACTGCCGTTTCCCTGCTCCCTATAATGAAAGCACTTTAACACGGAGAGTCAAGCACGCGTGGCCCTGGAGCTCAAAGCTACCCTCAACCTGCCCAAGACCGATTTCGCCATGAAGGCGAACCTGCCCCAAAACGAGCCCAAATTGCTCGCCCGCTGGCAGGAGATGGGCGTGTATCAACTCCTGCGGCAGGCCCGCGCCGGCGCCCCTGTTTACATTCTTCACGATGGGCCTCCCTATGCTAATGGGCCCATCCACTTGGGCACGGCCCTCAATAAGTCGTTGAAGGACTTCATTGTGAAGTCCAAAAACATGGCGGGATTTGACGCCCCGTACGTCCCCGGATGGGACTGCCATGGGCTGCCTATTGAAATTAAAGTAGATGCCGAACTGGGCGGTAAAAAGCTGACTATGCCGCCCCTCGCGGTCCGCCGCGAGTGCCGCAAGTACGCCGATAAGTATTTGGATCTGCAGCGCAGCCAGTTTAAGCGCCTTGGGATTTTCGGCCGGTTTGAACAGCCTTACTCCACCATGACTCCGGAGTATGAGTCGGTGGTTTTGGCCACTTTTTATAAATTTTTTGAGAATGGCTTTGTCTACAAAGGCTTACGCCCGGTTTACTGGTGCATTTTCGATGAGACGGCTCTGGCCGAGGCGGAAGTTGAGTATAAAGACCACACCAGCCCCAGCGTGTGGGTGAAATACCGCATGCAGTCCGACCCGCGCGACTTGGATCCCGAGCTCGCGGCTAAGCGCATTTTCGAGGGCAAGCCGG
The DNA here is from genome assembly GCA_035496875.1 of Terriglobales bacterium. Taxonomy (GTDB): domain Bacteria; phylum Acidobacteriota; class Terriglobia; order Terriglobales; family Acidobacteriaceae; genus JAICWP01. The sequence continues at coordinate 4,870 of DATJEH010000160.1, read as the reverse complement.
TTTTCACCATCATCTGGACCACCACTCCCTGGACCCTGCCGGCCTCCATGGCAGTGGCTTTCCATCCTCATGAGGAATATGTTGCGATCGAAGCGGGAGACGAAATTTACATTGTGGCCGAGAGGTTGGCACAAGTAACCGCCGAAAAGTGCGGCTTCAAAGATTGGAAAATTGTGGCCAAGTTTCCCGGCGAAAAGTTGGAGCACCTGCACTTCTACCATCCCTTCCTGCCCTGGGAGCAGCGAAAAATCCTGGGCGTGCTCGCCGATTACGTCACCATGGACCAGGGGACGGGCGTGGTCCATACCGCACCCTCGCATGGCGCTGAGGACTTCTATACCGGCCAGAAGTACAAGCTCGACCAGACCTGCAATGTGGATGGCGAAGGCCGCCTCCATAACGGCCTGCCGGAATATGACGGCAAGAGCGTATTTGAAGCTAACCAGCCCATCATCGAGCTGCTGAAGTCACGCGGCGCGTTGTTGCACACGGAGAAGCTGGAGCACTCCTATCCTCACTGCTGGCGTTGCCATAATCCGGTCATCTTCCGCGCCACCGAGCAGTGGTTCATCTCGATGGAAACGCCGATGGAAGGCGGCACCCTGCGCGCGCGCGCGCTGGACGAGATCAAGAAGGTGCGTTGGGACCCGGCCTGGGGCGAAGAGCGCATTTCCAACATGATTGCCACCCGGCCGGACTGGTGCATCTCCCGCCAGCGCGTGTGGGGTGTGCCCATTGCTGTATTTCTCTGTTCCGGCTGTGGCCAGGCGCTGAAGTCGCCCCAGGTCAATCGCGCGGTAACGCAGATGGTGGCGCAAAAGGGTGTGGACGCTTGGTATACACCGGAGGCTGATGCCCTCATCCCGCCGGAAACGAGTTGTGCCGCCTGCGGGGGCTCAGGCTTCACCCGCGAGATGGACATCATTGACGTCTGGTTCGAATCCGGCTCCAGTTATTTGGTGGTGCAGCAAAAAGAATCCTACCCCTGGCCTGCCGACCTCTACCTGGAGGGTGGCGACCAGCATCGCGGGTGGTTCCACTCTTCCCTGCTGTGCGCCATCGCCGCGCGCAACTCGGCGCCCTACCGTGGGGTGGCGACCAATGGTTGGACCCTCGACGAGCACGGCCGCGCCATGCATAAGTCGCTGGGCAATGACGTGGATCCGGTGGAGATTGCCGACCGTCTGGGGGGCGAGATCGTGCGCCTGTGGGTAGCCTCGGTGGACTTCCGCGAAGATGTGGTGGACTCCGAGCAGCTTATGCAGCGGGTGGCGGAGAACTACCGCAAACTGCGCAACACCTTCCGCTACATCCTGGGCAATCTGAACGGTTTCGACGCGGCGCACCAGGCTGTACCCTACGAACAGATGGATACGCTCGACCGCTACATGCTGCTGCAGGCCGCCGAACTTAACCAGCAGGTGCGCGCCTGGTACGAGCGCTTTGAATTCCACAAAATCTACCAGCGCGTGAACCAGTTCTGCGTGGTGGACCTGAGCGCCTTCTATTTCGACGTGCTCAAGGACCGGCTCTATACCTACGCGCCCAACTCGCGCGGCCGGCGCTCCGCCCAGACCGCCATCTGGCGCATCGGCGAGGCCCTGGTGCGGCTGCTGGCGCCCATTCTCAGCTTTACTTCCGAGGAGGTGTGGCAGCACCTGCCCCAGGTGTCCGGGCGTGTGGAAAGCGTGCACTTGGCCCTCTTTCCCAGCCAGCAGGAAATTCTTGGTCTTGCGACCTCGACCCGCAATGGCGAATCCAATCAGGAGCAACTGCGGTCGGACTGGACCCTGCTGCGGGGCGTGCGCGACGAGGTGTTGAAGGCCCTGGAAGCGGCACGCAACCAGAAGCTGATCGCCGGCAGCCTGGAGGCTCAGGTTACCTTGAGCGCGCCCGAACCCGCCTATTCGGTACTGGCCCGCTATGCCCAGGAGTTACGGTTCCTGTTTATTGTTTCGGCGGTAAATTTGGAGAGTGCCGCGGGTGACGGCGCCTCGGGCGTGCGCGTCCAGGTCAGCAAAGCTCCTGGCCGCAAATGCGAGCGTTGCTGGAACTATTCCACTCATGTGGGCGAGGACCCGGAATACCCAGGGGTGTGCGAGCGCTGCAGCGCCGTACTCAAGCAATGGGAAAGTTAGAATAGGATTGAGCTGAGGTTCATGTCGGAGCAACACGCCATGCGTAAGTACCACTTCCTGATCGCCTTTGCGGTCGTCGTCTTCGACCGCCTGGCGAAATGGGTGGTGGACAAAAATATCGCGCTCCATGAGAGCATCGCTGTGGTTCCCGGCTTCTTCCATCTAACCCACGTAGAGAACCGCGGCGCCGCCTTTGGTCTTTTTGCCGAGTCGCCCTCGGAGTGGAAAATTGCAGTGCTGGTGCTCTTCTCCCTGGTGGCGCTGGTGGTGGTTTCCGCTTTGCTGTGGAAAAACAGCCACGCCATGACCACCACCGGGGTGGGCTTGGCCCTCATTCTGGGTGGCGCGCTGGGTAATTTGTGGGATCGCCTGCTCAGCGGCCAGGTGGTGGACTTCCTGGATTTCTATGTTGGGAGCTATCACTGGCCCGCCTTCAACCTTGCCGACAGCGCCATTGTTGTCGGAGCGCTGCTCCTGGTTTCCGAAATTCTCTTCAGCAAATCTCCCAGCGAGCAGAAAGTGGTCAGCGGCCGCTAGAACCTCACCTCCTCGCTCCGTCAGAGTTACTTCTGTAGCCGGGGCGAAACCAATGTGAGCTGCAGATAGGCCTCTGCAGGGCAACGCCTCTGGCGAGGAATACTTCGACATCCCCGTCCAGAGCGGTTTTTCGAGCACTGCTCTTTGCCAGGGCGCATCCCCGTCCCCAACCCGGCCATCCTATCGCGAGTAAATCAACTCGCTGTGCAACACGGAAAACTCACATGCTTTCAACAAAGAAATTTCTCACTATATTGGTGGCGGTGTGCGTGGTGCTGGTCTTCACCATGCCGTCCTTTGCGGCAGATCCTCCCAGCGTCAAGCAAGACCTGAGAAAGGTTACGCCGCGGCGCTACAGCTATATTTTCTCCGTAGTGGGAGGCGCGGCTCTGGGCGCTGGAGTGGGGGCCATTCTAAGCAGCGGCACCGGGCTGGCCAAAGGCGCTTTGATCGGCGGCGGCGGCATTTCGGAACTGTACCTTACCTCTTTCCCGGATTTTGCCCAGGGATATCGCAGCTGGGGATTCATTCTCTCCAACACGGCCCTGGGATCCGGCCTGGGCTGGACCATGTGCGGCTGCAACAATGGATTGGCAGCCGGAGCACTGGTGGGTGGCGGCGGAACGGCTGCACTGGAGGCGTGGCACGCCAAGCAGAACACCACCACAGCAAACGCTAATCAGCGTCCTTAATAAGATGTTTCTTGCCCGAGAACGCGGAGGGAGCTGCAAATGACAGCTCCCTCTTTTCTGCCCGAAAGAATTAGAGTGGCGCCAGGGCGGCCGCACTGAGACAGAGCTCACTGGAGTGGACCAGGCAGCTCTCGCAGGGCGCATGCGCATCGCGACGCACCGACTTCAGTTGAAAGAGGGCCCCGCTGGTCATGGCTTTGCCCAGCAGCACTTCCAATTGCGGGTCGCGCACGCTGCTGCAGGAATAAATAGCCACGAAGGTGATGACCCGCGCCGCGAAGCCCGCCGGCTCGCGCGTGATTTTGATCATCATTCCCTTTCCCACATTTGCGGCCAGAGGCACGGTGAGGGGCAGGACCAGGCGGCCGCCCAGGCGCAAACGCTCCAGCCAGGCGGGGTGGGGATGGGTCACTCCGGCATTGATGAGCATGGCATCGCACTCGCCGGGATCTAAAGCTGCACCGTCACCCGCGAGGACGGTGACGTTGGAATAGCCGGCCAGGTTTGCGCCCGCTCGGGCAGCCAATTCGCCATCCACTTCGCTGGCGGTCACGTGCCCGCTCGCTCCCGCCACCTCGGCCAGAATCGCGGTGTAGTAACCCACGCCACAGCCCAGGTGGTAGACGCGATCGCCCTGGCGTAAGTCCAAGTCATCCATCCAGCGGGCCAGGGTGCCAGGCTGGCCGTTGTTCAGGTCGCGCGCGGGGTCGAGGGCGATGGGAACATTATGGTAGACATGGCGCGGATCGGCATCTTCACTGCTCACATACGCGGAATCGCCCAGGGCCATGTCCATGGAGCGAAACCGCCACGGTCCCGGACCCAGGAACTTTTCCCGCGGCACACGGGCGAAGGCTTCCACCAGGGCCGCAGATTTCACGCTGGCTGCCAGCCGAATCTCTTCGGCGTAGAAGCGGCGGCACTCCTCCAGGGTCATAGCAAGGTGAGTATCCCACAATCCGGAGGACAGCCACCGCCCCTAGCTGGGCGTTGCCGAAGGAGTGAAACGCGAGAAGGGGATTTTGCAAGTCGTTGTAGTACTCGCGCTAGCGCTGGTCAGCAGTTTTAGGGGCTTGACGGCGAGGACCTCTGGGCACTACGGCATGAACCATTGGACAGGCCCAAGATCTCCGAACCTTTCTCCCCGTCCGATGCGCTTTCTCGATACCATCGCCACGAAAGCAGCCAGAAAATGAAAATTCCTACTGCAAAGATGCCGTAAAGATGATTTCCCCAAGGTATCCGGGAGTCGCGGTCAACGAGATGGCCGTAGCCAATTCGCAGATACTCCACCATATCGGTCCACCATTCGCCCAATACAACCCCTAACAAGCTAACCACCAGGGAGATTATGGCCGTTGCAATGAGTCCGAAAAAACCATCTTCTTTGGGCGGAAAGCGCTGCCAGATCCGACGAACCACACCGTCCACGAAAAACACGTACAAGAGACCGGCGAAGAGCATTACCAGGGCGTCCAGAGTTACATTGCGATGCTTATCGAG
>DATJEH010000159.1:0-21714 GCA_035496875.1 Terriglobales bacterium | reverse complement strand
CTCCACATATTTCGGTTTCTCCGCCGAGTCGTTCAGGGCGGCGCGCAACTTGGTTACCGCGACATTCAAGCCTTTCTCAAAGTCCACAAAGACGCCATCGCCCCATAGAAGCTTCTGGAGATCGGCCCGCGTGACCACCTCTCCCCGGTGATCCAGCAAGGTAAGGAGCAGTTGCAGGGGCTTGCGCTCGAGCTTGAGTCGAATCCCAAACTTGCGCAGCTCTTTTCGGTCCAAATCCAGTTCAAAGGGACCAAAATGGTGGATTCGCCTTGCGGAAGGCATGACTGGGTCGCTCTTAGTCGGGGGCAAAGCATACACCGAATTTTCACCTGGCACCGATGACTTAGTTTCAATCAGGACGATCCTTCGCTAAATCAATAACTTAGACCTTAATACGAAGGTTAGCTCGAGCTTAGCTTGACCATGCGCCGACCAACACTGCAATGTGCTCTCCCCAGTGGACCGTTCCCCTGCTGTGGGCGCCACTTCCACGGGGAGTGTACCTGGCAACTCCGAACTTGGCTCCATTTCTGTTGTGGAGGATGTCATATGTGTGGCTTAGCCACCGAGGCTGCTCACGAGCGACATGACAGCAGGGGGGAACCTCTGCTCCCTAAACAATGGCAGGCGTTCATCGCCTTCTGCCGTGAGCTGGGTCATGGCGAGTTGCAAGTTTTGAAAATCCAAGACGGTCTTCCAGTATTGGCCGAAATCGTGTCCAAAAAGGTTAGGTTCGGATCGTGAAGTGAAGTTGTAGTTATGTCGCTAAGTGTAATCAAGGCTGACCGAAACAATCGGAGGCCGCCATACAACCAATCGTGTGGCGGCCTTTTTTTTCGCCCCATCGAGCGAAATAAAGGAGAAAACATGCGCCGCCAACTTCGTAGTTCATCAGTCGCTCCCGACACCATAAAAGAGAACACAACCAGGACCGTCGCGCCGAATGTTGTGGCGAGCCTTTGCTTGGCTCGTTTCAAAGCCTCAGACCTGCAGATCACAAGATCATGCAACACCTCTCCTCGCCTGCTGCTCGTGATTGCTGCAGCAACCATGATATTGCTCTCTGCCGCTACACAAGCACAAACTCCGCCTGTATCGGTTTCTTCCAACAACGTAAACTTCGGTTCGCTTAAGGTCGGAACAACCAGCGCCTCGCTGCCCCTCCCCGTCGGCGGTTCTTCGGTCGCGGTGGGCGACTTCAACCATGACAATAAGCTTGATCTAGCGCTCGCTGATGGTGGCGGGGGAGTGAACATCTTGTTGGGCAACGGAGACGGCACCTTCCAGCCGGCTGTTTTCTACGCGACCGGAGGCAATCCTTCCTACGTGGTGGTTGGTGACTTCAACGGGGATGGAAACAAGGATGTTGCGCTGGCGAACCCGAACGGCGCTCCCAACATCACGCTGCTGCTGGGAAACGGAGATGGAACATTTCGCATTGGGTCCACCTGGGGCACCAACTTCTACGGCGCTAATTCTCTTGCCGTTGGAGATTTGAATCATGACGGTATCGACGACTTAGTGGCCGGCAGTGAAATCCAGTACGTTTGGACTTTCGTGGGGACGAACACAGGAGACCTGCTTAATACAGATGCCCAATATTACGGTAATCCGCAAGGCTACCCATGGTACCTGGCCTTGGGCGATTTCAATAGCGACGGCAACTTGGATGCCGTCGCAGGTGTGGGCGGCACTACCGGCAGGATTTCGATCTTGCTGGGCAACGGGACTGGCGCCTGGGTGACCCGATACGATAATACTGCTAGCGGTAGTGTTGCCGTTGCCGTTGCCGATATCAACCGCGACGGGAAGCCTGACCTTATTGTGCCCGGCCAGATTATGCTGGGCAACGGCGACGGAACTTTCCAGCCTCCCCTCAGTTTCGGTCCGGGAATCAGCCTGGGTTGGTACCCTGGCTCGGTCACGGTTGGAGATTTCAACCATGATGGCAACCGCGACATACTGGTCGGCGATGTGTACACCAGCGCATCGGTCTTGCTGGGCAACGGAGATGGAACCTTCCAGGCTGCGGCCAACTACACAGGCGGTGTCGGCTTTTCAGGTGGAGCATTAGCGGTCGGTGACTTCAACGGCGATGGCAAGCTCGATTTTGTAACCACCAACAGAGTGGTTCTGGGCAACGGCGATGGAACCTTCCAGTCAGGTCAAACCGTCGTTCTGGCGGCACAAACGTCAGACGGTGTTAACGCGGCGGGAGCTTCTGTTGTCGGGGCCAATGCCTCGGACTTTTCCGTAGTTTCGTCCCTGTGTCCAAATGCCGATATATGTTGGTATGACGTCACCTTCACCCCTTCAGCAGCGGGGACGCGGTCTGCCCAACTGCAAATCTTGATCAGCGGTTATTCCACCCCAATTACCGTTGATTTGACCGGAATTGGCGTTCCTGCTGACACCAACCCGCCGGCAATTACCTGTGGGCTGCCGGATGGCGTATGGCATGCCTCCGATGTGACCATTGCCTGCACCGCAGCCGACAGCGGCTCCGGTCTCGCCAATCCTGCCGATGCAAACTTCACCTTGTCCACTTCCGTGCCGCCGAACACTGAAACAGCAAATGCCAGCACCGGCAGCTATCAGGTATGCGATAAGGCGGGTAACTGCGCCACTGCCGGACCGATATCCGGAAACAAAATTGATAAAAGACCTCCCGCAATCTCCATATCTGCCCCCACGGCCACTAACTATCTCCTTCACCAGAGCGTGCCTGCTCAATACCAGTGCACGGATAACGGCTCTGGGGTTGCTTCTTGCTCCGGTACTGTCGCTAACAACGCCGCCATCAATACCGCGGCGGTCGGCGCTAACACTTTCACCGTTAATGCCTCCGACGCCGTCGGCAATGCCTCCTCAGCATCGGTTGCCTATAACGTCCGTTATGCTAGTGGTGGTATTTGCTACGGTGACGCCGGTCATCAGGTCCTGCAACCCATTAACGCCGACGGAAGCAGCGTCTGGAAGCAGGGGGCCACAATCCCCGTTAAGTTCCGCGTCTGCGACGCGAATGGCGTTTCAATAGGAACTCCCGGTGTGGTCAGCGGTTTCGTCTTGACCAGTATCATTTCTGGAACCGTAACAACCGTCGACGAAACTGTCTCCTCTACTACTCCGGACGCTGCCTTCCGGTGGGATTCCACCAATCAACAGTGGATATTCAACATCAGCACGACAAGCTTGTCGGCTGGCAACACTTACGTCTATACGATCACCCTGAATGACGGTACAAGCATCTCCTTTCAGTACGGGTTGAGGTGAAAAAACACAATTACCCGCCCACCCTTGGGGGGAGGTCTCCGAGGGTGGGCCATCCCCCTGCTGGAAAAAGCGAATGGAAGGCCTCTTCATGCTTTAACATGAGTCAGGAGGCTAAATTCGTTGTTCACTTCGCAGCCCATCGGATTTGTGAGCAGCCCTTACAAGAACAGCAGCGAAATTCCCAAGGGGTTCGGCGCCAAGCACGAGGCGGAGGGTGCGCTCAAGATTCTGCCTGAGCTGGAAGCCGGCCTGAAGGATATTGAGGGATTCTCCCACCTGTTCGTCCTCTGGGAATTCGACCGCGCCCAGGGATTCGATCTGGTGGCCACCCCACCCACCGACAACAACCGCCCCCACGGCGTTTTCGCCACCCGCTCCCCGCGCCGGCCCAACCCCATCGGCCTGACCGTGGTCGAACTTCTGCGCCGCGAAGGCTCCAATTTGCGCGTTCGCGGCCTGGACATGCTAGACGGGACGCCCATTCTCGACATCAAGCCCTATCTCTCCAGCATCCCCATGGAGAACCTCCGGCGCGGCTGGCTGGCGGAAGCGGAAGCGCGCAGGAAAGGGTGACCTCCCGCCTTGCGGCTGATGCCCAGGGGACAGCGGCGATTTAGTGCAGCGGCGCGCTGAACCTCACGCCCAGATAGTACGGCCACAGCCCGAGGGCAAGCACAGCCCTCCAAAAACCAAGGTGGAGAAATCCGATCGTGAAGAGCCACGCTGCAAACCAAAGCGTGCCGGTAAACGAATGCTGCTCGATCCTTATCTTCTCCATAATTCCTCCAAGATAAGCGGCTGTCTGGCTGCCTGGGAATAATATTCGCCTTTACGTCGCGGCAAGCCCATCCAGCCACAGTGTGCAAAAGAGCGTTCTTGGGCGAGCCCGCGCAAATTTTGACCTGCGACGTATAATCCCCTGTCCGCGCAAGCCAAGCCAGAAGCCGAGGAACCTGATGAAATACACATATCTGGCCGTCTGCCTGGCCCTGCTCTCTTCGCTTTGTTGGCCGCAACTTCGCCCCCCTGCTCCCGCTTTCTTTCCCGTAGCCGTGTGGTACGGCGGAGGCAAGGCACGCGCCCCCATGCTCGAACCCATAAATTCGACCAGCGCCGCACGCTGGGGCAAAGACCTGGACCAGATCAGGGCCCTCGGCTTCAATACGGTGAAAACCTGGGTGGACTGGGCCACTGCCGAACCTCAGCCCGATAGCTTCCACTTCGAGAACCTCGACCTGCTCCTGGGGCTGGCGCAGCAGCGCGGCCTTCGCGTGATCGTGCAGGTTTACCTCGATTCCGCTCCCGACTGGGTGGGCCAGAAGTATCCGGACGGCCGTTTTGTGGACCGCAGCGGCGCCGTCATCGAATCGCAATCCGCTCCCGGTTTCTGTATTGACCACCCCGGCGTGCGTGCCGAAATCGTCAAGTTTCTCTCCGCCCTCTCCCGCGACGCCAACCGCTTCCCCGCCCTCTATGGCTGGGACGTCTGGAGCGAGCCCCACGTGATCAACTGGGCGGAATTCCCCTATCTCGTCCACCCCGAGTTCTGCTACTGTCCCAACAGCCAGAAACGTTTCCGCAGCTGGCTGGAGCAGAAGTATGGCAGCCTTGATGCGCTGAATCACGCCTGGTATCGCGGCTTCCAGGAGTGGAACCAGGTGGAGCCGCCGCGCGCCAGCACCATTCTTTCTTACACCGACTATCTCGACTGGCGCGCCTTCATTGACGACAAGCTGGCCGGCGACCTGAAGACCCGTGTGGACGCCATCCGCACCGCCGATACCACCCACTTCATCACCAGCCACGCCGCCGTGCCCGGCCTGTTCACTTCCCCCACCGACGGCTACGGCCAGCCCGACGATTGGAAAATGGCCGCCAACGCTGACTTCTTCGGCACTTCGCTCTATCCCAAGCACGCCGAATCCACCCAGCCCTGGAGCTGGCAAAAGCTCTCCGCCGGATTGGATTTCAGCCGCTCCGCCGGCGAAGGCAAAGGATTTTGGATCGGAGAGTTGCAGGCCGGCCAGGGCGTCACCGGCATGCGCATCGCCGAGCCCGTGGTGGGCAATGATCTCAGATTCTGGATGTGGAACACCATCTCCCACGGCGCCCGCGAAATCGCCATTTACGCCTGGTACCCCATGAGTTCCGGCTACGAGTCCAACGGTTATGGCCTGGTGAATCTGGACGGCAGCATCACCGAGCGTGCTCGCACCGCGGGCGACAGCGCAAAGATCATCGCAGCCCAGGCCTCCTCCCTGCTGGCTGCCAGGCCCGCCCCCGCCCAAGTTGCCATTCTCTATAACCGCCTCTCCTACATGGTGGGCGGAACCGAGCCCTCGCTCTCCAAGCTGGGCAATGCCGAGCGCGATTCACTCCTCGGCCTGCATCGCATGTTCCTGGAAGAACAGATTCCCGTGGATTTCATTCATCCCGAGGATGTGGTTGCCAACCGGCTCGGCCAGTACAAAATTGTTTTCCTTCCCTACCCGGTAATGCTGGCCAGAAATGTGGCGGATGGAATTCGCCGCTACGTCGAGAACGGGGGCACCGTTGTAGCCGAGGCACGCCTGGCCTGGAACGACGCCCGAGGCATTGCCAGCGACATCATCCCGGGAGCCGGCCTGGACGAAGTGTTTGGCGCCCGCGAGCAACTGATCCGTCCTGCGGACCAGCCGGAAATGGAGATGGCGCCCTTGCCCGGCCTGCCCGGCATGGCGGCCCGCGAAAAAGTTGCCGCGGCAGGATTCGAGGAGGAACTGGCGCCCGCAGAGTCCGCCCAGGTGTTGGCCCGCTTTGCCGACGGCCAGCCCGCGATGGTGGAGAATTCCTTCGGCAAGGGCAGAGCCGTGCTGGTCGGTTCCTTCCTCGCTCTCGCCTATGAACGCCAGAACGAACCCTCCAGTAAGCAGCTCCTCGTTGCGCTGGCCAAGCAGGCTGGGGCCGCGCCCGAAGTCACAATTACCGGCGCCGATCCGGCAAAAACCGAAGTGCGGCGTTTGCTGAGCCCGGAACAGCAAATGCTTTTTGTCTTTTATCACGGGACCACCGGCGCCACGGCAACTCTTAGCCTTCATCTGCCATGGAAAGTCACAACTGCCCGCAACCTGGTTGCCGCAACAACCGAGCAGGTTTCTGAAAACAATGGAGCCGCCGTGCTGAAGGTGAGGCTGCAACCCAATCAAATTCTCGTATTCGAATTGAAGGCGGCGACGGTCGCTCCTAAGTCTGCGCACCTCAGGTCGAACTCAGTTCGAGTGCGAAGGACCTCCACGGCCAATTGGTAACGGCCACTCATTACCTCCGTGACTTGTCGCGGGTCCCTGACTTGGCTACGATGCACTTGAGTTTGGCGAAGTACCTCGGGGGAGGGTACCAGCCACGAGGGAGCTTGGGCGCGAGCCCAGGCTCCTTTTTGTTTCTCTTAGGTTCTTGACTGATTGGATCTCGCCGAGGGCTTAGCTGGCCACCCCTGCGCGCGCTTCTACATACTGGGTCCAGGCTACTGGGTACTTAGCTACCGTCCTATGCCCCCACCAGCCGTTCCAGTGCAGCCTTGTTACGAATCAGCAGAGTGGAACCGCGCAGTTGCGCGATCTGCTGCTTGCGGAAGTCTCCCAGCACCCGGGTCACCGTTTCCCGCGAGGTACCGACCAACTGCGCAATCTCTTCGTGAGTAAGCGCTATTTTGACGCGAATCCCGTCCTTCGTTGTCTCGCCGTCTCCCGACCACTCCAGCAGCAAGCGGGCCATTTTTTCGGTCACCGAGTGCGAGAGCCCCAGGGAACGGATCATCTCATAGGCGGACTGGCAGTTCTGGCTGAGGTGCTGCGCTGCCCGCAGGCACGCGTCCCCGTGTTCCTGCAGGAAATGCAAAAAGTCCTCGCGTTTGACGAAATTCAGCTGTGAAGCCTGCAGAGTTTCCGCCGTCAATTCATAAGGCTTGCCGGAAACGGTGGCGTGCAATCCCAGCACCTCTCCAGGTTCGGCGATACGCAGAATCAGCGTCTTACCTTCCCGCGAGGTGGTGGAAAGCTTGACCCGGCCACGGCAGAGCACGTACATGCCCCGCGGCGACTGGCCTTCCACAAACAGGACTGCCCCTGCAGGCACGGCTGAGGAATACTTGATTTTTTCGAAGGCCGCCAGAGCGGTACGCGGCAAATCGCAGAAAAACCGCTCCGAACGCAGGTTGCAAATCAGGCAGTTTTCGATGATGGGCAGACCGTAGGGCGACCCCATGCACACCTCGTTTATCACATGCCGTTGTGACAACTATAGCACCCTGAGCATACTTTTTCGCTCGCCAAGGTTCGCACGACATTAGCTAAACACGGCAGCAGCAAGGGGTTACGAAGGGAGTGGCCCGTCGGTCGTTGGACCTAAGTCTGCGCTCTCGAAAAATGCAATCCTGAATGACAAATACTGTCAACTATTCCGCCAGCCGCGCCGCTTATCGGTCAACCCCATTTTGAGCAGAATCGCGCTTTCTCCATAAAATTTAACAGCTTGCGGTTGGCGGGCCAGAGTGGCCCCTGGGATGCATATCTCTGCGCGAGAAGTGGTTGTGTAGTTGTGCAGTATCACAGCTCGGGATGGCGCTGCCTGAATGCAGAAAGACAAAGGATTTTCGCTGATTGAGTTGCTGATTGTCGTAGCGATCATGCTCATTATCGCTGCCATCGCCATTCCCAATTTGATACGCGCTCGTATTGCGGCCAACGAATCTTCTGCCGTCTCCTCTATACGCACCATCATGACGGCGGAGGCGGCTTATGCTCTCGCTTACCCCGATGTTGGATATTCTGCGGCCCTGACGAATTTGACCGGTTCCCCTCCCTGCAGCCCCAGCTCGGTTACCGCTTGCCTGGTAGACACTGTTCTGGCCGGCGGCACTAAAGCCGGTTACAACTTTGTTGCTACCGGCGGTACCCCAAGTGCCCTGGGTGTGAACACCAGTTTCGTGGTCGGGGCTGCGCCTTATGCTCCTAACGTTTCCGGCGTCCGCCGTTTCTGCGGCTTGAATGATAACGTGATCCATTTCGACCTCAATCCCGGCCTCGTTTCCACCCTGCCCACGGCTGCGGACTGTAGCAATCCTCCTTTCGCCGGGCAGATCGTTCAGTAACAGAACTTACGTCAACTCTACCCCCCTGGGTTAACATGAGGCTCTAGCCTCACCGGCATCGTGTCGCTTCCTCTCAGCCAAACCCGAACTGTGTTCCACGTGGACATGGACGCTTTTTTCGTGTCGGTAGAGGAGCTGTTTGACCCCTTGCTTCGCGGGAAGGCCGTGGTAGTCGGCGGCCAGCGCGATGAGCGCGGCGTGGTCTCAGCCGCTTCCTATGAGGCCCGCAAATTTGGCGTACATTCCGCCATGCCCTTGCGCACCGCCGCCAAGCATTGTCCCCACGCCATTTTTGTGGACGGCCATCCTGAACGCTATCGCGACTACTCCCGGAAAGTCCACCATGTGCTGCAGAGTTTTTCGCCGCAGATCGAAATGGTGTCCATAGATGAGGCCTATCTGGACATGACCGGGACGGAACGCCTGCATGGTCCGCCCCTGCGCGCCGCCCACTCGCTGCACCAGGCCATTCACACCCACACCGGCCTCAACTGTTCGATTGGCATCGCGGCTTCCCGCCTGGTGGCCAAGGTCTGCTCCGACCAGGCAAAACCCAACGGGATGCTCTGGGTGCTGCCCGGCCAGGAAGCCCCATTCCTGTCGCCACTCGCCGTGCGCAAAATTCCAGGAGTGGGTAAGGTGACCGAGCAGAGCCTGCACGCCTTGGGCATCAACAGCGTCGGCGACCTGGCTCGGTTTGACGATGCTTTCCTGGAAGAGCGCTTCGGCAAGTGGGGGTTGGCGCTGGCGGGCAAGGCCAAGGGCCTGGACGCCGGTGGCTGGTTCGATTCCGCAATCGGCGCCGACGAGGACCCCAAATCCATGAGCCACGAGCATACCTTCTCCGTGGACACCTGCGACTCCCAGCTCCTGGAAGCTACCCTGCTGCGCCTGGCGGAGATGGTAGGCCGGCGCTTACGGGAAGCCGGCTTGCATGCCCGCACCGTTCAACTCAAGCTGCGCTATGACGATTTCACCACCATCACCCGCGCTCATACTCTGCCCCGTTTCACTCAGCTTGACACCGAACTGTTCGAAGCCGTACGCCACTTGTTCCGCAACGCTTGGGAATGTGGTCGCCTCATCCGTCTCCTGGGCGTACACGCGGCTTCCCTGGGTCATACCGAAGGCCAGCTCAGCCTGCTGGAGGATGATAAGCAGCGGCGCTGGCGGCAGGCACTTTCGGCTGCCGACCACTTGCGAGATAAGTACGGTGAATCGGCCGTGGAACTGGGAGGCGGCCTGAAGGCGAGGTTTCGTGAACGCGTGCACGAGAATCCGGCCGGTCTGCCCGGGAAGAATAAGAAGAAAGACCCTGCCGAGTAGAAGACCCGCCCCACTTTTTTATTGTCCAGGTCTTCTGCTTCCAACGACCGGCTTGGGCCTGCGCCGGCGGAATTGATTCGGGCGGAGTGACACTGCCGGACGTCTCTGCATCATATGTTTGACTTATGAAAAAGGGTGAGCTGAAAAACCGGCTTCGCCGGCGCACCGCCGACAAGCTCTACGATCTGGCTCGCAGCACTGGTCACATCCCGGCGCACCTGCCCGCGGTTGAAACGCCCCGCGAAGGCTCCCGCCGCAATAGGCGACCCCAGGCCAAGCTTCGGGCTGGCCGCTCACCAGCGCGTTGAATGTCCTCAATTCTGAGCAGCTTGGCTGGTAACCCTCGTCTTACAGATTCAAATTACAACTTACAAAGGGCTCAATCAGCAATTCCTACAGCCCCGCCTCAATCCGCGAGCGCGGATCCAGGTAATCGCGCAGGGCGTCGCCAATAAAATTGAAGGAAAGCACCGCCAGCATGACCGCGGCCGCCGGAAACAACACCAAATGGGGGGCGTCGAACAGATGGGCGCGGCCGTCATTGAGCATGGAACCCCAACTCGCGGTGGGTGGCGGCACCCCCAGTCCCAAAAAACTCATGGTGGCTTCCGCCAGCACCGCACCCGCCATGCCGATGGCCGCCTGCACAATTACCGGCTGGATGATGTTGGGCAAAATGTGACGCGTAACGATGCGCCAGTCGCTCGCCCCCAGCGCGCGTGCCGCTTCCACGTATTCCCGTTCCCGGGCAGCCAACACCTGCGCCCGCACCAGCCGTGCGTAGCCCACCCAGCCTCCCAGGCAGAGAGCCAGAATCAGGTTCAAAATTCCCGGCCCGCGAAAAGCCACAAAGGAAATGGCGATCAGAATGCCAGGAAAGGAGAGAAACGCATTCATCAGGATGACGTTGACGAAGCGATCCACTTTCCCCCCGTAATAGCCAGCGATCGAGCCGATGACCAACCCCAAAAGCAACGCGCCCACTACCACGCTGCTGCCCACCAGCATGGAAATGCGCGCTCCATAAATCAGGCGGGAAAGGATGTCGCGGCCCAATTCGTCGGTGCCGCACCAATGCGCCGCGGAAGGAGGCGCCAGGCGCGCCGCCAGTTCGATGTGAGCTGGATCCTGCGGCGCAATCCAGGGGGCAAACAGCGCGAACACCACAAAGATAGAAACCAGTACTACGCCGATGATCGCCAGCCAGTTGCGGGACGCGGCCCGCGTTCGTGCGGGCGCCTGCGTCACCGTCGCCTGTGCTACAGATGCCATTCGTCTCCTAAGTAATTAGCACTTAGCATTTAGCCCCTGGAAGGCATCGGCACGGCGCTTTATGGGCTAAATGCTGATTGCTCACAGCTAATTGCTGGTTTTCACTGCCTTATCCGCGGATTCGCCACCGAATACATGAGATCCGTCAGAAGATTTACCGCCACATAAGTCAACCCGATAGCCAGGATGCAGCCCTCCACCAGGTAATAATCGCGATTCGAAATGGCCTGGATGGTAAGCCTTCCGATGCCGGGCCAGGAAAAAATGGTTTCCGTCACAATGGCGCCGGCCAGCAGCGCTCCGAACTGCAAGCCCACTACGGTCAGCACCGGAATCATGGCATTGCGCAGGGCGTGGCGGTATACCACCGTTCGCTCCGGCAGGCCCTTGGCTCGCGCCGTGCGAATGTAATCCTGCCCCAGCTCTTCCAGCATGGAGGTTCGCACCATGCGGGTAAGAATAGCGGCCAGCGCGCTTCCCATGGTGATGGCCGGCAGCACCAGGTGTGCCAGACTGCCCGAACCAGAAACCGGCAGCCAGCCCAGTTCAATGGCAAAGAACAGGATCAGCACCGGGCCCAGCGCGAAATTGGGAAACGACAGCCCGAACAGGCTGATTACGCTCAGCACCCGGTCGTCCCAGCGATTACGGTGCTGCGCCGAGCGCACGCCCGCAGGAATGGATACGGCCAGCGCCACCAGCAGCGAGGCCACCGTCAGCTCCAGCGTATAGGGATAGCGTTGCGCGATCAGGCTGCTCACTCCCTGGTTAAAACGCAGCGACGGCCCCAGATTGCCGTGCAGCACGCCGCTCCAATAGTGGATGTATTGCTGGCCCAGGGGCACGTCCAGGCCGTACGCGTGCCGAGCGGCTTGCATGTCTGTGGCCGCGGCGCCCTCCCCCAGCATCTGCTGAATGGGATCCCCCGGCACCAGGTGAATCAGCAGAAAAACGATGGAGACCACCAGCCAGATGACAGGCAAGGTGTAAAGCAGGCGGACACCCAGATAGCGCAGCGTGGATCTCATGAAAGAGGCTGCCGCCATTATAGGGATTTGCAGTTGCGAAGAAACCAGCTTTTCTGCCGCGCTTCCGCGTCCAATCCGTCAGGCGCCCGGAGCGACGGGAATTTTCTTATTCGGGAAGGCGCGCCTTCTTTAATTCCGAGCGTACACGGTTGGCCTCCCTGTCCATGGCCAGCCAGAGAGTGTTCGCCGCGTTGGGTCCGGGTCTATCCAGAACATAAGTTTCCACGATAGGCTTAAACCGGCCGCTGTGGAAAAGCGCAAACGCCAATTGCAGATTCGGCTGGGCGATGGGCGAGGAATTGCTGGCATCGGTGCTGGGAACCGGCCCGCCGATGGAAATTTCCGGGAGCCGTGGTTCGAACGGATGCTGTCGCGGGTCGCGAACCTGGCTGAGCAGGATGTAATCACACTGCTTCTGCCGCGACTCCTCGCCGTTTGCCTTGCTGAACTCCAGCGGGTAGTGCGTAGTTGTCCGCGAATTCATCCCCACCGCATCAACTTTATCCTGTTTCAAACTCTTAACCAGGCGCTCGGTCATCTGCTCTACAAGCGCGGAGGTTGTGCTCGCGTTGGCAACCACTGCCACGCATACCTTTTTCAGTTCGTCCGTGGAGTTATCTTTTGCAAAAACGGAGGAGCCCACTGAAAGGACAACGGCCGCGATACTGGCGGAGACACGGAGCAGGCGCATGGGGCACCTCCTCACCTCAGAATGGCTTCAGTATAAGACTTCAGAAGGAAATCCGCGCACTGTTTCCAGCCTCGGACGGGTTGGCCTTCGCCGGCTTAATCCCCGCTGCGGCTCACCGCCTGCGGCCGCTCCTGCAGCATTTCAATGCGCACCTTGGCGATGCGGTGGCCTTCCATCTCCACCACGGTGAAGCGACGTCCATCATAATCAAAGGACTCGCCGGTAATGGGGATCCTCTGCAGCCGCGACAGCACGAACCCGGCCAGCGTCTCAAATCCCTGATTGCGGGGCAGAGTGAGCTGGTATTGGCTCTCCAGGTCGAGGATGTTGGCCGCGCCTTCCAGAACCATAGTGGCGCCCGCCTTCAGCGGCGCCAGCCCGGCCACATCAAATTCATCCTCGATCTCGCCTACCAACTGCTCCAGCACGTCTTCCACAGTGACGACCCCGACGGTGGAGCCGAACTCGTCCACTACCACCGCCAGATGGCGCTTGCGCAGCTTGAATTCGGTGAGCAGATCAGCCAGCGGCTTGGTCTCGGGCACCACCAGCACGTCGCGCATGATCTGGCTGATGGGCATCTTGGCCACTCGCGCGGCCGCCGGTTGCGCCGGCGAAAGCGACACTCGCAGGCGCAGCCACCGCATCAGATCCTTGGCATAGAGGATGCCCACGATGTGTTCCGGACCGCGCTGCGGGTCATAAACCGGGATGCGCGAGTGCTGCTCTTCCACCACCCCAGCCAGTGCTTCATCCAGGGTCAGGTCGGCGGGAAAGGAGAAGATATTGGGCCGGGGCACCATCACTTCGCGCACCGTCACCTCGCCCAGTTCCAGAGCGTGGGCGATGATCTCTTCCTCGAAGGCCGGAATCAGCCCGATGCGGCGGCTGGCAGCCACAATCAGCTTCAGCTCTTCGGGCGAATGTGCCGCCCCGCCGCGAATCTGCCGCGAGCCAAAGGCGCGCAGCACGGCATCCGCCGAGCGGTTCATCAGGTACAGGAACGGCCGTGAGATGGCCAGGAAAACGTCCATGGGGCCGGCCACCGCCAGCGCCACGCGCTCGGCGCGCTGCAGGGCCACAGACTTGGGGACAATTTCACCCAGAATGAGCAGCAAGTAGGTGATCAGAGAAAAGGAGATCGCAACCGCCAGGCTGTGGGCGTAGAGATTGGCGTGGGGCACATTGGCGATGGCCGGTTGCAACATGCGCGCCACCACCGGCTCGCCGATCCAGCCCAGCAGCAGGCTGGCCAGGGTCACGCCGAACTGCACTCCCGCCAGCACCTCAGCCAGGCGCTGGTGCAGTTTCTGCACCGTACGGGCTCCAATGCGGCGAGCTTCCACCAGTTGTTGCAGGCGGGTATCGCGCACGCTGACCAAGGCGAATTCGGCCGCCACGAAAAATGCGTTGGCTGCCACCAGCAGCACTACCAGCAGCACGCGCAGCAGCAGGAAACTCACCATTTAAATTCAAATTCTAGCATCCCGCCCGGAACTCACCCGATTGTCACCGAAGGAACATAAGTAGCTGTGTTATGCTGCTTTTGCGGAGAAGGCAGTCAGAGCAGGCAGCAAGTGCCACCCGGCCCCCGCCGCAAACTCCAGGCCGGACGGCACTGCAACATTTCTTCATTGCTTCCCTTTTGCGTTCTCTCTGGTCTAACCCAGCGATGGCTTGGATTCGCGCGCTGCATATTTTTTCCGCCGGTCAGGAACAAATGGCAGGTTCTTGGCGTAACAGAGATTGAGAGCCGATGTGAAGTGGGAGCAGGAGGACGACCGTGGCTAACGGTAATGGCAATGGCAAAAAGAAAAAGCGCAAACGGCTGCTCTATGTCAGCGGATCGCTGGTGGCCCTCGTCCTGATCGTGCTCGCGGTCACCGCCGCCACCCATGGCGGCACCAAAGTTGACCCCACCAAGCTGGCCAAAGTGGAGCGCGGAGACCTGGCCAAGAGCGTGGTTGCCACCGGCAAAGTCGAGCCCATCACCAAGGTGGAAATCAAGTCCAAGGCCAGCGGTATCGTCAAGAAACTGCTGGTGGATGCCGGTGACCGGGTCAAAAAAGGCCAGGTCCTATGCGAGCTGGACCGCGAGGAAATCCAGGCCCAGGTCAGCTCCGCCCGGGCGCAACTGCTGGCTTCGGAAGCCGCTGAGCGCGGCGCCGTAGCCGACCTGGCCCGCGCCAAGGTGGACGCCGAAGGCCCCGATGTCCCTCTTCTGAAACGAGCTTACGACCGCGCTTTGCGGATGGCGAAAGAGGGCGTGGTCTCCCAATCCTCTCTGGATGACGCCCAAAAGAACTACGAACTGGCTCTCAACAAGCAAAACGTATCCAAGGCCCAGGTGCTGGTGCTGAGTGCCAAAGAAAAACAGGCCGGCGCGCAAGTGGAGCAGGACAAGGCGAACCTGGCCCAGTTGGAGGAGCAGCTCAGCTATACCACTATTACTTCGCCCATTGACGGCGTGGTGCTTTCCCGCGATGTGGAGATGGGCGACGCCGTCAGTTCCATCCTGGTGCTGGGCTCTTCCGCCACCCTCATCATGACCCTGGGCGATACCAGCCAGGTTTATGTCAAGGGCAAGGTGGACGAGAGCGATATCGGCAAGGTTTACCTGGGCCAGCCCGCCCGCATCAAGGTGGAATCGTTCAAGGACAAGACTTTCCACGGCCAGGTCACCAAGATCGCGCCCATGGGTGTGGAAAAGGACAACGTCACCACCTTCGAGGTGCGCGTTTCCATCAATAACCCCGGCGGCGAGCTTAAAGCCAACATGACGGCCAACGCCGAAGTCATCCTGGAAGAACACAAGAACGTGCTGCAAATCCCCGAAGGCGCCCTCATCTACGACAAAGACAAGAAGTCCTATGTGCAGGTCCCCGACCCCAGCGCCAAAGACGGCATGCGCAAGGTGGCGGTCAACGTAGGCATCTCCAACGGCGCCAAAACTGAAGTGTTGCAAGGTCTGAAGGAAGGCGAGCAGGTGGTGCTGCAGTAGAAAACAGCTACTAGCTTCTAGCTGACTAGCTTCTAGCTTCAGGCCGCGAGCCGGATCGCGCTGCCAGAGCCATCAGACAGCCTCCCCTGAAGCAACACAAGCTAGAGGCTAGAAGCTAATAGCAGCTGGGTTTTCCATGAACCTACTCGAGCTAATGCGGCAGACGTTTTCCACCTTCCGCGCTCACAAAATGCGCACCTTCCTTACCATGTTTGGGATCATCTGGGGAATCTCCTCGGTCATCATTCTGGTCGGGCTGGGCCAGGGTTTCAGCAAGGACCAGCACAAGCGCATGGAAAGCCTGGGCAAAGACCTGGTGATCATGTGGGGCGGGCGCACCAGCGCGCAAGCGGGCGGCTTGGCTGCGGGACGCGAGATCCCACTCAACGTCAGCGATGCCGAACTAATCAAAAAACAGTGCTATCTGGTGAAGGCGGTCAGCCCCGAGCTGCGCCGCGAAGTCCCGGAAGTCAGCGCTTACAACCAGGCCAACCGCTCGGTGGTCGGCATGTGGCCGGAGTATCAGGATTTCCGCTCGCTGAAGGTTTCCGAGGGACGGCTGATTACCCAGGAAGACGAAGACCAGGGCGCGCGCGTGGTGGTGCTGGGCGACGCCGCTCGCAAGCAGCTATTTAATGGGCAGCCTGCCGTCGGCGCCAGCATTTCCATCCTGGGTTGGCCTTATACCGTGGTGGGCGTGCTGGAAAAGAAGAAGCAGAACTCCAATTACAGCGGCCCGGACAACGACAATCTCTACGCCCCTTTTTCCGCGGTGGCCCGCGATATGCCTCCGCCGGAAAACGACCAGGGGCAGAAGCGCACCGTACAGCGGGGCTGGGTCAACGACATCGTTTTTGAAGTGGCCAACGCCGATGAGCACGAGGAGGCCGTCCTGCAGGTGCGCCGCGCCCTCGGCCGCGTTCACCACTTCGAAGCCGACGACAAAGACGCGCTCTTCATCTGGGACACCATGGAAGGCGCCAAGCTGGTAAGCCGCATTTTTGACGTCATCACCATGTTCTTCGGCTGTGTCGCCATCATGACCTTGTGCCTGGGCGGCATCGGGGTAATGAACATCATGCTGGTTTCAGTGAGCGAACGCACCCGCGAAATCGGAATGCGCAAGGCCATCGGGGCCACCAAGGCGGATATTTTGCGCCAGTTTTTTGTCGAATCCGCCATTCTGACCGTGTTCAGCGGCGCCATTGGCCTCACCGTGGGCATCGGATTGTGCGTCGCCATGGGCCAGATTCCGTTGCCCGAGATCGTGCCCCACCCCATTATTTCTTCGGCTTCCGTGCTGGCCTCGGTGGTGACGCTCTCCCTCATTACCGTGACCGCCGGGGTCTACCCCGCGCAGCGCGCCGCGGCCATGGAGCCCATCGAGTCCCTGCGCTATGAATAAATCCTGCTCGCCTCTGGCCTCGCCGTACGTCTTTTCAGCGGAGGAACCTGATGCCCAACCGCAAAAACACACTCGCCGTGCTGGCCCTTGCCCTGGCTGCCCTGTTCTGGATGTCAGCAACGCCCGCGCAGGCCTCGGCCCGCGGCTCCTTTCAACGCACCTTGACGGTGACCGGCCCCGTGGAAATGGACCTCAGCACCGGCTCCGGCAACATTGAGGTGCGCAGCGGGCCAGTTGGCTCCGTGCAGATAGCCGGCCGCATCAAAGTCGGCGGCTGGAATGACAATGCCGAGGAAAGGGTCCGCAAGCTGGAGCAGAATCCGCCCATCGAGCAGAACGGCAACAGCATTCGCATCGGCCACATCAGTGATCCGGAACTGCGGCACAACGTTTCCATTGATTACCAGATCGTGGTGCCCCAGGCCACCAGCCTGATCTCCCGCACCGGCTCCGGAGACGAGAAGATCGACGGCATCAAAGGTCCTCTGGAAGCGCGTTCCGGTTCCGGCGACATGCACATTTCCAATATCGGCAGCCGGGTGGAAGCCCATACCGGTTCCGGCGACCTGCAGATGAATAACCTTAACGGCGATGTGCGCGCCCGCACCGGCTCCGGCAATATTCAAGCCGACGCGGTGGCCGGCGCTTTTGACGCCGAGACCGGCAGCGGCGAGATTGGCCTGCGGCAGACTGCCCCCGGCGAAGTTCGCGTTCGCACCGGCTCCGGCGGAGTTGCCCTGCACGGCGTCCGCGGCATGGTGAACGCCGATACCGGCAGCGGCGACGTGACCATCGAAGGCACCCCCGGCGGCGAGTGGAAACTCAGCGCCGGGTCCGGCACCATCAAGCTGCAACTCCCCAGCCAGGCCGGCTTTGACCTGGATGCTTCCACCAGTTCCGGCAGCATTTCCCTGCACCATGCGGTCACCGTTTCCGGCAATATTTCCCGCCACTCCATACACGGGAAGGCCGGAGCCGGCGGCAGCCTGGTCGAGATTCGCACCGGTTCAGGGGATATTGAGATTGATTGAGCTACAAATCAGGTTTGTTGTGCGAAGGGCGGAGCAGGGCCTTGGCCCTGCATTTGAAAGTAGCCTAGGTGAACGGCTTTAGCCGCTGAGGTACCGGCTTCGGTGCAGGATAGAGGTACCTCGGAGGCTAAAGCCAACCTCCGAAAGAAGCGCTTTTTGCAGGCTTGAAGGTCTGCGCCACCCGTATACCCAAAAAAGTGTACGGCTGAGCGATGAGTTTCAACTTTGCTTGGCGGGGATTGAAACTTGAAACCGGAAACTCTCGGTTTTCGTACCTGTACTTAGGGAAACACCTCCCATGATGCTCAAAGAGCTCATCCTGCAAGGCTGGCAAGCGCTGATGCGCAACCGCATGCGCTCCATCCTGACCATGATGGGCATCACCTGGGGCTTGGTCTCAGTGGTCATCCTGCTGGCTTACGGGCAAGGCCTGGGGGGCGGCGTGCTGGCCGCGTTTTCATCCCTGGGAAATGACGTCATCGTGTTGTGGCCTGGGCAAACCAGCATGCAGGCGGGTGGCCAGCGCGCGGGCAAGAAAATCAAATACGAGTACGCCGATATCGAGGCCATTCGTGCGGAGGTGCCCCTGGTGCGTGCGGTGAGCGCCGAATCCACCGATCAACTGCCCTACAAACTGGGCACCCGCGTGGTCTCCATTCAGACCCGCGGCGTGGAACTGCCCTATGGCCAGATGCGGCGGCTGGAGATCGCTGATGGCCGCTATTTCGACGCCTCCGATTTCGCCGAGCACCGCCGGGTCGTGATCCTCGGCTACGACGCCGCCAAGAAAGTCTTTCAGGGCGCTCCCGCCGCGGGCCAATCCGTCGAAATTGGTGGGCAGATGTTCGACATTATCGGGGTGATGAAGCAAAAGATTCAGGATTCCATGTATGAGGGCCCAGACAATCAGGATGGCTTCATTCCCTTTAACTGCTACCGGGACCTGAAAAGTCAGCGCGATCCGGACATGATCGTCTTTCAGCCGCTGGACCCGACCTTGGACACCAAAACTCTGGCTGCGGTGCGCACCGTATTGGGCCGCCGCCATCACTTCAATCCCAAGGACGACAAGGCCACCCCGGAATGGAACACCATCGAGACCAAGGGCATGATCCGAGCTTTCAGCCTGGGTTTGCAGGTGATACTGGGCGTAATCGGGGCACTCACCCTGGGCGTGGGCGGGGTGGGCGTAATGAACATCATGCTGGTTTCGGTGACCGAACGCACCAAGGAGATAGGATTGCGTAAGGCCTTAGGAGCCAGGCAGTTACATATTCTTACTCAATTTTTACTGGAAGCATTAGTCCTGACCTTTCTGGGTGGCCTGGCCGGCATTCTTCTCTCCCTGGCTCTGACCCACGCCATCCCTCCCCTCCCCCTCTACAGCGCGCTCTATAAAACCGCTCACCACGAAGGCGATGTCTTCCTGCAAATGTCCGCCAGCGTGGTTACCGTTTCCTTCATCATCCTTTCTCTGGTGGGTATCGTCTCCGGCTTTTGGCCGGCGTGGAAGGCGGCGCGCCTCAGCCCCATTGAAGCCCTGCACTATGACTGACACCCAGCGCCAACCTTAACCGGCGTGGCTGTAAAATTACCAATCTGGGCTATTTGGAATTTTGGCAATTTGTAATTTGTAATTGTCCGGACGCGGGCAGAAAATTGCCAATTACAAATTCAATTACAAATCCATACTCGCCCTCATGCACGATATCCTCAACCTCATCACGCACCATGGTTACGCGGTTGTAGCCTTGGCCGTCTTCCTGGAAGCGGTAGGTGTTCCTGTGCCCGCCGCGCTGGCCATGTTCGCGGCGGGCGTGGCAGGAGCCACGCATAAGCTGAGCCTTTCCGTGGCTTTGCCCGTGGCTATTGTCGCCATGATGCTAGGCGATATTCCGCTCTTTCTTCTTGGACGGCGCACGGGGTGGAGGTTGCTGGGCTACCTGTGCCGCATCAGCGCCAACCCCGAGAGCTGCATCCTGCGCTCGGCCGAATCGTTTTATAAGCGCGGGCGCCTGACCCTGGTCTTCGCCAAGTTTCTGCCCGGCATCAACACCATGGCCGCGCCTCTGGCCGGCAGCATGAACATGAAGCCGGGCCAATTTCTGCGCTTCGATCTGCTGGGCGTGAGCCTGTATGTGGTGGGTTATGGGGTGGCGGGGTTTATTTTCAGCGGGTTCGCCGAAGCTATTGCGCGCCAATTCCGCCTGGTCGGCCTGGGCGCGGAATATGCCTTGCTGGCCGCCGCCATTGGCTACATCGGCTACTATGCCTGGCGCTATTGGAAGCAGCGGGCTTACTCAGTGGTGCCGCGGGTGCCGGTGGAAGAAGTGGCCCGCCAGTTGGCAGTCAATCCGGGTCGCGTCCTGTTGGTGGACGTTCGCAGCCACGGCTATTACGATTCCGGCACAGTGCGCATTCAAGGTTCGGTTCGCCTGGAGCCCAATAAGCTCAAGGAAGCGTTCCATGAGCTGCCCACCGACAAGGACATTTATCTCTACTGCACTTGAACGCGGGAGGCGACCAGCGCCCGGGTGGCGCACTGGCTGATTGAGCAGGGTTTTCGCGCATACATCATCATTGGCGGCCTGCGCGCCTGGACCAAGGCCGGTTATGCCCTCGAGCTCGTGCCCGAGGACGACCTGGTTTTGTTGCCCAAATTCAGCTAACCGTACGTAACTTGACTCCCCTGCGCGGGCGGGGTAAGTTCCGTTTCTACACTAAAATCAGGCTGGGGAGAGGCACGCGTGTCGCGCATTATTACCTTCACCACCGATTTCGGGTTGCAGGACCACTACGTGGGCACTATGAAGGGCGTGGTGCTCAACATCAATCCTGACGCGCAGCTGGTGGACATCTCGCACTCGGTGCAGGCCTTTGACGTGCTCGATGGCGCCCTCATGATTACCCAGTCCTACCGCTACTTCCCTTCCGAAACCATTCACCTGGTGGTGGTGGATCCAGGAGTGGGCACCGCGCGCCGTCCGATCCTGGTCACCACCGAGAAACACATGTTCATCGCCCCCGATAACGGCGTGCTTTCGCTGGTCTATGAGCGCGAGAGCCGCCTGTCGGTGCGCCACATTACCGCCGAACACTATTTTTTGCAGCCCATAAGCCCCACCTTTCACGGGCGTGATATCTTCGCCCGGGTAGCCGGCTATCTCAGCAAAGGGGTGGAAGCGGCCAAGTTCGGCGAGGAAATTACCGATTTTGTGCGCTTCGCCGCACCCAAGCCCAAAGCCATCAACGAGCGCACGATGCGCGGCGTGGTGCTGAAGGTGGATAAATTCGGCAACATCGTGACCAACATCACCCCCCAGGACGTACCCGCCCTGTTCCAGGCCACGCCTCCGGCCTTCAAAATCATGCTGGGTACGCACGAAGTGAGTGACTTCAAAGCCGCCTACGCCCAGGGGGCTCCCGGGCAAGTGTTCGCCATCCTGGGCAGCATGGGATATCTGGAGGTGGCAGCCAATCGCGCCTCCGCCGCCGACATCCTGGGAGCTAAGAAAGGCCTGGAAGTCGGGCTGATGTTCGAGGCGGCGGCAACACAGCC
>DATJEH010000158.1:0-7503 GCA_035496875.1 Terriglobales bacterium | reverse complement strand
CTCAACTTACAGGTCCGGCTGCCAATTACGTTAGAGGTCCTTCGCGGGGCTCAGGATTTCGGCTGCGGGCTCAGACGCCGCCAACAACGGAGGTCCGCCTGCTGTTCCGCAGGCACAAAGGCCTTCCATACCACAGAGTCCGCGACGATCTCGTCTATTTGCAGCGCGGCTTTCGTATCAATGCGCAGCCACCGCACCCGAGCCCTCAGCGGGAGCAAAAAACACAACAACCGAGAGTCGTTCGCTGATCTCGCAGAACGAGTGCTGCAGCCGAGCGGGCACAAATATGATCGT
This sequence comes from Terriglobales bacterium, assembly GCA_035496875.1. Taxonomy (GTDB): domain Bacteria; phylum Acidobacteriota; class Terriglobia; order Terriglobales; family Acidobacteriaceae; genus JAICWP01. The sequence goes on along the minus strand of DATJEH010000158.1, from coordinate 7,209 downwards.
GCCCGGCCCCACCTCGAAGGTTCTGGCGTTCCCGTCGGAGCCGGTTCGCATTTTGGCTTGGCCGCTTGCGACGTAGTAGACCTCGTCTTCGCTGTGCGGTTTCTGGTGATCCGACGCGCCCGCGTCCAGCACGTACATCCCGACGCTCATGGAAGGGACTCGCAGAAACTCGACGTACGGCTCCTTCGAAGTCGCGAGCATTTGAGAGAAATCGAAGACATTTGCGTGCATGGCACACCCCGTGAACATGCACACTAGCACAAAAATGGGCCAGCTTTCGCTGGCCCAAGTTAGGGGAGAACTCACGAATGCTTCAATTCCACCAGTACCGCCTCGAACGGCATCTCGGTCCCGTTTTCCGGCAGGTGCTGAAATGCCTCATGCGGGAAAATGTCGCCTGCCTTGGCATGGATTTCCTCGACCGTGCCATCCGGGTACGTAAACTTGAAGTGAGAATCCGTCAAGAAAATGCCAACCAGTTCCGGGTGTGAGTGCATGACGGACCTCTCCCCCGGTCCATACCGGACGCGAACGACGCGCACCCGTTCGTTCTCGAATTCGACTTTGTAGTGCTGCGGGTCTGCGTCCACCGAATCAGGAATCAGCGGGTGAATTCTGGCTGTTGCCATAGAGAGCTGCTCCTTTCATGCTTGTTTTGGAAAATTCTAGGGGCCTACCGGGAAGGAACCAACGGACGCAGCGTTATACGTCCGCCGGCAAGTCCATGTTCCGCCAGCCGGAATTTTAGAGCTTCCCCTGCAGCAGCCGACACGGCCGTGCTAGGCTCCGGTTCCGCAGCTTACCTTCAACAAGGAGAAGCGTATGCCGCTCCTAAAAATCTGCATAACCCTTGAAGGCTTCGGAAAGCCGTGCCAGCAAGCTTATCCGAAGAGTTTGCGGAACTACTTTCCAAGAGCCTTGCGATTGTATTTGGCCCAGGCGCTATTGCGCGGCACCGGCAGCAACGGAGGTCCGCCCTTTGTGCCACAGGCACAAGGGCCTTCCATCTTGGCGCCGGGTAGTCCGAGTCAGGCGCGACTCCGAACAACAGCCCGTTACTCTCGATGCGCTGCATTTCGCCACTCGTATTCCGCCAGCACAGCAGCGGCGGATGTCCCGCGGACGAGTAGAGCGCATTGCGGTTCTGAAGCAAACTGGCCGTGCGCCTCACTGAACAGGATTCGATTCAGTCCGCCAAGCACCTGCGCCGGGTCATCGGCATGGACGGAGACGGATTGCATGGCCACTTTGATCATCGAGGAAATGAGTGCGGCCGGGATTCCGTGTCCCGATACGTCTGCCACAAGAATGCCCATATGGTTGCTGTGCAGCGTGCCGCTTGCGCCATTCGATCGCTTCCTGCTCTACACCGACGGGGTGACCGAAACGGAGAACGCCGCGGGGGAGGCGTTTGGCGACCGGCAACTGGAACGGATCGTGCGCCGAAATAGCTTGCAGCCGGCCTCCGAGCTGTCGCGTCTAGTGCTTTCCGAACTCCAGAGGTGGCGACCTGCGGCAGAGAACCAACAGGATGACATTACGCTCATCGTGGTTGATGTTCGTTAGCCGGCCCGGCCCGCCTGCCCAAGGACATTTATGGAATGAGGTCTAGTGCTTTTGCAGTATTGCCCGCCTGGCGCTGCCTCAGGTAGATTGCCGTCGCTTAGCGCCAGTCCCTGGCGTGTTGTGGGGATTTTCTTAAAATTGAAACAGCCGCACACGCCAGCATGTTGCTTATGAGCAATGTGGGGAGGGACATATGTTTGTCACGGTCGCGGGGCTTGCTTCCATGTCACCCACTCGCGTCAATCACGGAGCCGACGGCGACCCGCGCAAAGTTCAACATTACCTGCGCAGGCTGCGCGCGCAACGCGGTCTGACCCTCAAACAGATCTCCGACAGCACCGGCCTCTCCGTTTCCACCCTGCATGCGGTCGAGAAGCAGGAGCGGGAGGTAACGCTCAGCACCGCGTTCAAGCTAGCTCATTTTTACGGTTTGTCGGTGGCGGACATCTGGCGGCCCCTGTTCCGGCAGATTGGCCGGGAGATGAGCGAAGCCGCGCAGTAGGGCCTCTTATTCCTTACCAGTTCGCCCGATTGTTCCTGTCGCGGACGGAAACGGCCTGCTTGCCTCACCCCCAAATTCATGCCGGTGCTCACGTGTAGGGCTCACACTCACAGCCGGAGTACCAGCCTTTAATGCGTTGTTTCCGAGCAGAACATCGGCTCGACAGGCGGGCTGTGTTCGCACTACAGTCAGAAGATGCAACTTGTGAGACCACGGACTGAAAGGAGCCAACGATGGCGCAAAAAGTAATTGATATCGTAGGAGTGTCCAAAGAAAGTTTCGCCAAAGCGGCAGCCAATGCCGTGGAGGAAGCCGCCAAGACCGTGCGGGGGATGAAATGGGCCCGCGTGAGCGACCTGGAAATGGAACTGGACGGGAAGAAAATCACCCAGTACCGCGCAACTGCCAAAATCTACTTTGACGTGGAACACTCATGAATCAGGCGCCTCCGTGGCCGCCGCTCTGCGTTAAGCTGAGCTGATGGTTCTTAAGGGTATGCTCTTGTTCTGCGTCCTGTGCGCCAGTTTTCCGCTGGCGGCGGCCAACCCTCACTTTTTACGACCGACGGACCACTATCAGGTTGTGCATGTTTTCCCGCATGATGCTGAAGCCTTCACGCAGGGTCTGGTGTATGCCGACGGACACCTGTATGAAAGCACTGGGTTGAACGGCAGGTCGTCATTGCGCATGGTAGATCTGCAGACCGGGCGCGTGCTGCAGCGGCACGACCTGCCGGCCGAATACTTTGGCGAAGGTCTCACCAACTGGGGCAGCAACCTGGTGCAGTTGACCTGGAAAGCCGGCGCCGCCCTGGTTTACGATCGTTTCAGTTTCGCGTTGCAGCGCACCCTGCACTACCCGGGCGAAGGCTGGGGCCTGACTCAGGACGGCAAGAACCTCATTCTCAGCGATGGAACTTCAGTTCTCCACTTTCTGGACCCGCGCACGTTTCGCGAGATCAGGCGCATCTCTGTGGTGGATGACCACAAGCGCCCCCTCATGAACCTGAATGAGCTGGAATATGTTCAGGGTGAGATTTATGCCAACGTGTGGGAGACGGATTGGGTGGTGCGCATTTCTCCGCGCACCGGCAAGGTGCTGGGATGGATAGACTTAAGCGGACTGATGGACAAGGGCCAGCTCACAAATCCCGATGCTGTGCTCAACGGAATTGCCTACGATGCCGGCTGGAACCGGCTGTTTGTCACCGGCAAGCTATGGCCCAAACTGTTCGAAATCAAGGTACATAGGGGAGGGGCGTCCAAGCCGGCCGAGAGGAAGCGTTAACTGACCCCCGGGAGAGATGGCAAATATTCATGGGCGCGAGATTCAGACTGGGTTATACTCTCGCTCCGGCGGAGGGCAGATATGGCGAAACGAGCTCTAGTCGTGCTGGCGGCGGGCATCGGGTTCGCACTGCTCTGTCCTTGGGTGTTTGGCCAGGCGGTTGCCGAATCGGCGGTCATCCATGCCAATTCAGGATTGACGGCAGGCGTGGCCCGGGCGATGGGAGCTAACATCGAGCACGGCTTATCGCAGGCGGGAGGGCAGTTCTCCTACCCGTCACGGGCATCCCGCAACGCTCGGTATGTTCGCGGCCGGCGAAGCAAGACGCGCGCCCATTCGGCTGGGAACTCGCCGCTCGCCATCAGTTCCGTGGTAGGTGGGCCGGCGTCCTGCGTGGCGGCTGCAAAACCCGCATTAGCGCAAGCCAAAGCGGCTCCCTCGCCCGCCAACTGCGCGGCCAAACCGCCAGCCCCGGTGGCGAACGCCAAAACCAATCCTTCCGAGATCACCGTTTCGTTCTAGCCAAGCCTAGTACTTCTTGTACGCAGGGTTCATCTTGGGGCGGGGTTTGGCTTCTATATATGCAGCCACATCGTAAGCCTGTTGCGCGCTCAGCGAGCCGGGCGCATTCTGCGGCATGTTGTGCTGGACGAATTTTGCCATCTTTACAACTCTGCTCATGCCTGCACCGTCATTGAATGACGCCGGTCCCCACAGCGGGGGGAAAATCGGCGGCATTCCGGTACCCTGGTCGCCATGGCAGACCGAGCACTGCTGGGCATAAATGGTAGCGCCACGCCCGGCATCGCCATGCAGTTGAGGCAAGTCCACCAGGCCGCGGCCGGGATAAGGCACGCCCCTGGCTTGACCCTGCGACAGCCAGTCCATGTATGCCAGCAGCGCAGCCACCACGCGGCCACGCGCGGCCGGAGGCCGGCCGTTCTCGCTGCGTACGAAGCACTCCTGAATCCGTTCCGTGAGTGTGATCGTCCGCCCGGCGCGCTCGCTGTAGGCGGGAAACATGCCCGGTACGGCCACCAGCGGCGCCGAGTAAGGCTCTCGTCCGCCCTGCAGATGGCAATCGGCGCAGTTCATCTGATTGCCGACATACGGGGAGGCATAGCGGGGTGTCCGCTCGAAGATGCGCTGGCCGAGGCGGATCTTTTCTCCGCCGGGCCCGCGTGGAATTTGAGGCGCGTTTGATTGCCTGGCGGTTTTGGCCTGTGCCTGCGCCGCGGGAACCGCCCCGCCGCAACCGCCGCCGGCCAGCAGGGCCGCTCCCAGCGCCGCCATTCGCATTGTCTTCAACACCCGTGTCGCGTTCACCGCCTTTTTCCTCCGGGGCCGGGCTGGGGAGGAGGACCAAAGCCAAATTTGCGGTAGATGGCCTGTGCCTGTTCCGTTTTCAGATAGGCCACCCATGCCCTCGCCGCAGCCGCGTGCGGCGCGTCGCGCAACACCGCCGCCGCGTATACCGCCGTGGTGTTTTCCCCGGCGGGAATCGCCACCCCACTAATGGGATTGCCGATTTTCTCCTGGAAGCGCACCTCCGACGACCAGGTGACACCCGCGTCCGACTCTTTCCTCAAAATGCGCATCGGCGTCTGCCGGTGGTGGATGTGCGTAAGGAAGGTACTTCCGTCCTTTACCTTCGCGTCCATCACCTTACTTACCAGTTCGTCGCCGCCGGCCTTGCGAAGGGACTCTTGAATCTGACGAGCCACGCCTTCCCAGGCGGGATTGGGCATGGAAAGGCGGACGTCTTTTCTGCCCAGATCGCGCAGGGAGCGAATGCCGAGGGGATTACCGGCATGCACCATGATTTCCAGTTGGTTGCTGGCGTAGTGAAGCGATTTCTCCACCTGGCCTTGCTGTTCCATTTGCGCCAGCACCCGTGCCCCGGCCTCATACACGTCGGCATGTATCTGCAGGGTCAGGTTGCCCAGGGTGAGGATTCCGTTGTGCTCCATCTGGCGGCGCAGGATTCCCGGGGGCAAAGTTTCATAAAAGATGTGCCCGCGCAGCTCCGGGTGAAGTTTCTCGAAGCCTGCCACGAGATCCGGCAGCACCATGAACTGGTTGCCGCCGATAAACAGCACCAGTTGCGCGCCCGCCGGATTGCCATGCAGGTCGGGAACGTTGTCCACGTCAGCCACCTGGAAAACGTAGCCCTTATCGGCCGCGGGATTGTTCCGGCCCTGACTCCAGGGCGGCGCCTGCTGTGCCGCCATCGTGGGCATGCCGCTCGCCAAGGTCAAAAGCAAACACCAGCACGCCGTCATTGCGTTCTCTTTCGCAATTTCATGGGATCAGACCCTGAGATAAGTGTAATGGCCCTCGCTCTGCAGCAGGACCATGCTGGCAACCATGGAGGCCACCACCAGGACTCCGCTGTGCACGTGCGCCAGCATGTCTTTCGCGATCTCTTCCGGCGTTTGCGCAAGCTTCCACTGCCGGCGCAGGCCTCGCGCCTGCTCCTCCAGCGCGGTATGGCAGCTGAGAAATTTCACACCCCTCGCTTGCAATCCCTGCACACTGGCGTCCTGGTAAATGGAATTTTGATCGTTGGGATCGCGCGACCCATTCTTGGCTGCCTTGCTGGGGTAGTACGGATTGCGCACCGCCGGCTTACCAGTATCCGGGTCGGTCTCCTTCAGCCATTCGCCAATGCGGTATTTCTGCCAGACGTAATCGTCATAGTTAAGCAGGTTGGCAGGTCCGTGCAGACCGGCCAGAATCCGAATCTGCGCCGTGGGAATGCCGAAGCCGAAGTGCAAGCCGTTGAGAGAATTCTTGATGTTGTTCAGGAACATGCCGTCATTAATGGCGGTGACGTCATAGGTCTGCTTGGCCCGGGCGGGAACTCGCAGCAACTCGTCGAATTCCTTTACGTTCCAATCCCTGCGCTGGTAAACGAGTTGCGCTTCCGCCGTTTTCCCTGATATGGCGGCCAGCGCCGCCAGTCCCACTGCTGCCTGCTCCACAAAGTTGCGACGAGACAATTTGCTCATGCATAGCTCCTGGTATGACCTGAGTGGACTGATGAAAATAGAATTTCGGCACTCGCGGAGGTGCTCACTTGTCCGCCGTCCGGGAGTATTTCGGCGTAGCTTGCGGAAGGCGCCGCTCCCGCCCGCGGTACAGCGACCGAATATAAAAGGTAACCGCCTGAACTTCCGCTCGGGTCAGCCGCGGCCAGGCGGCCATAGCGCTGCCGGGAACTCCTTCCGCGATCACCCGCGCCGCCTCTGCGTAGGTCGGGCGCATGGCGCTGAAATCGGCCGGCGGGGGCTTGGAGCCGGAGGCCTCGGGGCCGTTGCCCTGGCCCTGCTGACCGTGACAGCGAGTGCAATGCACAACATAGACCCTGCGTCCTGCTTCCTGCAGGACGTTGTCCGCCGCCACCCGTTCAGATTCACGCAACTGATCCACATGAGCCAGGGTGGCGGTATAGGCGGTGACCGCACTCAGTTGTTGTGGCGGCAGCGAGTTCCAGCCCGCCATTCCCGTGCCCAGCACACCTTCCTGCAATACTTTCCGGATGAATGATTCGGAAAGTTCATATCCGGTAAGGTCCAGGGCCGGCGGCTTGAGCCGCAAGCCGCTGGCTGGCTTGCCATCGCCCTTCTCACCGTGGCAGGAAGCGCAATACTGGATAAACACCTGGCGGCCCGGGGGCGAGGGCGCTCTTCCAGGTGCCCCCGGCGGCGCCGTCAGCCCCCAGTTGATCAAGGCCGTGAAGATTATGAATGCCGGCACAGCTGCCGCCGGATGGTTCAGGCGCATTTGCGCTTCGCACCTCGTCACCGAATAGTACAGGGCGCCAAGGGGGCTTGTCTGCCGGAAGATGGTAC
>DATJEH010000157.1:0-23183 GCA_035496875.1 Terriglobales bacterium | reverse complement strand
TCAGGCACTATTCATAATTCTCAGCCTTTCCGAACGAAAGGGAGTCGCCGTGAAGGATCAGCTGGAAGCCTTAATCATGCAGATGTATAAGAGCGGCATTCTTTATTCGGAAGCCGTTCGCGAGTTCAAGAAGCGATTCATTCTGACGGTGCTGCAGGACAACCATGGCAACCAGTGCCGGGCGGCGCGGCAATTGGGCATGCACCGTAACACCCTCAGTCGCACCATCCAGGAACTGAAAATTGATATTCGCGGACTGCGGGACGGCGCTCGGCGTCCGCCGCGCAGCGCCCGCCCCCTCACGCTGGAGAAGAAAGCGGCGCGTTGAAGCGCTGCTATTTCGCTCTTTCTCTGTTCTTAGCGCAAAAAGAAAGGGCAGCCCGTAAAGGCTGCCCTGGTTAACTTGCTGGTTTAAACGTCTAACGCCCCCGCGGCCGGCGGCGGCGAGTGGGCGTGGCCTTCTTCACCGTCAGCAGGGCTCCCTTATCCATCACCATGGTGAAAGGTTTGGCTTCGTAGGAAACGGGTGTGCCTTCGAAGGGGATGCTGGCGCCCGCCTTGGGCATCAGCCGCGCCGGAATGGGAGCCAGCATATTCAGAGTGATGTCCGCCCGCTTGGCGTCAATGTCGTCCACCGTAGCCGCCATCTGCAACTGCCGCGAGGTGGCGCTGATCACCGTGCCTTCAATCTGTAAGGGCACGCCCTTAATCGCGCTCCAAACCTTGTCGGCAGCGTCCTGGTTGCCGGAGGAGAGCACCAGCTGCCATTCGGCAAAAGACATGTCCTTGATGGGCTTGGAGGTGACCAGCTGAGCAGCTTGCTGGGCCGGAGTCGGGGGCGGCGGAGCGGCGGCGATGGTGAAGCCTTGTGGGGGCAAGGTCTGGGTTTTGGCGTTGGCCAGCAGTTCGTTCCAACCCTGATCGGAGCCGTGGAACTTGGTGAACCACTTTTTGCCGAAGTCGGCGATCTGGGCCTGTCCGGGCGTGCCCGTGGCCAGGTTGGCGGCGCGAGCAATAAAGAACAGCCCTTGCACATTGGCATCTACTACTGCCGGATCCGGAGGGGGAGGATTATTTGGGTCGGCCGGAGGCGGGGGCGGGGTCGCCGGTTTGGGCGGATTGCCGGCCGAGTAATAGGCCAGGGCCAGAGGATAGACGTCGGTGAGGTTGTTGGGGTTTTGATTCACCGCCGCCCGCAAATGCTCCTCAGCGCTCTTGTAGTCCTTGTTCTGCAAACCATTGAGGCCAACCGCGCCGTTGAAGATGCCGCCGACCTGATCCTTGAGTTTGGTCCAGTCGGCATCGGACATACCGTCGGGTTTTGGAGCCGAGGCAATCGCCTGCAGCCCTTTCTCACCGTACTGAGCGGCGGCCGCCAGGTTCTGCTGCGGATTCTGGTTAGCCTCCGCCTGCCGCCGGTGGCTGTAGGCCAACAGGGCGAGGGCACGCAGATTGTTGGGGTCGGCCTGCAGAAGCCGGTCGGCGGTGGCCTGCATCTTAGCGGTGTCGCCGGTTTGCTCGTAAGCGGCCATCAGCAATTCCAACGCGTCCTTCTTCATGACGCTGTTGGGATATTGCTGCACGAAGGACTCCAGGGCGCTGGCTTTTGCTTGTGGATTGCTCTGCTGCATCGCGCCTACATAGGCGTTATATTCCGCCGGATCCTTGATTTCAGGACCCTTCTGCTGCGAAGCCGCGGGGGCCGCCTGGCCGGCGGCGGAAGGCTGTTGCGCAGGCGCCGGTAGCACCAACACGGCTTCCATGACCGCAATCGCAGTTAGGACCAGCACCATGCTGACAAGCGTCTTCTTCATTCCATGCTCCTCCAGATTTCTCGGGAAACTAGCGGTGACTGCCACCCAGGTACGCAACTGCGTCCCCAAGCCTCTGGCTCGCGCCCCAAGCTTAACGCCGGACAGTGGGCGAATGGGCTCCGTCCCGCACCGTGCGTTTCAGCCAGTGTGCTGCAGGCATTTACACAGAGAGCCGGATTATATGTATGTAGAACCGTGAAGGCAAGTTTGGCAGACACTTTCCGTAACAAGTCAGATGCTGCCACCAGGGCAGTTGGATGTTTTGTCGGCCTTTCGGGGGGAAGGGAGGAAAGAACTTGTTCGTTTTACAGCCGGGAGGAAGAGAATTCCCAAGGGCGGTATTGCGGCGTTAGCCGGTCACCGCCCCTGGCAAAAGATTAGGAGCGTTTCTTCTTGCGGGTGGCAACGCCAGCGGCCAGCGACCCCATCCCCAGCAAGCCCAGCAGAGGCAGCGGCGAAGCTGTCTGCGGCAGGTTACCCGCCTTGGCACCCTTGTGATGGCGGGTGGTTGTGGTCGTGGTGCTGGTCTGGTCGGTGCTTCCCTGAGTTGCGGTTCCCTGGTCCGGAGTGGTTGCGCTTCCCTGCGCACTCGGGCTGGTCTGAGTGGCGGTGGGGGAATTCGCAGAGTTGGCATTGGGGTTGTTCTGGTCTGTCTGGGCAACGGAGATGCCAACCGCGATCAGCATCACTGCCAGCAGAAATAGTAATTTTTTCATCTGTATCCTCCGATGCGAGAGCTGTTACGGTTATTTCTCCTTAGACCCTTGTGGTGTGCGATGGGTTTGCCGACCATTTTCTTCCGGGGTGGGAGGTGAGTAGTCACTCCGGCGGGAGAAACCAAATGGGTATAATCGGCCTACTTTGAGACCCCGCTGCTTACTTGCTTATTTAGTGTGCGTGAGCTGGATTTTGGCCGGTTTAGCCCTCGCCCAGGCAACCCTGCCCCCGGTGCAAACCCTGGTAGTCATGCCTTTTGAGAATCGCTCCAACGCGCCGGGTCTGGAGTGGATTTCGGAAGCCTTTCCCGAGGTGTTGGGGCCGCGCATGGCGCTGGATAACCTCTACGTTCCTGGCCGGCAATACCGGCAGCAGGCCTACGACCGAGCCGGCATTCCCACCGGCATTCATCCTTCCCGCGCGAGCCTGTACCGCATTGCCGAGCAGATGGACGTTAACTATGCGGTGCTGGGCAGCTACAGCTTCGACGGGCAGACGTTCAGCGCCCGGGCGCAAGTATTGGACATGAAGCAGCGCCATCTTTCGCCGGAGGTGACGGAAACGGGCCCGCTTCCCGCTTTGTTGACGGTAGAGAATGCGCTGGCCTGGGACCTGCTGCGCATCGTGCAGCCGGGTTATGCGGTATCGCGGCAGGATTTCCTGGCAGCCGCCCCGCTCCTTCGGCTGGATGCGTTCGAAGACTATATCCGGGGACTGATTGCGCCCAGCGAGGCGGACAAATTGCAACGGCTGCGCGACGCCGTGCGTCTGAATCCTGCCTACACCGAAGCCATGCTGGAGCTGGGCAAGACTTACTTTGAAGCTCACGACTATGATGCCGCGGCTAACTGGCTGGGACGCATTCCCAACACCGGTTCGCGGGCCCGCGAGGCCAACTTCTTTCTCGGCCTGGCGGCTTATTACCAGGGCAATTTTCCACGCGCCGAAGCCGCTTTTCGCTCCCTGCTGGAGGAGTTTCCTCTCACCGAGGTTTATAACAACCTGGGCGTGGTCAGGGCTCGTTTGAATAAATCTGACGCCAGCCAGTTCTTTCAAAAAGCAGTGGATGGCGAACCGGCTGACGCAGACTACCGCTTCAACCTGGGGGTTTCCTTGTTTCGCGGCGGCGATATGACGGGAGCAAGCCGGGAGTTGCGCGAGTGCCTGGCCTTGCGTTCGGACGACAATGAGGCCAAGGGTTTGCTGGCCAGCATTACCGCCCCAACCGCGCCTCCGACCCGCGACAAGGCCACGAACACCGCCCCTTTTTCCCCGGTGGCGGTCAAGCTGCCGCTGGAACGAATCAAGCGGAATTATGACGAAGGGGGCCTCCGCGAGCTGGCTTTAGAAATGCAAAATGCTTCCGAGGCGCGGCTGGCGAAACTGGACCCGCGCACCCACGCCGCTTATCACGTGCAGCGGGGGCGTGATCTGCTGGCCAAGGATTTTCCAGCCGACGCGGAGAAGGAGTTGCGCGAGGCAGTGAACCTCGACCCGGGCAACGCATTGGCCCACGCGGTATTGGCGGAAGCGCTCGACCTGAACCACGAGACGGCGGAAGCGCGGAGTGAGTCGGATGCCGCTTTGCGACTTACTCCCTCAGCGGAGGCTTATGTGGTTCTCGCCAGGGTCAACCTGAGAGACAATAATAAGCAGGCGGCCAACGACCTGCTAGAGCGGGCGCTAAGGCTTGAGCCGGGCAACGCGGAGGCGCTGGCACTGAAGCAGAAGGCGGACGGCAAAGCCACTGTTTTGCCGGCGAGTGTGCCGTAGTAATGAGGCGTTATTGGCCAAATCGATTTCTGCTGGGCGCCGCCGCTTTATTGTTCATTTATGCTACTGCCGCTTCGGCGCAGGTGCTTAAGATAGTCCTCAATGACACCATTCAGCCCATCAGCGACGAATTTATCGGCCGCGCCCTGACGAAAGCCGATCAGGAAAAAGACCAGGCGGTTCTGATCGAGTTGAACACGCCTGGAGGCCTAGCCGACTCTACCCGCCACATCATTGAAAAAATCGTAGCTTCTCCAGTGCCGGTCATCATCTACGTGGTCCCCAGCGGCAGTCGCGCTGCCTCGGCGGGATTTTTTCTCCTGGAAGCGGCCGATGTGGCCGCCATGGCTCCGGGCACCAACACCGGCGCCGCCCATCCCGTCACCCTCACGGGAGGCAAAATGGACGACGTGATGAAGACCAAGGTGGAGAACGACGCGGCAGCACTGATGCGCTCCATTGTGGCCAAGCGCGGGCGCAACGTGGAAGTGGCGGAGAGCGCAGTGCGGCAGTCGAAAAGCTGGACCGACGGCGAAGCCCTCCAGCAACACCTGATTGACTACGTGGCCTCCAGCCAGGACGATTTGTTCAAACAACTCGAAGGCAAGCCCGTCCGCCGCTTCAACGGGCAGACGGTGAGGCTCGCTCTGGTGGGCAAGCCGGTGCACCCCTTTGAGATGACTCTCAAGCAGCGCATTCTCAACTACATCATGGATCCCAACATCGCCTTCATCTTGCTGGCGATTGGGGCGCTGGCGCTGTACGCCGAATTCAACCACCCGGGAGCGGTGGTTCCGGGAGTGACGGGCGTCATCTTCATCCTGCTGGCCGCCTTTGCGCTCAACCTGCTGCCCACGCGCTATGCCGCCCTGGTGCTCATTCTGGCGTCCTTCGTCCTGTTCGCCTTGGAGGCCAAGTTCGCCACCCACGGCGTGCTGGGCATTGGAGGCATTGCCCTGCTCACGCTGGGAGCCCTGCTGCTGGTGGACGGGCCTATACCGGAATTGCGGGTGAACCTGCTGACAGCGCTGGCGGTAAGCATTCCCCTGGGCCTGATCACGGTGTTTCTGATGGACATTGCTTTGCGGGCGCGGCGCGGCAAGGTTGTCACCGGAGCGCAGGGTCTGGTAGGCGAGATCGGAACCGCCCACACACCGCTGACTCCCCAAGGCAAGGTTTTTATTCACGGCGAGCTATGGGACGCGGTGGCTCATGCCAACGTGGATGCCGGGCAGGCTGTGGTGGTCAGGCGCATTGATGGATTACGGCTGGAGGTGGAGCCGGCTGTGCAGACCTCAGGGACACCTGTTCCGCCATAGGTTTAAAAGTTTCACAGGTTTCAAGGTTTCGCCGCACCTGTACTTGTCCGGCGAAACAGGACAGCACGAGTCCGCTTGGGTTTGGGGGTACTTGAAACCTTGCCCCGCACCTTCCCAAGCAATCCCCTGAGCCATTCGGAGCCGACGAAAGCCGCTCTGACTGCTGTAGAATCCGCCTAGAAGCTCCGCAAGACAAGCTCGGGCGTGGCCGATTGGAGGCCAGGACATGATTTCCTTCCCGGTGATCGCGGCAATTATCGTTGCCCTCTATCTTTTAAGTTCGATCAAAATTCTGACGGAGTACGAGCGGGGCGTAATCTTTCGCCTGGGCCGCCTTTTCGAACGCGCCAAGGGCCCAGGGGTAATCCTGGTGTTCGCTCCCATTGACCGCATGGTGCGCATTTCGCTGCGCCAGGAAGCGCTGGAAGTTCCTCCCCAGGACATCATCACTCGCGACAACGTCACTCTGAAGGTGAACGCCGTCATCTTTCTGCGCGTGATTGATCCCCGCCGGGCAGTGGTGGAAGTTTCCAACTACGTGTACCAGACCTCGCAGTTTGCCCAAACCACATTACGCTCCGTTCTGGGCGAGGTGGAACTGGATGAACTTCTGGCTCACCGCGAGAAAATCAACATGCGCTTGCAGACCATTCTTGACCAGCACACCGATCCCTGGGGCGTGAAAGTGGCCAACGTGGAAGTAAAGCAGGTGGACCTGCCGGAGACGATGCTGCGGGCCATGGCCAAGCAGGCCGAAGCCGAGCGCGAAAAGCGCTCCAAGATCATTCACGCGGAAGGCGAGTTTTCCGCGGCGCAGCGACTGGTGGACGCCGCCCGCTTGCTGGCCGAGGAACCGGTCAGCGTGCAATTGCGCTATTTGCAGACCCTGACCGAAATCGGAGTGGAAAAGAACACCACCGTAGTCTTTCCCGTTCCGGTAGACGTGTTTAGCGGCATGCACGAGGTGCTCGCAAAAGTAGCGGGCGGAGGGGGAGGCGGCACGGCGAAAGCGGCTGCCACCAGCACACCGTGACAACCTACTGGCTGGAAAAGAAGCAGGCAAGAGAAACAGGAGAACGGAGTCGTATGGATTCTCGGGACACGGAAATTACCTTGGGCACGGGTCGCATGCTGCTCCTGTTTTTTGGGCTGGTTGGAGTTTGTGCCTTGTTTTTCGGCTTGGGATATTCGCTGGGCAAGAGTTCCAGCAAGCCCGCCCTTGTAACCGAGGTACAACCTGCGAAGATGCAGTCGAAGCCAGACAGCAAAGCCAATAGCGCACCCAAGCCCGGCGCCGGCGACCTCACCTTCTACCAGGCGGTCAAACAGAACGACAGCGAGGGCTCGTCCTCCGCGGCAGCGAGCAATGATTCGCCGGTAGCTGCCGCCACAGCGGCGGGAGTGGCGCCGCAGCCGCTGGTCGGCACCATTGATAGCGGCGGCTATGTGGTGCAGGTGGCTGCGGTCAGCAAGAAGGATGACGCGCAGGCATTGCTCTCAGCCTTAAAAAAGAAGTCCTATTCCGTATTCATTGCCGGTAACGAGCCGCACGATCGCCTGTATCACGTGCAGGTGGGCCCCTTCGGGAACGCGAAGGACGCGGAAGCAGCCCGGGCCAAGCTGGTGGCGGATGGATACAACCCTATCTTGAAGAAGTGAGCAGGAGTCAGTTGCGAGGACAGCCACATTACTTGGCTGTGGCGCCGTAAGAAAGGCGGGCGGTGGCATTAATCTCTTTGCGCAAGTCTTCAAAAATCTTCGGCGGCATGCCCAGGAAAACTTTGACTACTTCCGGATCAAACTGCCGTCCCGACCAGACCTCAATCTCTTTGCGTGCGGCTTCGATGGGCTGTGCCGCCCGGTAAGGACGGTCATTAATGATAGCGTCCAAAGTGTCGGCCACGGCAAATATGCGGGCTCCAAGGGGTATCTCATTGGCCTTCAGCCCGCGCGGATAGCCGCTGCCGTCATATTTTTCCTGGTGCGCATACACAATTTCCGCCGGTTCCTGCAAATAAGGAATCTTCTTCAACATCTGGTAACCGTGGAAACAGTGTTCGCGCATAACCTCGATCTCTTGCGCGTCAAGTTTTGCAGGTTTGCGCAGGATGTTGTCGGGAATGGCCATCTTGCCGATATCGTGCAGGAAGGCGCCACGCGCAATGGTGCGCATCTCGCGACTGTCGGCTGGAATCCCCATCTGCCGGGCGATAGCCATGGTGAACGCAGTTACCCGCCGGGAATGCCCCTCGGTTTCCGCATCCTTCATGTCAAGCGCGTCCCCCAAGGCCTCGAGCGTGATGTCGTAAGACTTCTCCAAGTCAAAGTTGAGCCGTTTCAAGTCCTCGTTAAAGCGCTCCAGATTTCGGTTGGCGTCCAGCAGATCCTGATTGGCTTGGCGCAATTGCTGCGTACGCTGTTCCACCAGCCCTTCCAACCGGGTCTGATAAGCCCGATTCTCCAGCTTCAGGCGGCGGTTTTCCAGGGCACGACGCGCGGTGGCCAGCAGTTGTTCACGCTCAAAAGGCTTCAGCAGATAATCGTAGGCGCCGTTGCGAATCGCGGTTAAAGCCACGGAAATATCGTGCACGGCCGTGACCATCACCACCGGCATGTCGGGATATTTTTCCTTGGTACGCTCGAGCAGGCCAATGCCATCCAGCTCCGCCATCATCAGGTCGGAGAGAATCAGTTCGAATTGTCCGCCGGAATCGAGAATGGCCAGCGCCTCCTTGCCGGAAGCGGCGGGTTGGCACTTGTAGCCTGCGGAACCCAGCATCGAGGTCACCACATCGCGGATGGGTTCTTCGTCGTCAACGACAAGAATGCGCTCTGCTGGCATCAGTTAACCCGGGCTTTGGGGGAAGCTCATTGTAGCGCAGTTCTGCCGCATAGGAGGTGCAATAACCGGTAGTAACCATGATTCCTTAGGTATTCCGTGCTATATGTGCGGTACTGTTCCCGAATTCGGAAGCGCATGTTGGGGAGGTGCGCCTGCCGCAGGGCGCTCAGCTCGTGGGCACTACTTTGCCAGCGGAATCCTTCGCTGTACTGGCTTTGCTGGCCGCCAGTCTACTTGTGTTTCGCACCTTCCGGGAGCGGTATTTTCTAGCCTGGATTGTAGGCTGGCTCGCCTATGTGATTTACCGCGTGCCAGTTATCCTCAGCCTGGGGGGAGCCACACCACCCCGGGCGCTGGCCGATGGCTCCTTCCTGCTAGCGGTTTTCCTCTTCTCCGCCGCAGTGCTGATCTACTCCCAGGCGCAGCGCCTGGTGGTGCCCATCGCTGTAGTGGCCGCTATGGGCGCAGTTACAATCGTAATTAGGAGTGCTTGGTGGCCACATTCGACCCTGCTGCCCTTGGTGGCCGGGGGTCTGATTCACTTGATTACGGCAGTAGCTGCCCTGCAGTTACTGCGCTACACCTGGGCGCGCTGGGCGGCAGGACCCTGGTTTTTGGCTGCCACCCTGGTTCTTCTCCACCCCAAAGACAGCTGGCCCGGAACCCACCTTTTTTTGGCCTGGGATTTGCCTATTGACGTGCTGCTGGGCGTCAGCATGTTGATGATCGTGTTCGACGAATCGCGGCTGCGGACACTCCGCCTGGGCGTGATCAATCACCTGGCTAACGCAATAGCGCAGGCGCAGGACGCCAACTCCATGCTGCTGGTCGCCTTGCAGGAACTGAAGCAGCTGATGCGGGCGCGGGCAGCATGGTTCCGGGTGCTGGAAGGCGAGCAGATGGTATTGACCCAGCACGTCGGCCTGGCGCTGGATTTTCTGAAAAGCCATCGCTCGCGCGCGATGAATGAAACGCTCACCCGTGTGCTGAGCACCGGCGAACCTTTCGTGCAGCGGGTGCGCGACACTGAGGCACCCACGAGAGAAGCCCTGCGGGAGCAAGGTTTCGAACATGTGCTGCTGGTTCCGGTCCGCGGCAAGAAGGCCATTATCGGGGTGCTGGCCCTGGCCGGCGCCAAACACCGGTATTACAGCGGCGACGATATGGCGTTTCTGAAGTCCACCGCCAACCAATTGGGAATTGCGGCGGAAAATCTGCGCCTGTTCGGACAAATCCGGCGTTCGCAGCGGGAGTGGATCAGCACCTTCGACTCCATGGAAGATCTGATCCTGGTGCACGATGCGCAAAACCGGATCATGAAGGTGAACCGCGCGCTGCTGCGGCGGCTGGGACGCACTCCCGCGGAGGTCATCGGCCGCAACTGCGAGGACGTGCTCCCGCGCCAGCATCCAGCCGGGGAAGGTTGTCCCTACTGCGGCCGGGGAACGAGCGATTTGATCGAGGAAGCGGATCCCTGCTTTGGCGGCTTTTCGCTGGTTTCGACCTCCTCCTACGTCTGGACTTCGTCCTACCGCGAAGAAGGCCGCAGGCAACTGGGTACGGTCCACATTATTCGCGACACCACCGATCGCCGCACCGCGGAAGAAAAATACCGCCAGCTCTTCGAGCAGGTGCAGGAAGGGGTGTTCGTGGCGGATGACCAGGGCAAACTGCTGGACTGCAACAATGCCCTGGTGGGAATGCTGGGGTATAGCAGCCGCCAGGAACTGCTGGCGCTCAGCGCCGACGCACTCTATGTCTCTCCGGAGCAACGCTCTGAACTGCTGCGCGCCATCGGGGCCCACAGCTACGTGCGGAGCTTCGAGGTGCAGCTGAGGAAAAGAGATGGTGGCTCGCTGGCGGCTTCCGAAACCAGCTTTGCCACCCGCAACCAGAGCGGGGGGATTGAACGCTATCAGGGATTCCTCCTCGATGTGACGGAAAAGAAGCGGGCGGAAGACGAGATCCGGCGGCGCAACCTGGAACTGCACGCCCTCAATGCCATTGCCGTGATCGCCACCCAGTCCTTCGACCTGGATGAAATTCTTAACCTTACCTTGCGCCAGTTGGTGACTCTCTTCGGCGCGGAAACCGGCTCCGTCTACCTTACCGATAATGGCTCTCCCACGCTGCGCCGGCGCGCCGCCTGGGGCCATCGCAGCGAGACCGCGGTTCGCTCCGCCAGCACCACCACGCTGCCCGCCGATTTTTGGCAGATGGTAGTGAATTCGCACCGGGAGGTAATCACAGAGAGCGATTTGCCAGGGTTGCCCGCGGTCGCGGCCGAGTTCGTCCGCGCCGAGGGCCTGCATTCCTGGATGTGGCTGATCCTGTGGAGCCAGGACCAGCCCATGGGGGTGCTGGGCGTCAGCAGCCGAAACGAGGGCGAATTCAACGCCACCGATGAGAAGCTCCTGATTGCGATTGGGCGGCAACTGGCCACCACCATCGAAAAAATTCGCCTGTATGAGGAGACCACCCGCGCCTACGACGACCTGCGCCGGACTCAGGAGCAGCTGCTGCAAAGTGAAAAGATGTCGGCCATCGGGCAGTTGATAGCGGGCGTGGCCCACGAACTCAACAATCCTCTTACCGCGATTCTGGGTTATGCCCAGTTGCTGGAAAGTGAAGCGCTGGAGGAGCGCAGCCTGGATTTCGTGCGCAAATTGCTTAAGCAGGCGCAACGCACCCATCGCCTGGTGCAGAACCTGCTTTCCTTCGCCCGGCAGCGCACGCCGCAGAAGATTCCGGTGGACATTCGCCGGGTGTTGGACGACAGCCTGGCTCTGCGGGAATACGACCTCAAACGAGGAAATATCGCGGTGCAGCGCGAGATTGCGGAGGAAATTCCCGCCGTTACCGCCGATCCCCACCAGTTGGAGCAGGTTTTTCTCAACATCATCAACAACGCGGTGGATGCGATGCTGG
Organism: Terriglobales bacterium; assembly: GCA_035496875.1. Taxonomy (GTDB): domain Bacteria; phylum Acidobacteriota; class Terriglobia; order Terriglobales; family Acidobacteriaceae; genus JAICWP01. The sequence continues at coordinate 11,790 of DATJEH010000157.1, read as the reverse complement.
AAATGGAGCGTGGCGGCGTGCTGTCGGTGCGGGTGTATGCCGAAAATGGCGCGGTGTGCGTGGATTTCCGCGATACGGGCAGGGGCATTGCCGATCCCAAACGCATTTTTGATCCCTTCTACACCACCAAGCCGGTAGGCAAGGGCACGGGACTGGGACTCAGCATCTGCTACGGCATCTTGAAAGAGCACGGCGGGGAAATCCAAGCCCGCAATGTGCCTGAAGGCGGGGCGGCCCTGCTGGTGCGCCTGCCGGCGGTGGGCAAGCCGGAACCCATCCCTGCCCCCGCCCCCCCGCCCATCCGGGAACGGGTGCTGCAAGGCCGCCTGCTGCTGCTGGAAGAGGAAGAAGCGGTGTTGGAATTCGAGCGCGAGGTGCTGGCGGGAGCGGGAGCTGAGATAGTAGCCGCGTCTGATTCCGAAAAGGCCCGCGCTTCAATGGATGACGGCGGCATTGATGCGCTTGTTCTTAATGGCTCCATGCCCGATGGCTGGGGCGCGGTACAGATACATGGCTGGCTCTCCCAGCACCACCCCGGCATGCTGGGAAAGGTGCTTTTCACTTTCTCCACCTTGGATGGCGAGACACAAACCTTTTTGGAGCAAAACCGCATCTCTTATCTGGTCAAGCCCTTCGATGTGGCCGACTTGATTGCCTGCAGCCGCAAACTGCTTCAGAAAGCGATGGCGGCCACCTCGGCATCATCGTAGCCCATTAGCGGTGCCCTGGTTCCAACTGTGGGCATTTTTGTACCCATGTCCGGCTCTGCCAGCTACACCCCTATTTGCCTCCGCGACCCTCTATTTCGTCCTTACTGCAGCTTGCGTCAACCATGGGGCCCTAGTGTTAGCCTCGACCCCCTGATAAATGGGCATTTTTACAATGCAACTTTATGCATTGCGGGTGTTTGAACTGATAACAGCCAATCTTTTCGTGGTTTAGGCGAATGGCTGGGAACGTGCAAAAGTACAGGCTGGGTTAGGAAGCCGAACACAACCGCAATAAGCTTTATTAGGGGGGACTAATGGCAAGGGCTTTAGACCAAGCAAAGATTACCGGGTTGACGGCACATTTTCCCGTTACCGCGGAGCAATCCCTCGCGCGTTTTGAGAAGGCATACGAAGAGCACCGGCATCGGGTTTACGCGCTCGCCTTCTGGATGACGGACAGCGAAATGGCAGCGGAAGAGATCTCCTCCAGCGTGTTCGCGCGGGCTTTTGCCAATGGCAACATTCCCAGCGCAGAAGTTGTGGACCGCATTCTGCTGAGCGAGATTCGCGATCTGATGCCGATTGGGGTTCTGCGGCTGAACCTAGCCGCCGCTACAGAGGTGGCTTCGGTTCGCGGGAATGTCAAGCGGGTTGACCTGGAGCGCGCGGTAGTGCAATTGCCGACAACGGAGCGCATGATTTTCCTGCTGCACGACGTGGAAGCCTACGACCATGCCCGCATTGCCCGTACCCTGGGCGTGAGCGAGCAGGAATCGCAATTCGGACTGCATCAGGCGCGTCTGCTCCTGCGCCAACTGCTGGCTAAAGCGTAGTTCCGACCATTCCGAGCTGATAAATGAGGGCACCTCGAACGGGGTGCCCTTTGTGTTTTGGCGTCAAAGATGTTGGTACTCCGCATCGTTTCTCGGCCATGACGATTAGGCCAGAGGGAGCGAAAGACCGACGGTTCTCGCGGTCTTTGCATCTCGCCGCCCGATTGCGCGTCTAACATCTGTGCTGTTCGAAGGCAAAGAGCGCAAGCAACTGGAGCTGGAGATGCAGAAGGCCGGACGGCTGCCGCCGCGCCAAGCGCTCACTCTTAAGTGGCCAGTGCTGCACTATGGCTCGGTGCCGCTGTTCGACCCCGCAACCTGGGATTTCCGCATTTTCGGCCTGGTGGAAAAGCCTATCCGCCTGAGTTGGGATGAATTTAACCGCCTTCCCAGGGCGCAGGTCACCAGCGACTTCCATTGCGTTACGCGCTGGAGCCGTTTTGACAACCGCTGGGAAGGAGTTCTCTTTCGCGAGGTCCTCGAACTGGTGAAGCTCAAGCCGCGGGCCGGCTACGTCCTGGTCCATGCCGAGCAGGGCTACGCCGCGAACGTGCCCTTGCCCGACTTGGACCGGAACAATGTGCTCTTCGCTACCCACCATGACGGCCAGCCGCTGGCGCCGGAGCACGGTTATCCACTGCGGCTGATTGTGCCTCACTTGTACGCCTGGAAATCGGTAAAGTGGGTGCGTGGGATTGAATTCCTCGACCATGATGCGGCCGGCTTCTGGGAGCGCAACGGCTACCACATGTACGGTGACCCCTGGAAAGAGCAGCGGTTCGATACGGACTAGAAGCGGGAGTCAGGCGCGCCAGACGGCGCAGGAAGGTGGATTTCTGTCAGCCTGGACGACGAAGTGGCTTCCCAGGCGAGGTTTACTGCACCGCTTCCAGCGATTCAGCGACGCGGTTCAGGGCAATTTGGATTCGGTCCAACTCACGTTGCGCGGCTTCATTCCATTCCACCGCACGCTGCAGGTTCTCACCGAGCCAGCGCAAAGTTTGCCGGCCACGGTCGGTCAGCAACAGCGCTCCCAGGCCGGCCACGCCCAGAACCGCCAATGGGACATACCATTTTCGCATCGAGCCTCCTCGTCGGCTGCTTAAAGCCTTACACAATTGCGCCGCTGCCCGCAATGGCTAAAGTGTAGGGGGTACCTCCCAACCGGCCGACAAAAACACCTGCAACGGAAGGCGCAAGCAGCCGAACGGCCGCTGCCATCATCCAACGGGTCAGCAACTCAGAACAACTTGAGGTCTATTACATGTGGAGACTCTCTACACGCCTGGGGTGTTGTTCCCTGCTGTTGGCAGGACTGGCGGCCGGACAAGGTTTGGGCCAGCATTTGCCGGCAGCAACGGCTGCACCGTCCAGCTTGATTCCCGAAGGTACCAAATTCATCATTCGCCTGAGCGACAAGCTGGATACCGGCAAGGCGAAGCCGGGCAAACATTTCCAAGCCAAGCTGGCGGAAGACCTGACCGCTCCCGGGGGAGCCATTATTCCGCGCGGCAAAAGGGTAAAGGGGCATGTTAGCGCGGTGGACCGCGGCTTTCACGCGCGAGTATTGCTCAGCTTCGATGAGATCGAGACCCAGCATGGCTGGATGCCGCTGGTGGCCACAGTGACAGGCGTGCCCGGGGAGCATGCGGTCAAACAGCCCAAGGCTGAGGGCGATATCGAGCGCAAGGGACCGAGCAAGGGACGGATGGTTGAGAGCGCCGCTATCGGAGCCGGGATAGGCGCGCTGGGAGGCGTGGCGGCGGGCGGAAGCCATGGAGCCGCCATCGGAGCCGGCGTGGGCGCCGGCGCGGGTCTGGGCGCGGGTCTGCTGACCGACCGCGACCTCAAGCTCAACAAGGGTCAAATGCTGGAGGTGAGGCTGGACCGTCCACTACAGGTGCCGCTGCACTAGAATGGCGCTTCCAGTCCTGGGGCACAAACCGTGGGGATGCGGCTGGAAAGAACAGGGGACGCGAAATGACCAGCAGGCTTCGGCTGTTAGGGGCCACGATGCTTGTGCTGGCTGCCGCCGCCGGGGCACAGGAACACCCAGCGGTGACGGCGCAGTCCAATACCATCTTCGTTGGGGCAGACGGTAAGTATGAATCGGCACCCGACACCGCGCTGGTGCAATTCAATATTTCGGCGCAGGAGGAGACGGCGAAAGCGGCCTACGACCGAGCCAGCCGCGCCGCTGAGCAGATTCGCCAGATTCTCCGCTCCAACGGCATTGAATCCAAGGCGGCGGAGATAGGCTTCTTCTCCCTCGAGCCGGTGTACGACTACCGCAACCCCAAGCGCAAGCTGATCGCGTATCGCGTGAACAGCAGCGTTTCCCTCAAGCTGAAGGATTTCTCCAAGGTTGCGCCAATTGTTTCCCAGGTTTCCGATATGGATGTAACCGCCGACCAGACAGTGAGCTACACCCTGGACAATATGGATTCGGCCAAGCTGAAAGCCACGGAGGACGCCTACCGGCACGGCCGCGAAGAAGCAGCGGCGGTGGCCGAGGCGGCGGGGAGGAGCCTGGGCGCGCTTTCCTACGCCTCCGTGGACACCTATGAACAGGTGCGCATGGTGGTCCCGAGAATGGCCAGAGCCATGGGTGCAGCCGTGGCAGCGGCCGGGCCCACGGAGCAGTTCACGCCGCAGCAGATCACGGTAACGGCACACGTGAACGCGCTTTTCACCATGAAATAACTAATCGGCCAGCAATTCGAAAACCGGGTAGTTGCCGGCTATCTCCGCAAAGGCGTGGGCCGTTGAGCCCGCAGGCACCGGGAAGTAACGTTGCACTGTGGTTTTAAAGCGGTCAACATAGGCCTTGAGAATTTCCAGTTTGTCGCTGTCGGGAATGGCGCGAATGCGGTAGCGTTGCCGCATCCTTCCCTTCTTCAGCATCACCTCCCCGGCGGATTCGGCATTGCGCACCCACTGGGTGCGCCCGCGCGGCGCCACCAGGAAGCGCTTGCCATTCAGTTCCAGCAGGTCAACGGGGGTGGAGTAAATCTTGCCACTTTTACGGCCGCGCACCTGGACCAGGTAGTTGTGCGACAGTCCCAGGCCCAGGCCTACCAGCACGCCAAAAGCATGATTGAAGAAGCGTTCGACAGCGGTGGCCTTGTGGTATGACGCAGGTTCAGGACACATGCAGAAATTGTAGTCCCGTCCCGCGCGCGGGATGGGCGCTACTTCTTCGGGAAAAACGGGAACAGCTCGCGAATTTCCTGTTCACTGGGCTGGCGGCCGTACTCCGTGATTTCGAAGGCTTCGGCGTGTTTGATGTTCGCTGCTGCCGCGCCATAACGTTTCTCCAGCGCCGGACGCCACTCCGGCAGCACGTTATCCGGCTGCTGTGTGGCCAGCCACTGCTTGCGCGCCGCGGGATCTTTGGGAACCTGGTCGAGCAGGCCATCGTGCCAGGGGAGCCACTCGTAAAACTGAGAAACGTGGGCATCCAGCATGTCGAGCTTTTTCTGGTACACGTCGTCAATCGAGATCACGACGTCGGGACGGAAGGGCTGAGGCCGGGTGAACTGGTCCCAGAAATAGACAAACACGGGATTTTTGCGCAGGGCGGGCACATCGGTCACTAAGTCGGGTACGGTGACCATGTAGGCGGCATCCTGGACCAGCACGCCGGTATAGCGGTGGTCGGGATGGTAATCGTTGGGCCGGGGGGAAAGCACGACGTCAGCGTTCCATTGGCGGATTTCGCGAATAATCTGGTTGCGCACCGGCAGCGTGGGCAGCAACTCGCCATCGTGGTTGTCGAGCACCTCGTACTCGATACCGATGCGGCGGGCCGCCTCCTGCGCCTCGGCGCGGCGGCGCTTGGCCAGCGGGCCGCCGCCCATGGATTGGTGTCCGGCATCACCATTGGTCACGGACACGAACTTCACCTTGTAGCCCAGAGCGGCGTATTTCGCCGCCAGTCCTCCGGCGCGCAGATCGCAATCGTCGGGGTGGGCGCCAAACGCGATGATCCGTACCGGCGTATGTGTTTGTCCAAAAACCGGCGAAACGGCGAACAACAGCAGCATCAGTATCCAGGCCATGAGAACCCTCCACAGCAAACTGGCGATTGTACTGCGAGGCGCAACACCGGGATACTAATGCGTCAAGTCTTTAAGTTCTCTTCCCTTTGGGCGCTTACCACCCAAAAGCTGGCGCTCCGGTTACGACCTAGGGGATGTTAAGTGAAAGGCTACGGAGCGGAACGCGGGCGAGGGCGCCCGCGCCACAAGTCCTGAGCAGAGACGACAGATCAGAGCCCTCAATCGGATAAGGACCAGGCATATTTAACAGCAGGTTTAGCTTTCTCCGTGTCCCTGGGTCTCGCGGCGGTTTTTCACTGATGCGAAGGCACGGTGATGCCCTGGGGGCCGCGCTGCTTGGCTTCCAGCTGCTTGCGGGTGGAAATGGATTTGTCCACCCAGCTATCAGCGGTCTTCAGGTCGGCTTGGCGCGCCGCGGGATCACCGCATTCAACATGGGCTTTTTCACGATAAAGCAGGTTCAGATAGGCCATGGCGTCGGGATACTCAGGCCGAAGCTGGACGGCCTTCTGCAGCATCTGCAGACCCTCGTTTACCTTGTCGCCATTGTCCTCTTTGAGCTTCTGGCAGGCCTTGGCGGACTTGAGCTCGTCGGTGGGCTTTAGCCCCTGCTCGGCCCAGAGTTGCATTCGCGGCTGATACACCTGGGTCCAATCAATCACGGCGATGGAGTAGTAAAGCTCGGCATCGTTGGGGTCAATCGAAATGGCCTTGCTGTAGTACTGTTTGGCCTGGTCGAATTTCTTCATTTGCAGATACAGGTAGGCGATTCCCTTCAGGCTGTTGATCTGCTGTTCGCGGGCGGGGTGCAGCTTGAGCACCTGCTCGTACTGGTCAATTGCCCCTTCCGCATTCTTGTTGTTGTCCGGACTGTCTACTCCCGGGACAAACTGCTGAGCGTAGGCGGTAGCCAGATAGAGGCGGGCATTCACCAGGCCTGGATCAAGCGCCACCGCGTCCTTGAAGTAGCTGATGGCCTGGTCGTACTTGGCATTTTTGTAAGCCTGAACTCCCTTATTGAGGTCGGAACGGGCTTTCAAAACGTTGCAGCCCGTTGCCCCGATCAGTAACAGCCCCAGGAGCACAGCCCCGCACACCTGCCAAATTCGCTCATGTTTAACCATCGCCCGCTTACCTCGATGTATTCACGTTCAACAAGCGTCCTCCTTAGAGATGCGCTGGAGAGGGCTGGCGGCAGCCAGCGAATTCTCCGGTTACGGCGCGGCCGAGTTTCTGGCGTGAGTAGCCGCTGGCGTGCCCGGCGCCACCCTGCCTGCGCTTGATTTAGCTGGGGTGTGAACGTGATTTAGATGCGGACACGTCCAGCTTGGAGTGGTGAGAGTTGCTGGTTTTAACTGCCAAAACCAGGAGGACTCGCTGCGAACTCTGAGCTATACTTTGGCGCTCAGCAAAGAAATGTACTTAGGAAAATCACTTTTTGATGACAGGTGATTCTCCGTGTGTGTGCCTGGCAGCTTCTCCCGAATGGGAGGCGGTTTCCTTCATGCAGATCAGAATTACGCTGGCGCTCGCAGTTCTGGCAGCTTCCGCCATTGTGCTGCTGGGCTTGCGCCAGATTGCCACACGACTCCTCATTCGTGGTGGGTATCCTGCATCTGGTCCGGCTTTCGTGGTTATCGAAAGAGGCTTCGGCCGTCTGGCGGCGAAACGACGTGCGCTCACTGTCATCCTTGTTGCTTTTATGGCATTGTTCCTCCGCGGGGCATTGACCCCTCTGTTGGGCATTCCCGTACCTGGCAGTGCAGATGAATTCAGCTATCTGTTGGCAGCGGATACCTTTGCTCACGGCAGACTCACTAATCCCACACCTCCGCTGTGGATGCATTTTGAAAGTCTGCACATTCTGGTGCACCCGACTTACATGTCCATGTACCCGCCTGCTCAGGGACTGGTGCTGGCGCTTGGCCAGGTATTGGGCAATCCCTGGATAGGAGTATGGATAAGTGTGGCAGCGATGGCGGGCGCGCTCTGCTGGATGCTGCAAGCCTGGGTGCCGCCGGGATGGGCACTGCTGGGGGGCATGCTTTGCGTTATCAATCTCGGCGTCTTGAGCTATTGGGCGAACTCGTACTGGGGAGGCGCAGTGGCCGCCACCGGCGGGGCCCTCGTTCTAGGGGCGCTGCCTCGCATCCTGCGATGGACGCGACTGCGGGATGCGCTCACCATGGGCGTGGGCCTGGCCCTCCTCGCTAACAGCCGCATGTATGAAGGATTCGCATTCAGTATTCCTGTAGCCGTGGCCCTCATCGCGTGGTGGCTCAGGCGGGATCAGCAAGCGCGTCGAATCGTTCTTAGGCGGGTGGGACTACCCCTCTTTTTGGTCCTGTTAGCCACGTTCTCCGGAATGGGGTACTACTGGTGGCGCGTCACCGGTAATCCGTGGCATCCGCCAGAGCTGGTCAATCGCGAAACTTACGCGATCATGCCGGTTTTTGTTTGGCAATCCCTCAGCACCAATCGTCCCATTTACCATAACCAGCAAATGCGCGAGTTCTACCTCCATGTGGAACCGACAGATTTCCTCGACAGCAAGGCCCATTTCGTAAGATTCACGGTTGAGAAGGCGGTGACATACTGGAAGTTCTATTCAGCATACCTGCTCTCGATTCCATTTTTTCTGAGTCTTCCATGGATCATCAGAGATAAGAAGCTGAAGTGGGTGCTGGTAGTGCTTGCGGTGGGCGGCGTGGCGGTGGCGGCGGAAATGTGGATTATGCCACATTACGTGGCGCCATTTACATCAGCCCTGTACTTACTATTCATCCAGGGAATGCGCCATCTGCGCGCCGTGGACAAAAAGTACAGAAAACTCGGTCGAGCCCTGGTTCGGGCCGTACCGGTTGGCTGTCTGATGGTACTTCTATGGCGGGTGACTGCCATCGGTATAGGCCTTCCGGAGGGGCGTTGGCATAACGGCAACTGGCCACGCGCGCTTATCACACGCGAATTGCGGTCCCAACCTGGGACCCACCTGGTACTGGTTCATTACGCGGCCGATCACAACCCAATAATCGAGTGGGTATACAATCGCGCCGACGTTGACACCGCCAAGATCGTATGGGCGAGGAGCCTGGGTCCTCAAAAAGACCTGGACCTGCTGCGCTATTTTCATGAGCGATGCGTTTGGACTCTTGACGCCGACGCACCCCACCCAGAATTATCACTGTATGGTATGGCTGCTAACCGGCGATGTGCTCTCCCACCGACGCACACGGGGAAAAGCAGATAAAAATGACGTGACGGCGACGGTTTAGTGGGCGAAGGCGTCGGATAAGCAAATCGTCATCGGCATGAACAACCTGACCAGGTTTGGCTGAGTTGCGTAAGTGTAATATCCTGTAGGAACTCCAGCGCGAATTCTTGAGGATCATTTCATCTTGAGCTCCCCTGCCGCCCCGGCACTGCAAAGCCAGCCGAATGTAAGCAACACCACTTCCCGGAAGCAGGCCCTGCTATTGCTGGCGATCATTTTTGTCCTGGTCTACGTGGGCTCGATGTTTTCCCCGGCTTTGCTGGACGATGCCGATGCCACCCACGCCGAAGCAGCGCGGGAAATGGTGGCGCGTGGCGATTACGTCACCTTGCACGTGAACGGCATTCGCTACCTGGAAAAGGCGCCGCTTCCTTACTGGCTGGTGGCCGGCGCTTACCGCTTGTTCGGGATCAATGAGTTTGCCGCCCGCTTGCCCACCGTTTTGGCAGTGCTGTTGCTGGCCTGGCTGGGACTGACCTGGGGCCGGCGTGCCTTTGGCGAGCGCGCTGGCACCTACGCGGGAGTCTTTGTGCTGACCTGTTCCGGGGTCTACCTGTTCACCCGCATTTTCATTCCCGACGTTCTCTTAAGCCTTCTGATTGCAGCGTCGCTTTACTTCCTGCTGGCTGCGCTGGAGCTTTCAGGAAGAACCTGGCGCTGGTATGCGGGCTATGCCTGCCTGGCGTTGGCGGTGCTGGCCAAGGGCCTGGTGGCCCTGGTTTTTGTAGGTATGCCGGCAGTTATCTACCTTGCAATTACCGGGGAGTGGCGGCGCTGGCGGGAGTTTCGCCTGTTCTCCGGTCTGGCACTACTGTTCGTTATCGCCGCCCCCTGGCATATTCTGGCGGGCCTGCGCAACCACGGCTTCTTCTGGTTCTACTTTGTCAATGAGCACTTCCTGCGCTTCCTGGGCGAGCGCTATCCCAAGGACTACAACAAACTGCCGGCCGCGCTCTACTGGACCCTGCACCTGGTATGGCTGTTCCCCTGGAGCTTTTACCTTCCGGCTCTGGTGCTCAACGCCATTCGGGACATGAAGGAACCCCCTTCGGAAGCGGAAACGCGCCGCCGCTTTGCCGCCAGAACGCGCCTGCTGTGCTGGATTTGGGCGGGATTTGTGCTGCTATTCTTCGCCATCTCCACCAACCAGGAGTACTACACTTTTCCGGCTTATCTGCCGCTGTTGTTGCTTGCCGCGGATGCCCTGGCCCGGGACGAGGAGCAAGAGAGCGGCCGCCCGTGGCTGCTCAGTTCCTCCGGGGCGATTGCCATTGTCGGGCTGGTGGCAGGAGGCGCTTTGCTGGCCGGCCTGTGGTCTTCGCGCCACCTGCCCTACGCGCCCGACATTGGCACGGTGCTGGCCAAGCACAACATGGCGGAAGACACGCTCTCCATGTCCCATGCCCTGGACCTGAGCGCGGAATCGTTTGCCGCCTTGCGCTTACCTGCGATTCTGGCCGTGCTGGCGCTTATCTGTTCGCCGCTGATTTCTCTGTGCTTACGGCTGCGCCGCCGTCCTTACCAGGCTACCTGGGCTCTGGCCGGAGGCATGGCCCTGCTGCTGTTCGCCGCCCACATCGCGCTCGTCCGCTTCGGACCGTATATGTCCTCCAAGGCGCTGGCGCAGAAGATTGCCGCCCAAGAGAAACCGGGCGATGAAGTGATGATTTACGGCGACCAGGCTTTCGGCTCTTCCCTGCTCTTCTACCTGCGGCGTCCGATTGATCTGGTGAACGGCCGGACTACTTCCATGTGGTTTGGGTCCACCTTTCCCGACGCTCCGAAAATCTTCCTAGAGGATAGCGACCTGTTACAGAAGTGGAATGGAAGCGGGCGGGTGTTCCTCTTTGTGCCGGCCTACGAGAAGAAGCGGGTGGATAAGCTGTTGCCGCACAAATACGTGCTGGCGGAAGTTTCAGGCAAGTTCGTCTACAGCAACCGTCTCTGAAGCCTGAGCCAACTCGCCGGCGGCTCCTACCCGAACCATTTTGCCGCCCATTTGCAACTCGTAGCGTTCCCCCCGCCAGACGATGTTGGTACTGGCAAAGCTGGCGCACCAGAGGAAAAAGCCTAGCAGGTCGCGCGCGGGATAGAGCCAGAAATAGCGCAGGGCCAGCGGGTCACGCACCACGCCCCAGCCAGCGAGCAGAGCTTCCGCCATGCGGTTGAGGGCGGCGAACAGGAACAGGGCCAGGCCCAGCAGGGGGTCGCCAATGGCAAAACCGGCGGCCAATCCCAGCAGGCCGAAAGGCATCGCGAAAGTCAGGCCGGTGCCGATGTGGCCCTTAGGCCGGGAAAAGCGCGTGCTCTTCATCCACCGAACCTGGTGCTGCAAGGAAGCGGTGCAGCGCTGATGGAGAGCAACGTGATCCACCACGTAATGCGAAAGTACCACCTGCTTGCCGGCCTCGAAAACCCGCTGTCCGAGCACGAAATCATCGGCACAGTAATCCGCCAGCACACGGAATCCGCCGGCTTCTTCAAGCACATCGCGGCGAATTGCCATGGTCGGACCCAGGGCGAATTTCAGGCCTTCCAGCATATCGGCTACGACAACGCCGGCGGTCATCTCCACCGACATGCCCAGTGCCTCCAGGCGTGACCACAAGCCGCTGCTGGGCACGCCGCGATAGAGGCAGGTCACCATTCCCACCTCGGGCTGCAGAAGCGGGCGGGTCACCTCGCGCAGATACTGCGGCGTAACCTGCACATCGCTGTCGCTGACTACCAGGTAATCGGAGGTGGCGGCGGCGGCCATCTTTTCCAAGGAGCAAACTTTGGCGTTGGGGTGGTCGGGCTCGCCGGAAAGGACGATTCGCACCGGAATCTGCGGGTGGCGGTAGCGAACGGCATGCACTACGTCGAGCGCGGGATCGCTCTCCTGCCGGCAGCCAAACACAATTTCATAGTGG
>DATJEH010000156.1:0-50758 GCA_035496875.1 Terriglobales bacterium | reverse complement strand
TCCTTCATCCAGAGCGGGCAGGGGTCCATCGGCAAGCTCATCTACGACGAGGCTTTGTACAACCGCCTGAACACCACCTTGACGGAACTTCAGAAGGTAGCTTCCGCTGTCAGCCAAGGCCAGGGCAGCCTGGGCAAGCTGATTGTCAGCGACGACCTGTATAACCGCGCCAATACCACCGTGGACAAACTCAACGCCATCCTCGACCAGGTCAATTCCGGGCAAGGCACCGCGGGAAAATTCATCAAGGACCCCTCGTTCTACAACAACGCTAATGCAACCGTGGCCAAGGCCAACGAGTTGATGGAGAACATCAATGCCGGCAAGGGAACGCTCGGCCTGGTAGCCCGAGACCAGGCATTCGCCCAGAAGGTAAACGACACCATCAGTAAGCTCAACGCACTGGCCACAAAGTTGAATTCAGGCCAGGGCTCGGCGGGAAAATTCATCCAGGATCCAGCCGTCTACAACAACACCAATCAACTGCTAACCGAAACGCAAAACCTGATTACAGCTATTCGCAAGAACCCAAAGAAGTACCTCACCATCCGTCTCAAAATCTTCTAAACCGCCGGCCGGATGCGGACGGATTTGAGTTTCAAAAACGGATGCATGCCTCCGTGTCCTTTGCCTCCCGTGGTGCCGCTTTCTTCACTTCTGCAGAAACATCTTGGCTGCCGTAGCCACCATGGCGATGGCAAACACCTTACGCAGCGTTGGGGCGGAGATTTCCTGCGCCCAGGCACCCCCAAAGTAGCCACCCAGGAGGACTCCGGCGGCAATGAGCAGGCCTAGCTGCCAGTTCACCTTGCCTGCCTTGTAATACTCCATGAACGCCAGAATGCCAGTGGGAGGCAGCAGCATGGCCAGAGAAGTGCCTTGGGCCAGGTGTTGATCCATGCCGAAGATATAAATCAGGGCGGGGATGAGGATGATGCCGCCGCCCACCCCGATCAGTCCAGAAAAGACGCCCACAGCCACACCCAGGGCCAAGGCCCCCACCACGTGCCACATGGTCATGACTAATCTCGCAAGAGGAAGTAAATGCGAAGTGATTGTAGATTAGCAGCGGGCAATTGGCACTTAGGAGATGGTGAGCAGGCGGTTTACGCCGCTTCCGCGGTCTGCTGCGCGGTCATGGCCGCCAGTTCCACGCGGTCATGGGCGCCGGTCTTGCTGAAGATGCTCTGCAGGTGGCGCTTTACGGTATTCTCGCTGATGTTGAGTTGGGCGCCGATTTCGCGATTGCGCAGGCCGCGTGTCACCAGCACCGCAACCGCGCGCTCCCGCTCCGAAAGACGCTGCAGGCCGCGCACCGGTGGCCGCGTGCGTTCCCCCGCCATCCAGCTCACCACCTGCTGCGCAATCTCGTTGGAGAACGCCAGTTGCCCTGCGGCCACGCTGCGAATAGCCTGGAACAGCTTTTCCGGGCTGTCGCGCTTCAGCACCAGCCCGCTCGCTCCCAAACGCACCGCCTGCACGTAGTCCACTTCATTATCGGAGGCGGTGAGGATAAGGGTAGGCAGCGAGAGTCCTGCCTGGCCCAGTGTGCGCAGCACCTCCAGACCGGTCGCCTCGGGCAAGTCCAGTTCCAGCACCAGCACGTCTGGCCGGTGCCGCTGTACCAGTTCCAGCACCTGACTGCCCGCCCCGGCCACTGCCACCACCTGCATATCAGGCTGGGTTTCCAGCAAGTTAGCAAGGGAATCCCGCACTACCTGATGATGGTCGGCAAGGATAAGTGCCAGTTTTTTGCTCATGTTCCTAATCTGCCCGGCTTTCTCTGCCTGGGGGCCCCCTAACCTGCTTCCCGCTTGGATGTGCGCAGCCCAGGACAGGTTCGCCGCCCAAAACCGCCTTTCTGGAGATGACTTTCGTACTCTCCGGCGGCCCCGGCATCCCTCTTTTTGCACTCCCCATGTGTTACATTGCGTTTTCCCCCCTTTGCACCATTATTGGGCTCAGGGCCTGCTCCAGGGTGGCGCCCGCCGTTGAGGTGATTGGTGACGGTTGACGAAGAACTGAACGCGCTGGAAACGAATCTGCGCCGCCTCAAAATCGAATACGAAATCTATTTCAACAATCCTACCAAGCGCCCTCCTGCCGACACCGAGTGGCGCGTCAGCAACACCATCCGCAAGCTCAGCGACGGCTACTCCGACGGCCAGCGCATGAACTTCGCCCAGCGTTACCGCTACAACGAGCTCACCCAGCGCTACGCCCTGCTCAGCGACTTGTGGCGCAAGAAGACCCGCATTCGCGAGGAGGGTTACCGCCGCCCGCAGGATGCTTTGCTCTCCGTCCAGGGAGTGCGCGTTTTTGAACAGGAAAAACCGGCGACCCACCACCCTACCCTTCATCCCTTTACGGTGCAGTGTTCGGACGTGGGCAGCGAACGGGAAAAAGTTCAGAAGCTGTTTGACGCCCTGCTGGAAGCCAAGAGAAAAGCGGGCGAGGACGTCTCCAAAGGCGGCAACCTGGATTCCTTTGAAAAATTCGTGCAGACCAAGACCGACCAGATCCGCAAGCAGTACGGCTGCCATTCCGTGGAATATTCTGTGGAAATGGATGGAGGCCAGGTTCGCCTCAAGGCCAAAGCCAAGGTTTAGTCGGGGTTCTCTGATCAGTAATCACGTCCGTACCGGTTCTGTGCGGAGCGCGAGGCTGATTTTAGCCAGTTTTCCTGACACGCCCACCTTGGTGCCCGGGGCACAGAACTCTACATTGATGCCTGTCAGAATACCAACGGCGGCGAAGGCGTTCCCCCGGCTAAGAGTTGACTGCCCGGACACAGCCTTTGCCGGCGCAGGGGGTGAAATTTGCTTAGGTAGGGAAATTAGAACACGGCCGCTCGAGCAATTCGGGCCGTTAGTTCTTACCTGTCAACCTGCGCAACCAGCTGCGCTTCTCTTTGATCGCGGCAAGCTTCGACCGTAACTCGGGAACGACCAGAGCCTGTTCCGCCGTAGGCTGATTGAGGGCCGCCAGCTTGAGCTCCAAAACATGAGCTCGGTCAGCCGATCCTGCGTCTGTGTAAGCGGTGATGAGATCTCGCATGGAGAGAGGATTGCCGCTATCCTCCTCCAAATAGGGAATAGCTTGCGCGTACTTTTGTCCCACCGTAAGAACGCCACCCATAGCACCGGCGTAAGAGCGGCTCAAAGCGGAACCGCGCGCACCCTTCATGAGCTGCTCAAGTTCTTTGAGCGCCTGGTCCGCGGCGGCGCCGTTGCCGGCCGCAGCCGTCCGCACCGCCCGAACCCGCAGTACCTCCGCACGCTCCTGGTGAAACTCCGGACCCGACGTGTCGGAGGATGTCGCGAGAGCGGCGGAAGCTTTGTCCAAAAAACGGAGGCTTTGCTGGTTGTCGCGCTCAATGAGCGCCATGTCGCGGTACGCCTCCGACTCCAGAAGCGGCAAGTGAGCATCGTGGGCCTGGTTCGCCGCTGAATCCAGTGCCGCAATACTTCGCCTATCCTTCCTTTCTCGCACGTAGGTGAGTGCAGATTGCATCGCATAACGTACCTGGTCCGAGCGGGTATTGGCTTGGCGGACGGCTTTGTCGTATTCCGCCCGCGCTGTAGCTTCCTCCCCCATGAGGGCGTAAGTGTCGGCAATTCCCTCCTGGGAAGCCTGGAATGTGGGGTCAATCTGGAGCGCCCGTCGGTAATGCCCCAGCGCGTCGCGGAAGTTGCCTGCCATGCGCAGGATTTCTGCGTACGAATCCTGCGGATTGGGGTCCTTGGGCAAAAGGGCGGTGTACCGTTCCATGGCGGCGAATGCATGGCTGAAATCATCGGTGTATGCATAGCAGTAGGCAAGCTGGTTCCAGGCAGCGGCGTAATTGTCGTCGAGTTCCGTAGCATGCCGCAGCAGCTTGGCGCTTGCCTCGTATTGCTCCTGGCTGCTTAGCCAGCGGCCGGCAAGGAACGCAACATGTTTGTCATTGGGGTAGGAGGCCAACAGGTCATTCATGGCTGTTATGGCTGGAACATATTGTTCCTCTTCCATGCCGGAGAACCACCGCACTAAGAGCCGGTCACGCTTTGTGGCTCTGGCCGCAAGCGCCTGGGCGCTGCGCCGCTCTTTTTTTTGCTCTTGCGGATCCGTGGTTGCCAGTGAAATGAACAGGTGGGCCAGGGGAGATCGGGGATCCTTTCGTGCCGAATGGCGCCAGTCGTCCAACGCCACCTCAGGGTGTTCGTTCTCAAACGCAGTCAGCCCGGCGTCAAATAATTTGCGCGCATCGCTATTCGAAACACTCGCAGATACCGTCAGCTTCTTTTGCGGGTGTTGCTTGTGCCGAGTTGCAGGGGTAGGCAGCAGCGCAAGAGCAGCTATCATCCCCCACCAGCCAAACTGCATACAATCCATCCAGGGTGAGTCTTTATGGAAAACATTAGCATGCCCATCCCACGCATTAGGTTAGGTCTGTGGTTCCCTGCTGTAGCACCGCACAGGGTTGCACCGCCTGCCGGGAATTAAAAGGCGATCTCGGTGGGGACGACCTGACAGCACCGTCGGCCCGCCTTGCACCAATTCCGCTGCACCCTCACAAAATTCTTGCTCTCTTGTGATGCGCGTCGCTCCGCGACTAACATGGATTTGAATAGCATCGTTGCGAATCGCTCCGAATTACTCAATTGCAAATTATCCAATTACAATTTCTCGTTGAGGTTCCATGGACAAAATTCAGCGCGCAATCCTGAGCGTCACCGATAAAACCGGACTGGTCGAGTTCGCCCGCCGGCTGGCAGGTCTGGGCGTGGAGCTTATCTCGACCGGCGGCACCGCCCGCCTGCTGCGCGATTCCGGCGTGGCGGTGAAGGATATCTCCGAGCTCACTGGCTTTCCAGAAATGCTCGACGGCCGGGTTAAGACCCTTCACCCCAAAGTGCATGGCGGCATTCTGCACATGCGGACCAAGCCCGAGCATCAGGCCGCCGTGGCCGAGCACGGCATAGCACCCATTGACATGGTGGTGGTGAACCTCTACGCCTTCGAGAAGACCGCGGCTAAGCCCGGCGTACCCTTCGAGGAACTGATCGAGAACATTGATATCGGAGGCCCCTCCATGATCCGCTCGGCCGCGAAGAATTTTCACGACGTTGCGGTGGTGACCGCGCCCGCTGACTATGCCGCCATCGCCGACGAAATGTCCCGTACCGGCGGCAATCTCTCTCTGGAAACCAAGTGGCGCCTGGCGCAGAAGGCATTCGCCACCACGGCTGCCTACGATTCCGCCATCGCCTCCACACTGGAGCGCGTCAGCCTGAACGGGCGCTTTAGCCTGGCCTCGGAGCCCTCGAGCTTCCCCCCCAACCTGCGCCTTTCCTTCTACAAAGCCATGGATTTGCGCTACGGGGAAAACCCGCACCAGAAGGCTGCTATGTATAGCGACGGCTCGGGCACGGGGGTGGCGAACGGGCGCCAACTTCAGGGCAAGGAACTCTCGTACAACAACATAGTGGACCTGCAAGCGGCCTGGGAGCTGGCCCAGGACTTCAGCGAGACCATGTGCGCCATCATCAAGCACACTAATCCCTGTGGCGCCGCCATTGGGAACACACTCGCGGAGGCCTATAAGCGGGCGCTCGAAGCTGATCCGGTTTCCGCGTTCGGCAGCGTCATCGGCGTGAATTGCCCGGTGGACGCCGAGGCGGCGGCGGAAATGGCCAAGCTCTTCGTGGAAGCCATCGTCGCGCCATCGTTTGAGCCGATGGCGCTGGAGAAGTTCGCGAGCAAGAAGAACTTGCGCCTGGTCGAGGTGAAGCACGCGCCCCAGAACTGGGTGCTGAAGAACGTCTCCGGCGGTATCCTACTGCAGGACAATGATATCCGCCCCCTTACCGAGGCCGACCTGAAGGTGGTTACCACCCGCCAGCCCACCCCGGAAGAGAAGCGCGCTCTGCTGTTTGCCTGGAAGGTCTGCAAACATGTGAAATCAAACGCCATTCTTTACGCCCGAGATGGCCAGACGGTAGGCGTCGGGGCGGGACAGATGAGTCGGGTAGATTCCTGCAAAATTGGCGCGATGAAGGCCGTGCTGCCCCTGAAAGGTACAGTCGCCGCATCCGATGCGTTCTTCCCATTTCCGGACGGGGTGGAAGAGATCGCGAAGGCAGGCGCCACGGCCATCATCCAACCTGGAGGCTCGGTGCGCGACCAGGAGGTGATTGACGCGGCCAACCGCCTGGGCCTGGCCATGATCTTTACTAGCGTGCGGCACTTTAGGCACTGAAAAGAAATTAGTTAGTGATGGCAGTTGGCTAAGCGGAGCCGAGGCAACTACAGACTTCAGCTACTTTCATACATCCAAAAGGACCTGTCCAATCGGAGACCGTGCAACTCCCGGTTCTACCCCACTTTCGCAACTTCCTGGCCTGTTTACGGGTAAAATAGTGACGCACCCGCCGGAGTGGCTTAGCATCCAAAGTCTGTGCGCAGGCTCGGGTCGTAAGGATCTCATGAAAAAGTGTATAGGTGTTTCTGTCGTGTTTCTGCTGGCAGCTGCGGCCGCTGCCCAGCAGAAGAGCGCCCCTTCATCGCAAACACCGGCGGCCAAAGCGGCCAGCGAAAGCACCCCGAGCGGTGCTCCGGCCAATACGACCCCTTCTAAGCCGGACCGTGCTGCTGCTTACTACCACTATTCCATGGCTCATATTTACGAGGAACTGGTTCAGAGTTACGGGCGCAGCGACTTGGCGAACAAGGCCATTGACGAGTACCGCGCGGCCATTAGCGACGACCCCAGTTCGGAATACCTCAACAACGGTCTGGCGGAGCTCTACTGGAAAACCGGCCGCATACGGGATGCCGTCCTGGAGGCCCAGGACCTGCTAAAGCGCGACCCCAACAACTTGGCGGCGCACAAGCTGCTAGGGCGAATTTACCTACGTTCGCTGGGCGACATGCAGTCCGGAACCCAGTCGCAGAACGTGCTCAAGTTGGCCATCGAGCAGTACCAGGAAATTGTCAAGCTCGAACCCAATAACGTCGAGGGCCACTTGCTGCTTGGTCGCCTCTACCGCCTGGACAACGACATGGTAAAGGCGGAGAGCGAGTTCAAGACCGCAATCAAGCTGCAGCCGGATTCAGAAGAGGCCCTTACCACCCTGGCTTACCTGTACAACGACGAGGGTGATGCCAACCGCGCTATCCAGACCCTGAGCTCGATTCCGGAGAGCGAGCGCTCGGCTAAGCTGTACTCGGCTCTGGGCTACACCTACGAAGAACAAAAAGACTTCAAGAACGCGATCACCGCGTACCGCAAAGCGGTTGCGCTCGATCACGACAACCTTGACGCCATGCGCGGGCTGGCGCAGAACCTGCTCAATGATGGCCAGCTTGATGCCGCTCTCTCGGAATACAAGACTATCGCCGACGCCAATCCAGAAGACCCACAGACCTACCTGAACATGTCCGACATCTACCGCCGGACGGGTCAGTTTAATGAGGCGCTGGACAGCCTGCAGAAGGCTTCCTCCATGGTGCAGGATTCGGTAGAAGTGCCCTACCGCACGGCGGTGATTTACGAGATTCAGGGCCGCTATGACGATGCCGCTCAGGTGTTACAGGACCTGCTCAAGAAAACCGAAAAGCCGGACGGGAATTACAGTAGCGGTGAGCGCAATAACCGCGCCATCTTCGTGGAACGGCTGGGGAGCGTTTACCGTGACCAGAACAATGTTCCCTTAGCTATTGAGACCTTCCGCAAGATGCTTCCCCTGGGGGACGACAACGCGAAGCGCGCCTATCAGGAGATGATCGACACCTACCGCGACGCCAAGCAGTGGCAGCAGGCTACCGCCGTCGCCAAGGAGGCTTCCACCCGCCTGCCGCAGGACCGGGATCTCAGGTTGGTGCTCGATTCCCAACTAGCCGACCAGGGCCAGCCCGACCAGGCGCTGGCCGATGTACGATCCATGCTCAAGGGCACGCCGGCCGACCGCGAGATCTACATTGCGCTCGCCCAGATGTACAGCCGGCTGAAGCGCTGGCCCGATGCCGAACAGGCGATTGAAAAGGCTACTCAGCTTTCCAAGAAGGCGGACGATAAGGAATACGCGCTTTTCCTGCACGGCTCCATCTATGAGCGGCAAAAGAAATACGATCAGGCGGAACAGCTTTTCCGCCAGGTGCTAGCCATCGATTCCCAGAACGCCATGACCCTGAATTACCTGGGCTACATGATGGCGGACCATGGGAGTCACGTGGAAGAAGCGCTGGGTTATATCAAACGCGCGGTGCAGCTTGATCCCGCAAACGGCGCTTACCTTGATTCGCTGGGCTGGGCCTACTTCAAGATGGGCAACTACGACATGGCAGAAGAGCAGCTCCGTAAGGCTTCCCAGCACATGGCCAGCGATCCCACCGTGCAGGAACATTTGGGCGATCTGTACCAGAAAACCGGGCATCTGAAACAGGCTGCTGCCCACTGGGAACGAGCCCTCGAGGAATGGGCCAAGACCGTGCCCGCCGAAGTGGATCAGGATAGCGTGGCCAAGACGCAAAAGAAGTTGGATGCGGCCAAGGTTAAGCTGGCCCGCGAAAGCGCTATGGGACAGCAGCAAAAGTAGCTGCAGATTTTAAGATTGATGATTGACGAATGAAGGCCGGGCTTGCGCGCGGCCTTTTTGTTTGGCTGTTTTCGGTTTTTGCTGACTGCCTCCCGAATGCGCAAGCTGAGAACCTGACACTCCACGACAGTTGCGGGGCATGGCACGTGAACAATGTAGCCACGCAAGCCGGCTTTCATTCGTCAATCCTCAATCATGCATTTCTTCCCTTCGCGCTCTTTATGGTGAAATGGTTCTATGCTGGCTGACTACGCGGTGCGGGCGGAGGATTCGCGCGGAAGGCGCCGTCCGGAGCCGCCACATCCCTATCGCAATCCCTTCCAGCGCGATCGCGACCGGGTCATCCACTCCCGCGCCTTTCGCCGTCTGGAGGCCAAGACGCAGGTATTCACGCGTCGCTTTTCCGACCACTTCCGCAACCGTCTGACGCACACGATCGAGGTAGGACAGATTTCGCGCACCATCGCGGCCCAACTGGGGCTCAACGTGGACCTGGTGGAGGCGCTGGCTCTGGTGCACGACATCGGCCATCCACCGTTCGGCCACGCCGGCGAGAAGGCGCTCGACGCCGCCATGCGTGCCCAAGGCGACTTCTTCGACCACAACCTGCACGCCCTGCGCATTGTGGAGGATTTCGAGCAGCGTTACGCCGCCTTCCGCGGGCTCAACCTGACTTTCGAGGTGCGCGAAGGCATCATCAAGCACTCGCGCGATTACAACCCGGCGGAATACCCGCAGCTCGCCGAGTACCTACTGGACCAGCGCCCGCCGCTCGAAGCCCAGCTCATTGACCTGACCGACGAGATCGCCTACGACACCGCCGACCTCGACGACGGCTTCGAGGCGCACATCCTCTCCCTGGAGCAGATTCGCGCCGGCGTGCCGGTGTTCGAGTTCTTTTATCGCGACGCCGAGCGCTCCTATCCCGATGCCCCTGACAAACTGAAGTTCAATGAGGCGCTGAAGGGCATGCTCAACCGCCTGGTGACCGACTTGATCTCCAACACCGGCCGCCGCCTGCACAATGCGGGCGTTTCTACCTTGGATGCTGTACGTACCCATGCCCAGCGTCTGGCGGCTTTCAGCCCGCAAGCGGACGGCGAGCGGCGCCAGGCAAAAGAGTTCCTCTATCAAAACCTTTACTACAGCCCTGAGCTGGAACCGGAAAAAGCAGACGCCGAGCGCGTGGTCGGCGAGCTTTTCGATTATTGGATGCGGAATCCCTCGGCCCTTCCCGCCAATTACCGGGAGAAGGCCAGTTCCGAGCCCTTGCAGCGTGTAGTCTGCGATTACATCGCGGGCATGACCGATCCCTACATCCTGCAGCAATACGAAAAATTCTGCCGCTAAGCCCGCCGCAGCAGCTCAGTTCTCCCGAAATGGGCTTGCATTGACGGGCTGCAGCCGCCGCCTTAGGATGGCGCTGAAAGGCGGCTGAGGTGCTCGGCGACACGGTTTCTCACTACCGCATTCTGGAAAAGCTCGGCGGCGGCGGCATGGGCGTGGTTTACAAGGCCGAGGACAAACTCCTCGGACGCATGGTCGCCCTGAAGTTCCTGCCCGAGGAACTGGCCCGCGACCCGCAAGCGCTGGAGCGTTTTCAGCGGGAAGCGCGCGCCGCCTCGGCGCTCGACCATCCCAATATCTGCACTATTTACGAAATCGGCGAACACGCCGGCCAGCCCTTCATCGCCATGCAGTACCTGCAGGGCTGTACCCTTGCCCACCTGGTCCTAGGACGGCCTATGAAGGCGGCAGCCTTGGTTGAACTGGGCATTCAGATGGCGGACGCCTTGGAGGCGGCGCACACCCAAGGCATCATCCATCGCGATATTAAGCCGGCGAATATTTTTGTTACCGACCGAGGCCAAGCGAAAATTCTCGATTTCGGCCTGGCCAAACTGGCGGTCCCCCGGCGGACCGTGGCCGAGGCTGTAGCCGCCGCCACGGTGGGCACCACGGATGAAATGCTGACCAGCCCCGGCACCGCCGTCGGAACCGTGGCTTACATGTCGCCCGAACAGGCTCGGGGTGAAGAACTGGACGCGCGCACAGACTTGTTCTCCTTCGGGGCCGTGCTGTACGAAATGGCCACCGGCACCTTGCCCTTCCGGGGTCACACCTCGGCCGTAATTTTTGACGCCATTCTCAACCGCATCCCCACAGATCCGCTGCGCCTGAACCCCGATGTGCCGCCGCAACTCGATGAAATCATCACCAAGGCCCTCGAGAAGGACCGCCGCCTGCGCTATCAAACCGCCTCCGACCTGCGAGCCGACCTCGCCCGCCTGAAACGCGATACGGAATCGGGACACGCGTTGCAGGCCAGCGAACCTACGGAGCTCGCCACCCTCGGCGAGTCGGCTCCGCCAGCACTCGCCTCCGGGCCGAAGCCAGCCTCCTCGACTGCGTCCGTTTCACCGGGCAACGTTCCAGTTATGGCCCGGGGAAAATGGCTGATAGTGGCCGTCGCCGCTATCGCACTGGCGGTCTTTGCCGCAGACAGCCTGTGGATGGCTCGCCGCCGGGCCGCCCTGAAGCCGGCCGCCAACCCGCATCAGGTGCTGGCCGTACTCTACTTCTCCAATCTTTCGCAGGATCCGGCACTTAACTGGCTGGACAGCGGCCTTACAGACATGTTGACCACCAATCTGGCACAGGTCAAAGGACTGGAGGTGCTCTCCACCGACCGCGTGTTGGGGGCAGTCAGGCGGGTCAACTCGGGCAACGGCCCGCTCGACCCAGCGCAGGCGCAGAGCGTGGCGCGCGACGTGGGTGCTCAGGCATACATCACCGGCGCCCTGCTCAAGATTGGGCCCACGCAGCTGCGTCTCGATTTGCGGGTGCAGGACACCGCCACCGGCCAGATTCTCTTTTCCGACAAGCTCGAGGGCCGGGACCTGCAAAGCATCTTCAGCTTGGTGGACCGGCTCACCGACCGGATCGCGCGCAATTTTCTTCCCGCCGAAACCCTGCCGGCGAAAGCTCCGGCAATTGAACAGACCGCCACCTCCAATGTGGAAGCCTACCATCATTACCAGATGGGAGTTGACTATGGCCGCCGATTTCTGGTGGCGGACGCCATACGAGAGTTGAAAGAGGCAGTGCGCCTCGATCCCCAGTTCGCCTTGGCATACATGTCGCTAGCTTCGCAGTACGAATTTGAAGGAGACCTGCGCCAAGCCGATGCAATTCAGCAGCAGCTCGACGGCATGCAGTCCCGACTGCCGCGCTATGAACAGATGGTTTATCAGTCGCGCAAAGCTCGGCAGAGCGGCGACTCCGACGCGCTTATCTCCTCCCTGCAAAAACTGCTAGCGGAGTTCCCGCACGACAGTGAGAACCGAGGTGTGCTGGCGCAAACTCTGACGGGAGCTGGCCGGGCTCAGGACTCGTTGCGGGTGTTGCGCGAGGGGTTGCAAATCGACCCCAAGGCCGAGACTCTCTTGAACGTGGAAAGCTACACCTTGGCGATTTCCGGAGACTTGGCGGGGGCGCTGCAGGACAATGACCGATACGCCGCGCTGCGGCCCACCGACCCGAACCCGATGGACAGCCGGGGCGACATATTGTTTATCGCCGGGCGCCATGACGAGGCAGTAGCCGCTTACCGCAAGGTCCTGGAAATAAGGCCCGATTTCTCCGACTATGTGGATTACCTCAAGCTGGCCATCGTCTATGCTGACCAGAAGAAATTCGACATGGCCAATGCCGCCCTGGGAAGCTTCGCAGAGCACGCCACACCGCTCCACAAACTGTACGTACCTGCGATTGGGGCGCAACTGCAGTTGGCGCACGGAGATTTCGAGGGCGCGCTGGGGAATTATGGCAAGGCCATTAAGCAGTTGGCGCGCGCGGGCGAGAAGCGCACCGCCGGGACGTTGCTGTTGAACTACGCTTCCCTCGCGGTCATGCTCGACCAAGCGCCTAGCGCACTTGCTTTTGCCCAACAACAGGCCCTGGATGGCGAGGAAGCCCCGAGCGTCGCCTTTCTGCAAGCTGTCACTAGCAACAAGGCCGGGGAGGAAGACGCCCTGCACCGATATACCGCCACTCACCCGTGGGAGAGCGCGCGCAGCCGGGAGTTCCGCCGTGCCCTGATCGCCGCTTCAGTGGCAGACCTGCGCAGGGATGGGCAGGCGGCGGTGAGTAGCCTGGCTGGATTCCCCGACTACCTCAACCCCGGCGTGCTTTATACCCGGGGGAGGGCGCATCTATTGACCGGCGACTACGCGGCTGCCGAGCAAGAATTTCGCCTCGCGATTATGGAGGAACGCAACCTCGCCAACTATGGCTTGGTTCTGCAGCGCCTGCCGGCATTCACCATTCTGGCCCATCGTTCGCTGGGCGAGCTTTACCAGCGCACCGGCAAACAGGAGTTGGCCATCAACGAATACCAGGATTTCCTCTCCTACTTTGAAAATTCCCGTACCCGCCTCCCCGCGGTAAGGGAAACCCGCCAGACGCTCCAGAGCCTGATGCAGCAGGCGACTCCGTAGTTGAGCTTTGAGAGTGCGCGATGGCCTCCTACGGCGAGCCTGCTCGCGCCCCGAAATACCTGTCCAGCGGAACTTCAAAGAACATGAGGTCATGTCCCTGGGCGTTGTGTAGCCTGGTGAACAGGACATGTGTGCCGGCCAGGCGGGCCAGCCCCTGCACATCGAAGAACAGGAACCCGGAGCGCGTACTGTGCGGCTCGATTGCTTTGGCAGCAAACTGTGAACTCTGGATTTGGTCCATCGTCTTGGGGCTCACCGTACCTTTAACTTTGCGGCGGGGAATGGGCAGAGGAATGGTCGGTCGGTCGGTGGCGCGTGGGTTGGAGAGGCGGCGATAAATGTCGTCTGAACTGGCAGGAGTGAGCTTGTCGCGTTCGCCGGTGATGAACTGAATCTGCATGTCGGTGAGGGAGATGGGCTGGTCGCCATCGTTGGTAATGACCAGCAGCACCGGCAGCAGTCCATGGGAGCGGAAGTCCACTGGAAAAATCTTTTGCTTTTCCGCCGTGTCGTAGGGCTCAACCGCGATGGTCACGTGCTCATTGCCGTGCTCTTCGTGTGCGGGATACGTCTGGGCCGGCTTGATCGCGGGCGCTTTGTAGTCCTTGGAGGCAAGCGCCGGAACGGAAAATAACACCAGGGCCAGGGCGAGTAACAAGAGACGACCGGGAACCGGAGCTTTCATGTTCTGATTATCCGCCGCAACGCGGGATGGACACAACGTATGGCTGACTTCGAGAGGAAACTGCGGGCCGGCGGTGCGGTTCAGATGCTCTAAATGTGCGAAAAGGAGAGTGGGCATGACGAGAGACACACGCAACGCCAAACTTGCTACCCAGACCGTATGGGCGGGGGAGGAACAGTCGTTGCTACAGGGTGCGACCCAGGTGCCAATTGCGCAGAGCGTGGCCTTCGGCTACCAGGATCTGGATGACTGGCAGCAGGTGGCGCTCGGGCAAAAGCAGGGCCACATCTACAGCCGCAACACCAATCCCACGGTGGCGGCACTGGAAGAAAAAGTGCGCGCTCTGGAAGGTGCCGAAGCGGCCACCAGCACCGCTAGCGGCATGGCGGCCATCAGCAACACCATCTTCAGCCTGGTGCGGCCCGGCAACCGCATCGTCACGGTCAAAGACACATACGGAGGCGCCAATCAGCTCTTCCGCGAATTCCTGCCCCAAATCAATGTGGCCGCATGTCTTTGCAACACTACTGATTTTTCAGCCATCGAGGCGGAAATAGCGAAAGGCTGCAAACTGCTCTACTTGGAGACGCCTACCAATCCGACGCTCAAGGTGATTGACATTGAGCGCCTCGCGCACAAGGGGCACGAAGCTGGAGCAGTGGTGGTTACCGACAGCACATTTGCCACGCCCGTGAACCAGCATCCCCTGC
Organism: Terriglobales bacterium; assembly: GCA_035496875.1. Lineage (GTDB taxonomy): Bacteria > Acidobacteriota > Terriglobia > Terriglobales > Acidobacteriaceae > JAICWP01. The sequence goes on along the minus strand of DATJEH010000156.1, from coordinate 36,285 downwards.
AGCTTGGCTCCGACCTGGTGGTTCATAGCGCGTCGAAATACCTCGGCGGGCACGCTGATGCTCTAGGCGGAATTGTTTGTGGTAGCCAGGAACTGATTCGTTCCATTTTCCATTACCGTGAAATTACCGGCGCCGCACTCGATCCGTTCGCCGCGTACCTTCTGTTACGCGGGTTGAAAACCCTGGCTCTGCGCGTGGAGCGCCAGAATGCCAGCGCCATGAAGATCGCGCACTTTTTGGAAGCGCAACCGAGCGTAGAACAGGTCTTTTATCCTGGATTGGCCAGCCATCCGCAACACGAAATTGCCAAGAGGCAGATGCCGGGAGGCTTTGGCGGAATGCTCAGCTTCGCTCTCCGCGGCGGCTATGAGCAGGTAAGGAAATTTCTTCCGCAATTGAGGTTTGTTCATCGCGCGGCCAACCTGGGTGCGGTGGAGACCATTGTCGGCCCGCCGGCCACCACCAGCCATGTGGAGGTCAGCGCTGCCGACCGCGCGGCCATGGGCATTCCCGAAGCGCTGGTCCGCTACTCGGTGGGCATCGAAGACGCGGATGACCTCATCGCCGATCTTAGCCAGGCTCTGGCTTCTGCGTCTGCCTGATGTGGCCCACTCCTGATGATTCCTCTACTACAATGGCCGAGACTGCATGTATCTTCTCTACACCTTGGGCTTGGCGTTGTGGCTGCTGCTGGGAGCACCCGTATGGGTGGTGCAGATGCTGCGCCATGGCAAGCATCGCGCCGGCCTGCGGGCGCGACTGGGCAACGTACCAGAACATTTGCGCCGGCACCGTACGCCGGTCTTCTGGGTGCATGCCGTTTCCGTGGGCGAGGTGCTTGCCGTTAGCGGCCTCGTCGCCGAACTGCGAGCCAGCCATCCGAAAGCGCGCGTGGTGGTCTCCACCGTGACCGATACCGGCCAGAAACTGGCCCGACAGCGCTTTGGCGGGGAAAATGTTTTCTACTTTCCTCTGGATTTCGCTTTTGCTGTTCGCCCTTACCTGCGTGCCCTGCAGCCCACCCTGGTGGTGATTGCGGAAACTGAGTTCTGGCCCAATTTCTTACGCCTGGCTCACGATAGCGGCGCTCGAATCGCGGTGGTGAACGCCCGCATTTCCGACCGCTCTTTCCCTGGTTACCGGCGGGTGCGGCGCTGGCTGGCGCGCGTGCTGCAGAATGTTGACCTGCTGCTGGCCCAGACCGAGCAGGACCGGGAGCGATTGCTGGCCATCGGAGCACTCTCCCAGCGTGTCCGGGTGGCCGGTAACCTGAAATTTGACGTCCCCCCACCTGCTCCGCCGCCGATTGTTGACCAGTTGCGCTCCGCTCTTAACCTTGAGGAGGCCAGCCCGGTAATCATTGCCGGCAGCACCATGGAGGGCGAAGAACCCCTGCTGCTACGCTCCTTCGAAACTGTGCTGGCGCGCCACCAGCGGGCGGTAATGATCCTGGCGCCCCGCCATCCTGAGCGTTTCAACCACATGGCCAACATCATTGCGGACCTGGAGATTCGCTTCTGGCGGCGCTCCGAGTGGCAGCCCTCGCTCCCCATCGCCGGGCGCGTGTTCCTGCTGGACAGCGTCGGAGAACTGGCCTCGCTCTACGCCTTGGCAACTGTGGCGTTCGTGGGCGGCAGCCTGGTCGAACGAGGGGGACACAATATCCTCGAGGCGGCGCGGTACGGCGTTCCCGTGCTGGTAGGCCCCCACACGGAGAATTTCCGCGACATCGTGAACCTGTTCCGCGAGGCTGGAGCCGTTCGCGTCGTGGGCCCAGCCGAACTGCCGCTGGCGCTCACGGAACTGACGGAAAATGACGCCCAGCGCATGCTCATGGGCCAGCGGGCGCTGGAAACTTTGCAAGCTCACCGCGGCGCCACAGAACGCACCTTGCGGCTGCTGCAAGAGCTGCTGGGCGAGGTAAGTCAGGGCGGCCAAAGAGACGCAGCAAGCTGCGTCTCTACTCACAATTCCGGTGATCAGCCGTGAGCCTGCTGTCGGCGCTGTTTGGGGCGGGGGTGCGCGCACGCAACGCACTCTATGACCGCGGGACGTTGCGGGCTGGACGCCTGCAGGGTCCGGCCATCAGCGTGGGCAACTTGTCCGTGGGCGGCGCCGGTAAAACTCCTTTCGTCATCATGCTCGGCCAGCTACTCCAAGCTCGCGGGGTAGAGTTCGACGTACTCTCCCGCGGATACGGCCGGTCCTCACGAGGGGTGGCTTTTGTGGATCCGCAAGGCTCGCCACGCCAGTTTGGCGATGAGCCTCTGCTCATCGCACGCCGCCTGAGGGTGCCGGTGGTAGTGGGCGAAGACCGCTACGCGGCCGGCGCAGCAGCGGAGCAGAAGTTTGGAGCGCGCATGCACCTGCTCGATGACGGCTTTCAGCACCGCGCCCTGGCGCGCGACTTCGATATCGTGCTGATCACGGGCGACGACCTTCACGACCGCCTGCTGCCGGCTGGGCGCCTGCGCGAGCCTTTAACCTCGCTGCGCCGCGCCGATGCAATAGTGCTTTCCTCGGCGGTGAAACCGGAAGACCTGCCCCTTGAGAATCCGTTGGTCTGGCGCACCCGTCGCGACATTGTGCTACGCGATCCGCCGGCAACCCCGGTCGCCTTCTGCGCCATCGCGCGGCCCCAGCAGTTTTTCCTGCAGTTGCGGTTCGCAGGATGCGAGCCCGCAGCGGAGGCGGCCTATGGCGATCACCACGCCTACACAGAAGCCGATATCCGCGACCTGCTGCAGTTGCGTGAGCGCTGCCAAGGCGGCGGGTTTATCACCACCGAGAAGGACGCCATCAATCTGGGCAGCCTGGCTGCCCGACTGCAGCCTCTGGCGGTGGCCCCGGTCAAGATGGAACTGGTGGACGCGGGGGCAGCGCTCGATGGCATGCTGTCTACCATCGCCCAGCGGCACGCCGGCGCCCCGACTCAGTGAGTCGAGGGATTCACCACGGAGACTCAACCAACGCCCAGAGAGCTATAGGCTGCGGCAATCCAGCAGCTGAGCGGTTCAAGGACAAAGTGTCTACCTGCTACAATCAAGTGTTTTCACATAATTGACCATACTTTAGAGAGAGAGCACATGCCTAACTTGAACCGTGTGTTGGCACAGTTGCGGTTGGAACGCGATCGCGCCGAACGGGAAGTGCAACGGCTGGAAGAAGCCATCGGAGTGCTGGAACGACTGGATGGAAACGCGAGCCGCCATGGCGCTGGCACAAAACGGGGGCGATTCTCCGCCGCCACCCGTGCCCGTATGGCCGCCGCCCAGCGCGCTCGCTGGGCCAGAAGGAAGTCAGCCCAAAGTTCCAAACCGCGGGTCATGAGCGCGGCCGCACGCCGTAAGATTGCCGCCGCGCAACGGGCCCGCTGGGCCAGACAGAAGGCGGAGGAAAAAAAGGCGGCCTAGGCTCGTACCCTTGTCATGCCGCTCGCTGCTTGGGAGCCAGAGGCAGGCCCGCCTTGCGCCAGGCATCGAAACCGCCCTTTAGCGCCCACACCCTTTTGTACCCACGTTCCAGAAGCTTCTGCGCCAGACTGGCGCTGGAGGCTTCGTTTGGTCAGGTGCAATAAGTGACAATGTTCTGCTTTTTCGGAATATGCGGCAGTTGTTGTTCAAAATTATCCAGCGGAACCCGGATGGCGTTCGGCACCATGGCCTCCGATTCCGCCCATGCTTCTGGGTTGCGTACATCCAGAAACACGAATTCTTCACCCGCTTCCATCCTCTTGCGCAAATCTTCAACGGTAATTTTCGAAACGTCGGGCATGCAGGTCCTCCCGGTTTTGAGTCTAGAAACTAGATGCTGGCGCTTGCGCCGGTGCTGCACTGCGAATTAGGTCGGAGCTTGGCAGCCCGCGGGTTGCTGGCGGATCATTGCAACTGGAGATTTGCGGTTTGTCCTATGCAGGCGATCAATATTCCGGCAGCGGAAATCTATTACGAGGCGGACTTCCTTTCATTGGATGAATCAAACAATTTTCTTACTGCGTTGCTGGAGAAGTGTGCCTGGAAACGCCGGCATACATCTTTCGGATATCCGGTGCCGCGCGACGAGGCTTACTATGGCGATCCGGGCACGGATTACACCTATTCCCGGCGGGAGTACAGGCCGCTGGCATGGATACCGGAGTTGCTTTCCCTGAAAGCTCGCATCGAAAAGGCCACCCCGCCCTCCGCCTACAGCAATTTGGCGTTGCCGCTACTCGGCTACAACGCCGTGCTCTGCAATCTTTATCGCGACGGCAACGACAGCGTTGGCCTGCACGCCGATGCAGAACCCGAAATGGGATCTGTAATCGCCTCCCTCAGCCTGGGCGCGGAACGACTTTTTCGACTGAGGCGTAAAGATGGTCCTGTAGCCTTTTCGGAACGTTTGCCTGCCGGTAGCCTGCTTATTATGGCTGGGGAGACCCAGAAGAACTTTAAGCATGAAGTGCCCAAGGAACCACGAGTCATTCAGCCCCGCATTAACCTCACCTTCCGGCATATCGCACACGAATAAAACACCCCTCCTGGTTTGTTCAACTTGACAACCGCCGGAGGTGAGGCTATTGTCACCTCTTGATTATCTAGAGGAGAGGGAGGGGGAGCCTATGGGCGGGAAGTCCACCGAACTGGTTCAGGGCACGCTGGACATGCTCATCCTGAAGACTCTTGCTCTGGAGCCCCTGCATGGCTACGGTATCGGCCTGCGCATCCAGCAGATCAGCCGTGGTGTGTTCCAGGTCAACCCGGGCTCGATGTTCCCTGCCTTCCGCCGCCTGGAACGCCGGGAACTGATCAAAGCCGAGTGGCAGACCAGCGAGAATAACCGGCGCGCCAAGTACTACATGCTCACCGAGCAGGGCCGGAAGAAGCTGAAACGCGAAACCCAGGAGTGGGAAACGCAAACCGCGGCAATTGCCCGGATTCTGGCGACTGTGCCGGGAGAACTCTAATGCGCGTGCTGAGGAGCCTGGGCGCTGGGATGCGGGCACTGCTCCGCAAAAAGGAAATAGAAAAGGAACTAGAGGAGGAGTTGCAGGGATATGTGGACGCCGCAGCCGCGGACAAATTGCGCGACGGGATGGGCGCAGAGCAGGCACGGCGGACGGCACGGCTGGAACTGGGCAGCCCCGAAGCGATCAAAGAGGAAGTGCGCAGCATCGGCTGGGAGAATCGGCTCGAGACCTGCGGCCAGGATATCCGCTACGCGTTGCGCATGCTGCGCAAGAACCCGGGATTCACCATTATTGCCGTCCTGACTTTGGCCCTGGGCATCGGGGCCAACGCGTCTCTGTTCAGCGTGGTGAACACGGTATTGCTGCAGCCCCTGCCCTTCAAAAATCCATCGCGGCTGATGATGTTGTATGAGGGTCTGCCGCAAGTCGGTTCGCCTAAGATCCCTTTCTCTACTCCCGATTTCACCCTGGTGCAGCGCGGGCAGAAATCCTTTGAGTCGGTCGGCGCTATCCAGGACAAGGAATTTGAACTCTCCGGCCACAGCGAACCCGACCGCATTACCGGAGCGCGGGTTTCGGCCTCCATTTTTCCCATGCTGGGCGTGGCGCCTGTGCTGGGCCGATTCTTCCGTCCAGACGAAGACGCTCCCGGGCAAAATGTGGCCGTGCTCAGCTATGGACTGTGGCAACGCCGCTATGGCGGCCGGCCTGGCATCGTGGGAGAAACCATCGACCTGGATCGCCAGCCATACACCGTGATCGGCGTGATGCCCAGACACTTCGTGTTGCCCTTGCCCGGCCCGCGGGCCAACTTCCTGCCCGCGGCCCTGTGGGTGCCGATGGCATTCACGCACGCCGAGTTGCAGGGCTGGGGCCTGCGCTACGACCTGAGCGTATTGGCCCGCCTGCGTCCGGGCGTCACTTTGCGGCAGGCGCGCAGCGAGGGAGAGGCGCTGGGAGCGGCCATCGAGGCGCAATATCCCCAGGATATCCTTAAGGACTTCTATGGCGCGCGGCTGGGGGTGCCGGTGTTCCCCTGGCGCGAGGAAGTGACGGGACCGGTGCGCCCGCTGCTGCTGGTGCTGATAGCGGCAGTCGGGCTGGTGCTGCTGATCGCCTGCGCTAATGTGGCCACCCTGCTGGTATCGCGGGCGGCGGCGCGGCAGCGGGAAATCGCGGTACGCCGGGCCCTGGGAGCCACCCGGTCCCGCCTTTTGCGGCAGCTGCTTACGGAAAGCCTGCTGCTTTCGATGCTGGGCGGAGGATTGGGACTCCTCCTGGCTTTTTGGGGCAAGAACATGCTTTTGGCGCTGGCCCCGTCGGACATCCGCCTGCCTCAGAATGTGGGCTTCAGCGGGGGTGTGCTGTTGTTTGTGTTCGGCATCTCCTGCCTGACCGCCCTGCTCTTCGGCCTGGCGCCTGCCTGGCACACGGCCGGCTCCGAATTGCAGCAGGGGCTGCAGGAGGGCGGTCGCAGCCGGACCGCTGGCCGCAGCCACCACCGTTTGCAAAACGCCTTTGTGGCCGTCGAGTTCGGACTGTCGCTGGTTCTGCTCATCGGAGCCGGGTTGCTGATACGCAGTTTTGCCAGGCTGTTGCACACCGACTTGGGCTTTGAGCCTGACCACGTCCTCACCATGGAGGTTCCACTTCCAGTACAGGCCTATCCTCGGGCTCAACAAATCCGCAACCTGTATCAATGGTTGGCCGACGCGGTTCCCAACCTCCCAGGGGTGAAGACCGCCGGTGTGGCGGATGATCTGCCCCTGCAAGCGGCGGTGTTCCACACTCTTGAACTGGAAGGCCGGCCGCAGGTGGGTAAGCCGCCGGCGGTGGCCGAAACCTGGACCTTAGGCAGCTACTTTCAGACCATGCGCATCCCGCTGCTGTCGGGGCGGCTGTTTAACCGGGAGGACGGACCCGATTCACCTCCGGTGGTAATCATCAGCCAGGGCATGGCCGAGGAGTATTGGCCCGGCCAGGACCCCATCGGCAAACGTCTGCGCCATGAAGAAAATCAGCCCTGGATGACGGTAGTGGGCGTGGTCGGCGATGTCAACGACGGTCCCCTCAACCAGCCACGCCAGCCCCACATCTACACACCTTTTCTGCAACTCAGCGACGCTCTGACTGTTGAAAACGTGATTGGTGTGGCTCGCTCCATGAATCTCGCGGTGCGCACGGCGGGCGATCCCGCCGCTTTGGTCTCGGCGGTCGTGGCCCAAATCCACTCCCTCGACCCCACCCTGGCAGTGGCCAACATTACAACCATGCCGCAGGTGATCTCCTCTTCACTCGCTGGCCCGAGGTTCAATGCTTCCTTGCTGAGTTTGTTCGCCGGTTTCGCGCTCTTCTTGTCGGCCATCGGAATTTACGGTGTGCTGGCCTACGCGGTCACGCAGCAGCGTCACGAAATCGGCATTCGCATGGCGCTGGGCGCCCAGCCTCGCCATGTGCTCCGCTTTGTGCTCGCCTGGGGAACCCGCCTGGCGTGTCTGGGAGCGGCATTGGGCATTATTGCCGCCCTCGCGCTTACCCGCCTGATGAAGGGCTTGCTATACGGAGTGGGCGCCACCGATCCCCTTACTTTTGCCGGTGTCACTTTGGTGCTGCTGCTGGTGGCGCTGCTTGCCTCCTATGTTCCCGCGCGCCGCGCCACCAAGGTGGACCCCATGATCGCGCTGCGCTGTGAATAGCAGGCCCACAAGAACGCGGCAGGGATAGACCGTGCCGCACATATCAAAGTAGTTCGGTTTCCTGCTCAGTCAGCCGCCGCCAGTTTCCTTGCGAGAGATACCACGCGCCGCGGAAAATTGTGTCAATCGGCCGTGGCGGACATCCATATGGCAGGTTCAAAGTGAGGAGAGGGATGACATGAGCCAGCAGGTCCGGCATTTTCCCATGGTGCAGATGGATGTTTTCTCGGCCAAGCCGTTGGAAGGCAATCCGCTGGCTGTTTTTCCCGACGCTCGCGGCCTGAGTGACACAGAGATGCAGGCAGTGGCCAAGGAAATGAACCTGTCGGAAACCACCTTCATCCTGCCTCGAGACCCGGGTGTGCAGCGGGAACGGGCGTTCACGTAAGGATTTTCACGGTAAGTGAGGAGTTGCCGTTTGCCGGCCATCCAACGCTCGGCACTGCTTTTGTGCTCTGGGGAACGAGCGGTGCATCCGAGGTGGCGCTTGACCTTAAAGTGGGCAAAATACCGGTGCGCTTTGAAGCTCACGATGACCAGCCGGTCTTCGGTGAAATGCGGCAGCGCGATCCGGAATTGGGCGAAACTCACGACCGCAAAGCGGTGGCCGACGCCATTGGAGTTCGCACCGAGGAAATTGCCGACGACGTGCCCATCCAAACTGTCTCTACCGGCGTGCCCTTCATCATCGTTCCCCTGCGCTCCCTGGCCACCGCGCAGCGAATGAAGGCGGATTGGCAGCGCGGAGCCGAATACCTGCGGCGCAACCGGGGGCAGTTTTTCTATCTGGTCTGCCGGGAAACGGTGGACCGGAGCGCCCGCCTGCATGCGCGCATGTTCTTCTACAATGGCGAGGACCCGGCCACGGGGTCGGCTGCAGGTTGCGCGGCGGCCTGGATGGGGGCGCATGGCGTGGCTAAGCCAGGCGAGCGCGTGCTCATTGAGCAGGGAGTTGAAATGGGGCGGCCCAGCCGCATTTTTGTCCGCGCCGATAAGGACGGTAACCGGGTAGTCAATGTGCGCGTCGGTGGAAATGCGGTGGAAGTTTTGCGCGGCGAAGTGATGCTGTGAAAAGCGCGCGACTTTCTTGCCCACGGCAGAGAGTAAAATCGCGGATTTTCATTTCTTCTCCGGATAAAAGATAAAATTCATCGCGTCGCCTGCTATTGTCTTCTGCGACACTTTACAAGTGAGGTTCCCGCCTTTAGGATTCAGTTCACCCGCAACAGCCAGGTTCGCAGTTGACAACGATGTTCAGCCGGCCCGATGTTCTCCGTCAGCAATGACGCCGAGCGCCGATTCCGAATAGAGTTCAGACAGGACCATGAAGCCCAAACGGACCATTCTCTGCGTAGACGACAACGAACAATCGCTTTCCATCCGCAAGGTTATGCTGGAAACGCGCGGCTATCGCGTCATCGCCTGCAACAATGCCCAGGAAGCGCTGCAGCATTTCCGGCAGGGTGGCGTGGATTTGGTGCTCACCGACCTGGTGATGCCGGGCGTGGACGGAACGCGGCTGATTGACGAGGTCAAAAGCGTTTCGCCGGAGACTCCCACCATCCTGTTCTCGGGGAAGATCCGCATTTATGACCGGGACACGCGGGCGGACGTCTTTCTGCCCAAGGGAATGTACGCGCCTGCGGAGCTGCTGGAACGCATCCGCGTGCTGCTGATACGCAAGCGCGGCCCCAAGCGGCCGCTGCAGCGTCCGGTGGTGATGGCGGGATGACACGCACTGAGTAATTGGGTAATTTAGTAATTAGTTGATTGGGCGTTGAGGTTGAGCCTTGTGAGCAGTGGCATGTAGGCGAAGCTTTGCAGTTGCCGATTACTCAATTACACCGTTACATAATTACTCCATGTTACGCCTGCTCATTAATTGGCTGCTGAGCGCGCTGGCCCTACTAATTGTGGCCCACGTGGTGCCTGGCTTCCATGTCAGCGGCTTTGGAGCGGCATTGTGGGCGGTGATCGTCATCGGCCTGGTGAACGCCACCCTGGGGCTATTCCTCAAATTGATTACCCTCCCCTTGACTATCCTCACCTTGGGCATCTTCTGGTTCATTATCAACGCCCTCATGCTGGAACTGGCTTCGGCGTTCGTCCCAGGATTCCGCATAACCAGCTTTGGTGCGGCCTTCATCGGCGCCATCGTTCTTATGCTGGTAAATATGTTCCTGAAGTGGCTGGTGCGACCGACGCCGCGGCAGTACTGATTTGAGGAACTATCGCCCGCACAACCTATGCTCAGTGCCGCCATGGAACGCTTGCCGGCCATGACTGCTCAACCGGGGCGGTAGTTGCGAATCATCCCCGCCAACTGTTGCAAAGTTGCTACGGACTCCGGGGGCAGCTGTCCTGTGGTATCGGGCGACAGGTTCAGCAGCAAGTTGGCATTGCGGTCCATGCACTCGCGATAATCCTGCGCAATCGCTTCGGCTGATTGCATCTTGAATCCCGGGCGCCAGAACCAGCTATTCATAGGCGGCATCGGTTTGTAGGGTGGACCGGTAGGAATCCAGCTTTCAAAGGGCATGTAGTACTGCTTGCCTTCGAACGTCACACGCGGGTAGTGGCCGCCCACCGGAGGCAGGCAGTCTTCGCCGTTGATGACGTCTGTGGGCCAGCTGGCGGGTTCGCAGACGCGCCCCTGGTTGCGCCGGCTCTGGTAATACGCCTGGTTCATCACGACGATGCAATTCGGACTGTAGCTTTTGATCAGCCGGTACAGCTCCCAGCGCTGTTGTGGGGATATTTTCCAGGTGATGTCGAGCAGCTGGTAAAAGGTGTTTCGGTAACGCGAGTGCAGTTCGGTTAGCTGCTGCTTGATCAGTGCGTAATATTTGTCGCCGACGGGCGCGTCCCAATCGAACTTGCCTTCGTTGTGGGGGTCGAGAATACAGTAGTAAAAGCCCGGCCTCAACCCGTATTCATGGCAGGCCGCAACAAACTCTGCCACCACGTCGGTCTTGTTGCCGCTGGCGGCCACGTCGTAGTCGTAGCTTCTAGAGTCCCACAGGCAGAAACCGGACATGTGCTTGGCGGTCAGCACGGCGTAGCGCGCGCCCAGGTTGCGAGCCACGCGGATCCACTGCCGTACGTCCAAGTGGGTGGGATTGTAGGTGGAAGCCGGCACGGCTCCGGTTTCGTAGTCGTTTCCGGTGAAGGTGTTCATGCTGAAGTGGTAGGAGACTCCGAAACGCAGGCGCTCGTACTCCGCCAGGGCAGAAGTGCGGCGCGTAGCCGGACTTGACGCATCAGCCGCGAACAGGGCCGAGCGCAAGCCTGGCAGCAGGGTAGTGGCCGCAATAGTTTTCAGACAGTTACGTCGGCTCAGAAGCATGGAGCAATCAGTAATTAGAGGTTCAGCATTTAGCCAGCGAGGGCCATTGCAAACCCAGTTTGAAGTTCAGGGGCTAAATACCAATGCTAATTGCTAAGTGCAGCCTTTCTCACGCACACGCATTGGCCTTATTTGACCACTCCAACTGCACCGTGTAATTGCCCAGCTTCTTGGTCTTCCAGGCGCAAATGTCGCCAATCTCGCCGTTAGCATCGTCGTACCAGCCCTGCCCGGGAACGGGGTCCGTGATGGCTTCGCATAGTTCGTGCGAAGTGGTGGTGGTGAGCGCGTCGAACACGCCCATGCCTCCGGTGCAGCCCTGGCAATTGGGGTAAGGCATCACCGCATAGAACGTATTTCCGCCAATGTCGTTGTGATAGCCGCAGAAAGCCTGGCAGGAGGCGCTGCCGCCCTGCACCACTTTCACCCCCGGCGGGAAAAACAGAAAATAGAGCACGTTGGGGCCAGGTTTGGGCAGCGCCGAATTATTGGCCATTTCCTGCTGCAAAAATTGCTGGATAGCGCTGTCGTGAACGGTGGAGGGAACCGCCGGGGTGGTGATGGTAAGGCTGCCGGTGCGCTTGCCGTGGCCGATGTTCTGTGCGGCCACGCTGTACTCCGCCAACTGGTCCATGAGCGCGCTAGTCAGGACGAAATCGAAGAACTGATTGATCTCGGAAATCTGCGCGCTTTGCGGCGCCTGCTGCCAGGCCGAGCCCCAAAAAATGACGAAGACCTCGGCAGCCTTGATCAGGGGCCCATTGCGGTAGGTGAGTTGCGGACCCGCCGCTGCTGCCAGGGGTCTACGCGCCTCCTCGGGAACGTGCAAGGGAACAATTTTGATGGAATCGCCGTGCTGTAGCGTGGGCTTGCGGGCAGATTTCTGGCTGGGCATAGTTCTCCTCACCTTACCAATCTCCAGCCTGGGGGATTTGGCCATCATACGCGGATTCTTGAGCGGCGGTCAGCAGAGCAAAAAAACGGGGCGGCCAAAGCCGCCCTGTTCTTCAGGACACCGGGATCAGAGAACCTGGACGTTCTCGGCCTGCCAGCCCTTCTGGCCCTTTACCACGCTGAATTGGACCTGCTGGCCTTCCTGCAGGCTACGAAAACCGCTCGACTGGATAGCCGAGAAGTGCACAAACACGTCTTCGCCGTTCTGCCGGCTGATGAATCCGTAACCCTTGGCATCGTTGAACCACTTAACCGTACCTTGTTCCATGGTGTTGCTTTTCTCTCTTATTTTGAATTTGCGCTGAATCAAGAAAGTACTAAAGGCAGGTAATGCTTCGGCAGCTTACTGCTTCAGGCAGAACGCGCTTAGACCGTTTCCGTTCAATCGCTAGACATAGGATGCCCGGAAAGGGGTAAGGATGCAAGACCTATCAGCGTCATCAACAGTGCCGGGGTTAGGGGTTCCTTTTCGTAACCTCGAAGGTCACGGCCTGCAGAACTACGCCTTGACGCTGTACCCGGGGGTCCCAACGGGAGAACCCCAGCTCGGGTGACAACTAAAAGCAAGAGCGGCGCTGTCACGCGCCGCCCTTTGTTTTTGCCGTTCACTAAGACTTAGTGGTGTGATCCGCCGCCATGGCTTCCTCCGCCAGCATGGCCTCCACCCCCACCACTAGAGTGGCCGCCACCACCACCGCCTGAGTATCCGCCACGCCCTCCACCTCCGCCTGAATACCCGCCGCGGCCACCGCCGGAGTATCCGCCCCGGCCACCACCACCGCCCGAATACCCCCCGCGGTTGACTGAGGAACCGCCGCGATCACTGTAGCCGCCGTATCCGCCGCGACTCATGCCCGCGCCCCCGTATTCCCGAGTGGGGGCTGACTGCCGTCCGCCTCCGTAATACCCGCCCGAGTTTTCGCGATACGAGCCTCGTGGGCTGTTGCCGCTATAACGGCCGCCCGAATCGTAATTGGGCGATGGACGACGGGTTACGATCGGCTGCCGGAGGTCCAGAGCCGGACGCCCCGAACCGCCGCCATCCGAAAACCTCTGCCAGCCTTGCCGTGAAGCCTGTCCGGGTCCACGGCCGGACGGCTGCCCGTTGCCCCGAGATCCGTTATTGTTCGGCGCGCCGCGGTATTGGTCCTGACCAGAGGACTGCGAGAACGGGCGGTATCCGTCTTGATTTCCGTTGCCACGTTGGCCTTGGCCGTAGTTGCCGGCAGGCCGCGAGGGACTCTGCCGGAGTTCCTGGTTCCGTCCGCCATTAGTGCCCTGGTTACCGCCGCCGTTAGAGAAGCCATGCCATCCCGGCCGCGCTTGCTGCTGGCCGCCAGCCCGGTTCGCATTGCCCTGTGCCGGTCCGAAGTTGCGGTTGCCGCCATTCTGCACCCGCGGCGAATTGTTCTGTCCCACACTGCCGCCGAACCTCTGCCATCCCTGGCGGCCGTCCGTGACCTGGCCTTGGCGCGCACTCTGTCTTGGAGTCGCAGCATTGCGGCCAAACGGCTGTGCTGAGGAGCCGCCACGCCCGCCTCTGGCTGCTTGCGTATTCGTGGCTCCGCCGGGCTGCTGCCGCGCTATGCCCAAGCGGGTCACTTCAGACGTAACGTGCGGGGTCGAGTTGCGCATGATGTTTTGCATCTGCCCCACCTGGTGGTTGAACGACGCGGGCCGTACCGCCGGCCGTCCGCCACCGCGGCTGAAGAAGTGCTGGTTGGACGCAATCCGGTTATTGGCGGGACGCGCCGGCGTTCCCAGGCTGGCACGCCCGGGAACGACAGGCACGCGCCCAGTCATCATGCCGCCCCGGCGGAAGGTGGCGCCGTCAATACCACCGGCGTGCCTTACTGGCATTCTGCCAAAGTCGCGAGAAGGCATGTGCGATACCGCGTTCAACAGACGCGGATTATTCTCAATTCCGCGCAGGTTGGAGTAGCCATGGGGCCCGCGATACAGCGGCCCAAAACCGCCGCGGCCGCCGTAGCCGCCACGAAAGTTGTAAATGTTGGTGACGTTCACGATGTTCACGCCGCGTCCGTACCAGGGGTGGTAGAAATCCCCCGGTCCGATCGGCAGCCAGCCGATGTTGCCGAACCCAAACCCCGCGCCGAAACCAAACCCACCGCCGAAGCCAAATCCGAAGAAGGAGACGTAAGCCGGCGCCCACACCGGGTAGTAGCTGGCATAAACCGGTCCCGGCCACCAGCACCAGGAACTGCCATAAAGGAACCAGCGGCCGTAGTGATAAGGCGCCCAACCCCACGGCTCATAGGATACCCAGGTCCAGCCATAGTAGGGCTCCCAGACCCAGTTGCCGTCACCATAGGGCGCCCAGCCCGGGCCGACTGCTGGCGACCACACCCGACCGTAATCGGGCACATCAACCCAGTGACCGTAATCATCCAGATCTTGGGATCCGGTGTAGTAACGGTTGGTGTAGCGCCAGCTTTCGGCACGGCTTATCCGACTGTCGCGGTCGCTGTTCCAGCGGTCCCAATCGTCCTTTCCCGGCGCCGAGACAGTCTGATATTCAGGGTTAGTCGTGCCCTCAACCGTAATGAGCTGCCCACTTTGGACACGAGTGCTGCCCTGAGGTGTAGTGACCTCCGCCTCACCTTCGCGGACGATCACTTCTGTTTCCGTGGAAGAATTCACCTGGATGCGGTACACGCCCGGCCGCAGAGGCCGAATGGCCACGTTGGGCGTGTCAATTTCAATGTTGGCATTGCTGTCGCGCAATTGGCTGAAGTCGGCCAGGCCCAGGCCCACCTGCACCTGCATGCGGTCACGGGTAAGATCAGCGATGGTGGCATTGGCATTATCGGCCAGGCGCAGAACGTCGGCATAGTCGAGCTGAATCTCGGCTCGTGCGTCGGGTCCGGTGGCCACCTTGTCGCCGGCCACCAGCGGGGTGTTCAGCCGGGCGTTGACCCAATCACCGGAGTCGCCGCGCTGCATAGTTACGTCGCCGTGGATAAGGCTCACGCGCCCCACTCCCGGCTGTACTTGCGCCCTGGCGTAAACCACTGTGGTCGCCATTACCGCTAGAACCGCTGTCAGACTTGCCAGATACCGTTTCATGGCCCACCTCCCACCGAATCGGCCAGAGGACTCCATAACCAGCCCTGCTAATGCAGGACAGGGGCCAAACCCGTAGTCTTATGCTAAGTGCTTAGTTATCAGAGATCTGGCTGTTTACGCGAGAGGGAAATTGCGCTGCCGGGTGGTGGTTTTCGTGCGCCAGCGGTGGTTTTCAGCCACCCCGGGCCATCGGTTCATGCGGTTCAAGAAGACGGACCAGTCTTGTAGGGCTGATTTCGCGGGCGGGGGCGCCCCAGCCACAATTCAGCTGGATGAAGTTAGATGTCCAGGTTTTTAACGTCGAGCGCATTGTCCTCGATGAACTTGCGGCGGGCCTCAACGTCTTCGCCCATCAGCGTGGTGAAGATGGTCTCGCACTCGGCAATGTCTTCCAGTTTCACCGAGAGGAGGGTGCGGCGCTCCGGATCCATGGTGGTCTGCCAGAGCTGCTCCGCGGTCATCTCGCCCAGTCCCTTGTAGCGTTGGATGGTGAAATCCTTGCGGCCTTCGTTAAGCACATATTCAAACAGTTCGCGCGGTGATGTCTTCTCCACCACCTCTGGCTCGGCGGCTTTCTTCTTGGCGGCCTTGGGCGCCTTCTTCTGCGCTTTTTCCTGCTCCTCGCGCTCGGCGTCGCTCAGCTCTTCGCCACCGTTGGTGGCAGCCTTGGCCAGGGTCTCAATGACGAAAGGCGGCTCCATGTTGGCTTCGATCTGCTTGTACTTGGCCATCATCTGGCGGTACTCGGGCGAGGACGCCAGCTCCCAATTGATGACGTGCTCAGCGCCCTGGGAATTAACGAAAGCCACTTCCCAAATATTGTGCTCGTCATCGTGACGCAGCTCCACGCTCTTGAAGGCGCGCTCCTTCTGGATTTTCTTCAGATCCCTCTCCAGCTTCTCCAGCTTCCTGGGCGCGTCTTTCTTTTCGCCTTCAAAGTCGGTGCGCTTGGCCAGGTCAAGCTTGGGCAGCAGCTCGGTGACCCTATCGTCGCGCAGGCGCTTGTCCACCTTGTCGAAGAAAACCAGGTACTCGTTGAGCACGGTCATGAACTTGGTGAGCGGAGCACCTTCCAGACGGGCGGCGCCATCCCCATAGCGCACCACCAGGCCCTCGGCCGCGCGCTTCACCATGACCTTCACGAACTCGCGGTCGTCTTTGATGTACTGCAGCGATTTGCCCTTCTTCACTCCGTAAAGGGGCGGTTGGGCGATGTACACGTTGTTGCGCTTGATCAGCTCCTGCATGTGGCGGAAAAAGAACGTCAGCAGCAGGGTGCGGATGTGGGAACCGTCCACGTCGGCGTCGGTCATCAGAATGACCTTGCCGTAACGCAGCTTGGCAGGGTCAAAATCCTCCTTGGAGATGCCGGTGCCAAGCGCCGTGATCATGGCGCGGATTTCTTCGTGGCCCAGCATCTTGTCGTAACGCGCCTTCTCCACGTTCAGGATCTTGCCTTTTAGAGGCAGGATGGCCTGGAAGCGGCGGTCGCGGCCCTGCTTCGCTGTGCCGCCGGCGCTTTCGCCCTCCACCAGAAACAGTTCGCAGCGGTTGGGATCGCGCTCCGAGCAGTCGGCCAGCTTGCCGGGCAGGCCGCCGCCATCGAGAGCGCCTTTGCGCCGGGTAAGGTCGCGCGCCTTGCGCGCAGCCTCGCGGGCGCGAGCGGCATCAATGGCTTTATTGATGACGCGCTTGGCTACCGGCTGGTTTTGCTCAAAAAAGGCGCCCAGACGCTCGTTGACGAAGGCCTGGACAACGCCGGCGATGTCGGAATTCAGTTTGCCCTTGGTCTGGCCTTCGAACTGCGGCTGCGGCAGCTTCACGCTGATCACCGCCACCAGCCCTTCGCGCACGTCATCGCCGGTCAGGTTTTCCTTTACGTCCTTGAACAGCCCTAGTTGCTGTCCGGCATAGTTGATGGTACGGGTCAGGGAGGTACGGAAACCACTCAGGTGCGTGCCGCCATCCACCGTGTTGATGTTGTTGGCGAAGCTGAATACGGATTCGGAGTAGCCGTCGTTGTACTGCAGGCCGATCTCCATGTGTACGCCGTCGCGATCGTCCTCCATGTAGATGGGACGCTCGTGCAGCACGCTCTTCCCCTTGTTCAGATGCTTGATAAATTCCGCGATGCCGCCGTTGTACTTGAATTCCGCCTTCTTGGCCTCGCCCGTCTTGGGATCGGAGGTGCGCTCGTCGGTCAATGTAATCAGCAGGCCTTTGTTGAGGAAGGCGAGCTCGCGCAGGCGCTGCGCCAGGGTATCGAAGTTGTACTCGGTGACGGAGAAGATGGTGGTATCGGGCTTGAAATGCACCTTCGTCCCAGTCTTTTTGGCTGGGCCCATCTTCTTGAGCTTGCTGGTAGGCTCGCCCTTGGAGTAGGTCTGCTCCCAGGTGGAGCCGTCGCGCTTGATTTCCAGGGTCAGTTCTTCGCTGAGCGCGTTCACGCAGCTGACGCCCACCCCGTGCAGGCCGCCGGATACTTTGTAAGTGGAGCTGTCGAATTTGCCGCCGGCGTGCAGCTTGGTCATCACTACTTGGGCAGCGGGCACCTTTTCGCCATCCAGATCCATGGTTTCGACGGGAATTCCGCGGCCGTCGTCCACCACCGTGATGGAGTTGTCGTCGTGAATGGTGGCGTCAATCTTTTCGGCGTAGCCGGCCAGGGCTTCATCCACCGAGTTGTCCACCACTTCATACACCAGATGGTGAAGACCCAGCTCGCCCGTCGAGCCGATGTACATAGCGGGGCGCTTGCGCACCGCTTCCATCCCGCCCAGAACCTTAATGGACTCAGCGGTGTAGTCGTGCGTTCCATTGGCGCCATTCGGCTTGCCATTGGCTGCAGGCTTGCCGTTTTTCAGCTTAGAATCGGCAGCGGCAGTGTCAGTGAGGGAAGTTGCTTTGGTGGCCATTCAGCTCCGTTTATAAACGCGCGAGTCGGGCTCCCGGGGAAGAAGAATTTTCCTCCCCCGAATTTGATACAAGTTATTGAAATTAGACGCAGTTAGCGGAATTCGGCCCGTGTTCTATTTTACCACAACGGAGGTGGTTTTTGACCCGCTCGGAAGGCTAAAAGTGGCAGGTACCTGGAGGCACAACAGCAACAGAATCAAAGCCTTAGGAATGTTGCCCGAGGCTGGAGCAATCAGGCATCAGCATTCAGCCCTTGAAGTTTCGGATTCGCTCTGTCGGGCTCGCCCCTGCCCGAGCTGAATGTGATTGCCGCGTACTGGCCTAAACCGCCTTTGCCCGGACTTCAGTTCCCACCACGCTGGTGCAGAAGGCGCAGCGGCGCGCGTCAATGGGAATTTCGCTCAGACACTCAGGGCACTTCTTGGTGGTGGGATCGGCGGGCGGCTCCTTGCGCGCGCGGGAGACCAGGGCATTGATAGGCGTGACCACGAAGAAGTACACCGCCGCGGCAATGAGCACGAAAGAGATTGCGGCATTGATGAAATCGCCGTAAAGGAACGTGCTGTTATTGATGGTAAAGCTGAGCGAACCGAAGTCTGGCTTGCCCACTATGGCGGCAATAAAAGGTGTAAGCAGGTCCTTAACGAACGAAGTGACCACGGTGCCGAAAGCGGCGCCGATGACCACGCCAACAGCCAAATCCACTACGCTGCCCCGCAGCACGAATTGCCGAAAGCCCTTGAGCATGGCGCACCCCCTAAGGCGGGTAGAGTAGCCCCGCAGGGGCGGAACGTCAAATGCAACGATCACAGGGAAGTGTGAGGAACTTGTCCTCAGGCTAAGGGGCGGGTTCGCCAGGCTGTTCGTGCCCGGAAGTGGGGACAACACAGCCATGGGCAACGTCACAGACCACGTGCTCGAACTGGATGGTGGTGTGATAGATGCGGAAGTCGTTGCGCAACTTGTCCTTGACCTCGTTCAGGATGCGCTCGCTAGCCGAGGGCGGAATGTCAGCGATGCTGATGTGACAAGAGAGGGCGTGGGTTTCCGAGCCGATGCTCCAGACATGCAGATCGTGCACATCGTTGACGCCGTCAATGCCGGCAATAGCGGCGGTGATGTGTTCCAGTTCCATGCCGCGAGGAGTGCCTTCCAGGAGAATATTCAAGCTCTCACGGACAATGCCGACGGCTGACCAGAGGATAAGCGCACCTATGCCGAAGGAAAGGGCGGAGTCAATCCAGGCATAGCCCGTGGCCAGGATAGCGAAACCGCCTGCGATCACGGCGGCGGTGGAGAGTGTGTCGCCGAACTCGTGCAGGAAGGCGCTGCGGATATTCAAGTCATGACTGCTGCGGTAGAGGAGCCAGGCGATCGCGCCATTCAGCAGCACGCCCAGGGCGGCCACCCAGATCATCACTCGGGCATGAATGGCGGCCGGGAAGAACAGGCGGTGGAAGGCCTCATAAAAAATGACAAAGGAGATGACGACCAGGCCCATGGCGTTAAGGAACGCCGCCAGCACGCCGGCCCGCGAGTAGCCATAGGTCTTGGTGGGGCTGGGCGGACGCTGCTGCAGGTAAACAGCGCCCAGCGATAGCAGCAGGGCCAGGAAGTCGGAGGCGTTATGGCCAGCTTCGGAGAGCAGGGCCAAGCTATGGGCCTTAATCCCGGCAACGATGAGCAGAACGATGTAAGCGAGTGTGAGAGCGAGCGAGATTCGCAGCACGCGGGAGGGCTCGTGGGCGTGGGTATGGCCGCTGTGCGCGTGCATAGAATAAGTCTAATTTCGGAAACAGAGCGGTTCAATAGCACCTTTGGGAATTGACGTTTGCGAGTTCAGCTGAAAAGGTAAGATCCTTCGACTCTGCGGGGAATGGCCCGCTTCTCGGCTCATGATGACCATGCTTTCTTTAGGAACTCGGGCCGGCACGAAGCAGAGTGGCCTTGCCGGCAAGGGCAAACCCTGGGCGCATTCCAGCACCTAACTCAACAGCTGAATCAACTGATGGCCGAAGCCACCCTGGCGCTCCCTTCGTCGCGAGCGGAGACTCGCAATCGCCAAAAATTTCAGGAGAAAAGATTGTATGAAAATGCATTCGTTGCTGTTAACTCTGGGCCTGGCAGTGGCTACGACCTATGGTCTGGCGCAGACCGGGTCGCAGGCGGGCCAGTATCCGTCAAGCCAGCCGCCCACCACGCAACAACAGCCGAGCACACAGGCGCCCCCGAGTACCGCGGCTCCAGATCAGGGCCAGACCACCGCTCCGGACCAGACCTCGCCGAGTTCAGCGGCCAACACTCCGGATAATGACGCCCTGGCGCAGCAGGTACAGCAAAAGCTTTCCACCGAGCCGTCGCTGAAAGAGGTGCAGGTAGAAGCCAAGAAAGGCGTGGTCACTCTGAGCGGGACAGTGGCTTCCAAAGCCGACCGCAAACATGCCGAAGAGCTGACCAAGTCAGTTCCGGGTGTGAAGAAAGTGCACGCCAAACTGAAGGTGAATTCGAAGATGGCGCCGACCACTTCGGGAGCAGCAGAAGCTCCGGCGCCGAGCGCAGCGGGAAGCGAAGCGGGCAACACCGAAGCTCAGGCCGGTGTCCAGCAGGGAAACCAGGAACCGGGGAGCATGAGTAGCACCACTGAACCGCCCAACGCCCAACAAGGCACGGAGAACCGCTCCGCCGAAGCCGGGGCAGGCTCGCAGACCCAGCAGAGTCCTGGAACGGCCCAGACTCAGCCCGGTCAGACGCAGCCCGGCATGACGCAGCAGGGCGTTGAAACCCAGAACCAGCAGGGCAATAAACAGGCTGAACCTGGCCAGACGCAGCCCGGCATGCAAACTCCGAACGCGGAAAGCAACAATCAGATGGGCACGACGCAGAACGCGACCCAGATCCAGTCTGAGATCCAGAATGCTCTGCAACAGCAAGGCACGCTTTCCGGAAGTAACATCCAGGTCAATGTCACCGACACCAACGTTGAGCTGACAGGCACTGTGGCCACGCCCGACCAGAAGCAAACGGCGGAGCGCATAGCGGGTTCCTACGCCGGCAACAAGCGGGTAGTAAACCACATCACGGTGAGTTCGCTGAGCGGGCAGACGGGCGCGGAAAACCCCGGCACGCCGGCCACGACCCAGCCGCAAACCATGCCGGGACAGGGCAATGTAAATCCGCAAACCCCGCCGCGGCAGACGCCCCCGCCGCAGCAGCAAAAGCCGCCAATGTCGGAGACGCCTCCCCAACCGCAACGGTAAGTTCGTTTGAGGTCAAAAAAAGGCGGCCCAAGAGGGGCCGCCTTTCCTTTTCCCCGCCCGGCTCTTCTATCCGAGGAGGCGGGCGGCGTCTTTGGCGTAGTAGGTGAGAATAATGTCGGCGCCGGCGCGGCGGATGCAAGTGAGTGATTCCATCATGACGCGCTCGCGATCAATCCAGTTGTTGCGGGCGGCGGCCTCGATCATGGCGTACTCGCCGGAAACCTGATAGGCCGCCAGTGGCACCTCGAAGCGGGCGCGGGCGGCGGCGAGGACATCGAGATAAGGCAGGGCGGGCTTGACCATGACCATATCCGCGCCTTCCTCCAGGTCGAGCTCGATTTCGCGCATGGCTTCGCGCAGGTTGGCGGGGTCCATCTGGTAACTGCGGCGGTCGCCAAACTGGGGCGTGGAGTCGGCGGCCTCGCGGAACGGACCATAGAATCCGGAAGCGAACTTGGCGGCGTAAGAAAGAATGGGGGCATTGATGAGGCCGGCTTCATCGAGAGCCTTGCGGATGGCGGCAACGCGACCGTCCATCATGTCGGAGGGAGCGACAATGTCCACACCGGCGCGCACCAGGGAAATAGAGGTGCGGGCGAGGAGCTCGAGGGTAGCGTCGTTGACTATCTCGTACTCGGTGCTGGGCCGAGTGGCGGTAGCTTGCGCCTTATCCTTGGCCTTTACTGTAACGACTCTGCCCGCGGCGGCGCCCAGCGATTGCGGCATACCCGACTGCTTCACGATTCCGCAGTGGCCGTGCGACATGTACTCGCACAGGCAGACATCGCCTAGGATGATGAGCTCAGGAAGCTCACGCTTAATGGCGCGAGAGGCCTGCTGCACGATGCCGTCGTCGGCCCAGGCGCCCGTAGCCGCCTCATCCTTCTTTTTCGGCAAGCCAAAGAGAATGATGGCCGGCACGCCAAGAGATTTGGCTTCCCGCGCCTCTTTCACCGCTTCGTCCACCGACAGATTGCACACGCCGGGCATGGAGCGCACTTCCTTGCGCACACCCTCGCCGGGGCAGACAAACATGGGGTAAACAAAGCTTTCCGGGGTGAGCCGGGTCTCGCGCACCATAGAGCGCAGGGGCTCGGTGCGGCGCAGACGGCGCATGCGGGTGACGGGGAATGCCATGGGGAAATCTTAGCACCCCAGTAAACATGCGGGTGTGACGCAAATCACAAGATATGTATGATCTTTGATTGACAAATGAAAACCGACCAGACGGGTTAACGTCGCCGGAGCCGGGCTTGAATTCGTCAATCTTCAATCCACCCTCAATTCCTCTCCGTTTCTCCCGAGTGGGTTACGATGACAGCATGGCGGAGGGGCTAAAACACAGCAGCGCGCGGGTTTTGGAGTTTGAGGGTGTGCGGGAGCTGCTGCTGGGGTATGCCTCCTCACCGCTAGGCCAAGGGCGGATTGCGGCGCTGGCGCCTTCCTCTGACCGGGCCTATATCGAGCGCCAGCAGAAGATGACGGAAGAAGTCCGCGAATTCCGGCGGGTGGGTGGAGGTTTCGATTTCTCCGGACTAAGCGAGCCCAGCCCGCTGGTGCAGAAGGCGCGCATTGAAGGCGCTGCGCTGGAGGCAGGCGAGCTGCGGGAGATCATTGCCGTGGTTGACCGGGCAGCTGAGTGGCGGGAGATCGCACAGCAGCCGCCGGCAATGAAAGTTGTGACGCGGGCGCCCTCCCCGGCGAGCCCAGCCGAGGACGGCTGGGCCCACGCAAGTTCGGTTTGGCCCACGATCGCTGAGCTTTCCGGCAGCATCGTGGACTTCACCGAGCTGCTGCGCTTTTTCCGCAACAAGATCCTGCCCGACGGCACCCTGGATGACCGGGCTTCAACGCAGCTGGCGGCAATCCGCCGCGAAATTGAAAAACAGAAGCGGCTGATCCATGACTCCCTGCACGGCTACCTACGGCGCCTTTCCGAGGGCGGCGTAGTGCAGGAAGAGCTGGTTACCATTCGCGGCGAGCGCTTCGTGATTCCGGTGAAGAGCGAGCAGAAGCGGCGGGTGAACGGGGTGGTGCACGGCGTGAGTTCCAGCGGGCAGACGGTTTTCGTGGAACCGCTGGAGACCATCGAGCAGAACAACGAGCTGGTGCGGCTGCTGGAAGATGAGCAGGCGGAGATCCGCCGCATCCTGCTGGAGATGACCCGGCGGGTGGGCGTGCAAGCCGAGTCCATTCTGCTGGGCTGCGAGATTCTGGGCGAGTTGGAGCTGCAGTTCGCTAAGGCGCGGCTGGCGCAGGATTATGAGTGTGTAGCGGTGCAGCTGTGTGGGGACGGGCGCCCTCGCCCATCCCTGGCGAGCGAAGCTCGCCTGCTGTTGCACAATGCCCGCCACCCCCTGCTGGAGCGGGCCCTTAAGGCCAAGCGCGCGCGGGTGGTGCCCATCAGCGCGGAACTGGGAGGCGGGCTACGCCCGCCCGGACAGCCGGGGGCGGCTGTCCCTACACAGCTGATCATTACAGGGCCAAATACCGGCGGGAAGACGGTAGCGATCAAAACCATCGGGCTGCTGGTGCTGATGGCGCAGGCGGGGATGCCGGTACCCGCAGAGCGGGCGGAGCTGCCGGTATTTGACGCAGTGCTGGCCGACATTGGCGACTACCAATCCATTGAACAGAACCTTTCGACCTTTTCCGCGCATGTCACCAACATTGACTTCATCTCGCGCACCGCAACGGCGGACTCGCTGGTTCTGCTGGACGAACTGGGGTCGGCAACGGATCCGGAAGAAGGGGCGGCGCTGGCCGTGGCCATCGCGGATTACTTCCGGCGTCTGGGCGCATTGACGGTCATCTCCACACACCACACTGCGCTCAAGGTATACGCGGCCAACACACCGGGTGTGCTCAACGCGGCGGTGGGCTTCGACGAACGCACGCTGCAGCCTACGTACGAGCTGAAGGTTGGAGTACCAGGAGCGTCGGCGGGAATCAATATCGCGCAGCGGTTGGGGCTCAATCCTACGATCATTGAGGGGGCGCGGACACGGCTGGGCACGCAGGCGCAGGACGTTGGGCGGTTTCTGGACGGGCTACATGCGGAATTGCGCGAAGCGGAAGGCGAGCGCCTGAAACTGCAGTCGCGGGAGCAGGAGCTGGCGCGGGAGCGGGCGCGCCTGGAAGCCGAGGGCATGCGCGAGCAGCGCGCCAAGGTGCGCGAGATGGAGAAGAAGCTGGAGAGCGTGCTCCGCGACTTCGAGTACCAGGCGAGGGAGATGGTGGCGGCGGTGCAGGAGCGTGCGGCGGCGCTAAAGCTTTCGAAAGATGCGGAGCGGCGGATTGCCCGTTTGCGGCGGGAATTCAAAGAGCAGTTTGACTCGGCGGTGGTGGCACATCACACCGGCGCCGATGTAGGCGATCCGCACGCGCGTCCCCAGGAGGTGCAGCACGTGGCCGAGGGGGATACGGTAAAGCTGAAGTCTTTGGGGCGGACGGCGGTGGTCAAGCGCAAGCTGGAGGGCGGCGGCTACGAGGTGGAAATCGGCACTATGAAGATGCGGGTGCCGCAGGACGACATTGCGCAAGTGCTGGTGCGGGCGGCGGACAACCCGGTGGCGGCGGCGCGCGCCCGAGGCATCTCGGTCAAGCTGGAGAAGGAAGATTTGAACGCGCCATCGGAAATCAACGTGATCGGGCAGACTGTGGACCAGGCCACCAGCGCGGTAGAAAAGTTCATTGATCGGGCATTTCTGGCGGGGCTGCAGCGGGTACGCGTAGTGCATGGCAGCGGCATGGGGATTCTGCGGAAGTCACTACGACAAATGCTGCAGAAACATCCGCAGGTGGCGTCGGTGATGGAGCCGCCGCAGAACGAGGGCGGCGGGGGAGCCACAGTTGTGGAACTGAAGGTGTGATTTGCCTTGAAGCGCAAGCTCCCTCGGCTCGCCGGGGATGACAACAGGAGATTGATTGCCGGACACCTCGGCGCGATTGACAAGAGCAACGGCAAGGGTCAGGATTACGCGAATTTGAAAGCGCAAGTATGCAGGTTGGCGCGGTTATCTCTCACTATAGAATTCGCAGCAAGCTGGGGCAGGGCGGCATGGGAGTGGTCTATGCCGCCGAGGACACGCGCCTGGGCCGCGAGGTGGCGCTCAAGTTCCTGCCGGAAAACCAGCGGGATGCGCAGGCACGGGAGCGCCTGCAGCGTGAGGCGCGAGCCGCCTCCGCCCTCAACCATCCCAATATCTGCACTATCTACGATGTAGGCGAGCACGAAGGCGAGTATTTCATCGCCATGGAACTGCTGCGCGGGGAGACGCTGCAGCAGCGGCTGTGGCGAGGGCCTCTCCCCGCGGAGATGGCCCTGGAACTCGGCATCCAGCTGAGTGACGCCCTGCAGGCGGCGCACAGCAAGGGCATTCTGCACCGTGACCTGAAGCCTTCGAATATTTTTCTCAGCGAGCATGGAAAAGCCAAGCTGCTGGATTTCGGGCTGGCGCGAAGCTTAAGCCCAGCTCCGGCCATGAGCGCATTGGACCGTACCGCCAGTCTGGGCGATCCGAACCTGACCAGTCCCGGGACAGCGCTGGGCACAGTGGCGTACATGTCGCCGGAGCAGGCGCGCGGGGAGGAACTGGACCCTCGCTCGGACCTGTTCTCGCTGGGCGCAGTGCTGTACGAAATGGTAACCGGGCAGGGACCGTTCGCGGGAGCCAGCACCGCGCTCATTTTTGATGCGATTCTGAACCGCGACCCGGTTCCCGTCTCACGAGTGAACACGAAGCTGCCGGCGGAGCTGGACCGTATCCTCAGCAAGGCTCTCGAGCGCGACCGGGATTTACGCTACCAGTCGTCGGCTGAATTGCGCTCCGATCTGAAACGGCTGAAGCGGGACAGCGAATCGGGCAAGAGCGCGGGCTTGGCAATTGTTCCGGCTAAGCGACGCTTCCTGCGGCGGTGGCTGCTGGCGGGAACGGCGGCCCTGCTGCTGGCCGGAGCGGTGGCGGTGGTGCTGTTTTATAAAACCCCACCCCGCTCTATCTCCAGCAACGAATGGCAGCAACTCACGTTCTTGACGGATTCGGCTGTTTATCCCGCGCTTTCTCCCGATGGGCGCATGCTGGCCTTCATTCGCGGCAACGATCCGTTTCTTTCCACGGGCGATGTTTACATCAAACTGCTGCCCGACGGGGAGCCAGTGCAGCTAACGCATGATGGCAAGTTGAAGCTGAGCCCGGTTTTCTCGCCCGACGGCAGCCGCATCGCATACGGCACGGTGGATCCCTGGGATACCTGGGTGGTGCCCGTGCTCGGCGGCGCGCCTCACCTCATGCTCCCCAACTCCTCCTCGCTGACCTGGATTGCGGGAGGGAAACGGCTGCTCTTTTCCGAGATCAAGGAGGGGCTCCACATGGCGGTGGTTACCAGCGACGAAGCGCGTGGCCATAGCCGTGACGTCTATGTTCCGCCGGGTGACCGCAGCATGGCCCACCATTCCTACCTTTCTCCCGATGGGGGCTGGGTGTTGATCGTGGAAATGGACCAACTGGCCGACATGCTGCCCTGCCGGGTGGTGCCCTTCGCGGGCGGGGCAGCCAAGCCAGTGGGGCCACCCGGAGGCCAATGCATAGCGGGAGCTTGGTCACCGGACGGCAAGTGGGTGTACGTCAATTCCGACAAAGGAGGTAAGTTCCATATCTGGCGACAACGTTTTCCCGATGGCGAACCAGAGCAGGTCACTTCCGGTCCGACTGAGGAGGAAGGGATTGATATGGCGGCGGACGGCAAATCGCTGCTGACCTCAGTGGGCATCGAGGACTCCACCGTCTGGGTGCATGATCAAGGCGGTGACCGCCAGATTTCTTCCGAGGGAAGTGCGGGCGCGCCGCATTTTTCGGCTGACGGCCGGCTGCTTTATTACCTCATGCAGGCGGGCCAGGGAAAGGGGCCGGAACTATGGAAGGCGGACCTGGCCAGCGGACAAAGCGAACGTATGCTGCAGGGCTACTCCATGCAGCAGTATTCAATTTCGCCCGATGGCAAGTGGATCGCCTTTCCCCAACCGGACGACAAGGGCCATTCGCATATCTGGGTTGCGGCTACAAACCATCGCTCCTCTCCCAGGCAGATTACCCATGGCACCGAGGAAGATTCCGTGTCGTTTCTGCCCAACGATGACTTGATCGTCCGGGTTTCGGAAGGACCATCCAACTTTCTCTACCGTATGAAGCTGGACGGCACGGAGCAGAAGAAGATTACAGAGGCAAAAGTGTTCGACCTGGCCGAGGTGTCGCCCGACGGCCGCTGGGCAGTGGCAGCGGCCCTCGGGCCCGACGAGGAGCATCCTTACGCAATCGTGGCCTTTCCCGTGGAATCGGGCGCGCCCGTTACCATCTGTATTGCTTTATGCAGGCCGCGCTGGGACGCTCAAGGCAAAGTGCTGTTCGTGGGATTTGCGCAGCAGGCGGAACAAGTCAACTACGGGCTGCCCGTGCACGCAGGTTTGGGACTTCCGGCTCTGCCTGCTGGCGGGCTGAGCGGCGGTACCGATGCTTCTCAAATCAAGGGGGTCACGATTGTGCACCAGCGCGTCTCATCAGCGCTGAACAGTTCGGTCTACGCCTTCGTCCGCAGCACCACCCGGCGCAATATCTACCGCATTCCACTGCAGTAGACCACTCAGCGCTGGATATTGAGATTGGAGACCTCGGCCTCATAGCCCTCGTCGCGCAGGGTTTGCGTGGCCGCGGAACGAAGCGCCTGCTGGTCCGCGTCCTTGGGCAGGGAGCAGTGGCGGCGGATCACCTCTTCGCCGCTGACAATGCGGACCAGCCAGTTGGATTTGCCGGGGTCCCAGGAAAGTTCAACACGATCAGCACGCATGGTGGCCTCCGAAACGCAAGGTCCCTCGACTCGCCTTCGCCTCGCAAGCTCGGCTCAGGCTCCCTCGGGATGACAGCACAAAAATTCTGCCTCTAAGAAACCATCTACTCTTCCACTTCCACCACTTCGCCGCGCTCGGCCTTGGCCTGGGTGATGATCTTCTCCTGCAGGGCCAGGGGAACGATATCGTAGTGCGACATTTCCATGTTGAAGCTGCCGCGACCCTGGGTCATGGAGGTCAGGTCGGCGCCGTAGGTCAGCATCTCCGCCATGGGCACCTGAGCTTTGACGATGGTCTTGCCGCCCTTGTTGTCCATGCCCTGGATGCGGCCCCGGCGCCCGTTGAGGTCGCCCATGATGGAGCCGGCAAACTCGTCGGGAACAGTGATTTCCACCGACATGATGGGCTCAAGCAGTGTGGGCTTGGCCTGCTCCATGGCCTTCTTGAAGGCGATACGCCCTGCCATTTTGAAGGAGAGTTCGTTGGAGTCCACGTCGTGGTAGGAACCGTCGTAGAGGATGACCCTGAAATCCACCACCGGATAGCCGGCCAGGTAACCGCGCTGGGCGGCTTCAATAATGCCCTTCTCCACCGCGGGAATGAAGTTCCTGGGAATGGAGCCGCCAAAAATGTCGTTGACGAACTCGAAATTGCCGCCGCGGGGCAGCGGCTCCATCTTGATTTTGCAGTCGCCGTACTGCCCATGGCCGCCGGTCTGCTTCTTGTGACGGCCCTGCACGTCGGCTTTGCCGCGGATAGTCTCGCGGTAAGGTACCTTGGGTGCCTTGAGGTTGACTTCGGTGTGGTAGCGCTTCTTCAATTTTGAAACGATGACTTCAATGTGCTGCTGGCCGGTGCCGGCAATGAGGAATTCCTTGGTCTGCTCGTCGCGGAAAAAGCGCAGCATGGCGTCTTCTTCCATGACCTTATGGATGCCGTTGGAAAGCTTGTCTTCGTCCGCGCGGGTCTTGGGCTCGATGGCGAAAGTGATGGCGGGCTCGGGCAGGACAACTCTCGGATACTGAATGGGTGCGGACTTGTCGCCCAAGGTGTCGCCGGTGAGAGTGTCTTTGAGCTTGGCGACAGAACCAATATCACCGGCGTGCAGCTCGTTTACCGGCACCGCGGTCTTGCCCTGCATGATGGAGATGTGGGCCAGCTTCTCCGAGCTGTTACGGGTGAAGTTCTGCAGGGTGGCATCGTTCTTCAACACTCCGGAGAAAACCTTGTAATAAGAAATCCGCCCGGCGAAGGGATCGGAAACGGTTTTGAAGACGAACAAGGAGGCGGGCTCGGAATCGGCAACCTTGCGCGACGGCGGCTCTCCGTTATTGGGAGCAGGCGCGCCCTTCACCGGCTCACGCTCGGTGGGCGCAGGCGTGTAATCGCCCAGGAAATCCATCAGCTTGTCGGTACCGATATTCCCCAGGCCGGAGGCGAAGAGCACGGGAAAGATGCGATCTTCGCGGATGGCCTCGTGCAGCGCGGGGATAAGGTGCTCTTCGGGAATGGTGCCCTTGTCAAAGAACTCTTCCATCAGGGCGTCGTTACCTTCGGCAATCATTTCCACCAGCTTTTCGTGGCCTTCCTGGGCGGCGCCAGCGAGGTTGGCGGGGATTTCACCCTCCTTGCCCTTGCCATTGCCACCCATGTCGTAGCTGTAGGCCTTCATGCGGACCAGGTCAATGATGCCGCTGAGGTTCTTCTCACTGCCGATGGGCAGCTGCAGAGGCACGACTGTGCGACCGAAGGCGGAGGTCAGGGATTCCAAAACGCGGCCGGCGTCGGCGCGCTCGCGGTCCATACGGCTGGCCACAATCACCCGCGGCAGGTGGAACTCGTCAGCATAATTCCAAACGCGCTCCGTAACCACTTCCACGCCGGCTACGCCATCCACCACGACCAGGGCGGATTCCACCGCAGGCATAACCATCTTGGCTTCATGGACGAACATGTTGAAACCGGGCACGTCCACCAGGTTGATCTTGGTCTTGCCCCACTCGGCAACGGCGAGCCCGGCGGAGATGGACATCTGGCGGGCTACTTCCTCTTCGTCGTAATCGGTGACCGTGGTGCCGTCGTCCACGCGCCCCAGGCGTTGGGAGGCGCCCGCGGTGAAGAGCATGGCGGAAACCAGGGAAGTCTTGCCTGCGTGGCCGTGGCCGACTACCGCAACGTTGCGGATATTCGCGCCTTCGTAGGTTTTCACGAATGACTCCTTCGAGTTATGCCAGAAGCCGCCCGCCAAGGCGGACCAGGCCGTCGGTATCAAAAGGCGGGATACAGGGCGTCTGGCAGAGAGCCTGCCAAAACCTTGATGCTACCACGGGGTAAATGGAGGCTCAACTTGAGGCGTTTAGCGGGCTTGAGCGAAGCGCCGGGGTCCCCATCACGCGCTGCTTTTGGGCGTTATGGGGTGGTCAGGAGCCCGCTGCTGCAATCCTGAGCGCAGCGAAGGACCTCCACACTTTGCCCCGGCGCCAAGAAGGTAACGATGCCAGTCTCTCAGGAGGTGCTCGGCTTGGCCCTCTGTCCTCGCTTTGGATAAACAGCCGTAATAACTTAAAACTGTAACAATGGGGGACGGGGTTGCATCTGTGTGGGTAAGGGAGGCGGGATGCGCCTGCCTCGAAGGGGCAGAGGCCCATGCACACACTTGTGTGCGGCCAATAGCCAAGCAACGCGAAAGGCAAATAGAATAGTGTCAATGTCTTCGGTGTCGCCCATAGCGGCGTTTGCAGCAGGGGTGGTTTCGTTTCTATCGCCCTGCGTGTTACCTCTGGTGCCCGGCTACGTGTCGCTTATATCGGGAGTAGGGGTGGAAGAGTTGCGCACCGGCGGCAAAGGGTTGATGCCCAAGGTGATGCGCAGCTCGCTGATGTTCGTCCTGGGGTTCAGCATTGTATTCGTTGCGCTTGGCGCTGTAGCCACCGAAGTGGGCCAGTTAATGATGCGTTACAAGGCTCTACTGGCGGAGATTGCCGGCGTGGTCATCATTCTGTTCGGACTACACCTTACCGGCATCCTTAAGATTCGCGCGCTGCTGGCAGACAAGCGCCTGCACGATGTGAAGGGCGGAAGCACGCCCTGGGGAGCGTTCGTGATGGGGTTTGCCTTTGCCTTTGGCTGGACCCCGTGCGTGGGCCCGATTTTGGCGGTGATCCTGGGACTGGCGGCGGCGCAGAATTCGGTGGTTAAGGGGATTGCTTTGCTCGCCATCTATTCCATGGGGCTGGCGGTCCCGTTCCTGCTCACCTCGCTGGGAGTGGAACGCTTCCTCAAGTTCTATGGGCGTTTCCGCCGCCACCTGCACACGGTGGAGGTAGCCAGCGGGGTGCTGCTGATCGCACTGGGAGCGCTGCTGGTGATGAACCGGTTCACTATTCTTTCCGGTTACCTGTCGTTCCTGAACCGGTTCTCATTGTAGAAAGTGAACCAGAGGGTTAAAGCAAGGAAATAGTGGCCATGTCGGACTCCATGGACGAAAAAATCAAACAATCTGAAACGCAAAGTCCCGCACCCGGACCAGACGGGGCACAGCAGGCAGAAGCGGCGCCGGAATCCTACGGCCCACACGCGCGGCGAAATGCCGCGGTCATTATCGTGGTGGTTGTAGCAATTGCGGTCATGCTGATCGGCGGGCAGTACCTGGTGCACAAGGGCGAGCGCTCGGGCAGGACTACGGCCGGAGGTCCCAAGCCGGGCTCGGCGGCGCCCGATTTTGCCTTGCAATCGCTGGACGGCAAGACCGTGCATCTGACCGACTTTCGGGGCAAGGCGGTGCTGCTGAATTTCTGGGCTACCTGGTGTACACCATGCCGGCTGGAGATGCCGTGGTTCGTGGAACTGCAGAAGCAGTACGGGCCGGAGGGCCTGGAGGTCCTCGGCGTCGCGATGGATGATGCCGGCAAAGATAAGATCGCGCAGTTCGCCAAGGAAATGGGTGTGAATTACCCGGTGCTGTTGGGCAAGGAGTCGGTGGGCGACGAGTACGGCGGGTTGGAGTACTTGCCTACCAGTTTCTACATTGGCCGCGACGGCAAGGTAGTAGCGCGGGTGTTCGGGTTGCGCAGCCGCAGCGACATCGAGGACTGGATCAAGCAGGCGCTCAGCCGCGGCAGCAGCGTGGCGGAGAAGTAGTGCCCAGTACCTGGATTGAGGTAAAGAATCACCATCAGCTTTCAGCCTTCCCTCGGATAAGGTTTGCTGAAAGCTGATAGCTGAGGGCGACTCAGTGAAAAATCTGATTACAGCGGTATTGTTCGGAGCGCTGATCCCAGCGGCGGCCGTGGCGCAAAGCGGCGGGCCGTCGGTGGAGATGGCGCCGGCTGGCATCACTCCTATGTTGCGCGGCAAGCCGGCCATGGTGGAGTTGAATTTTCGCGTGAAGCAGGGCTTCCACATCAACTCCAATCACCCCAATTCTCCCTATCTGATTCCTACCGTCCTCAAGCTGGACGCCCCCACCGACATTGCCATCGGTAAGGTGGACTACCCGGCGGGACGGAACCTGGCATTCTCTTTCGCGCCCGACGAGAAGCTGAATGTGTACAGCGGCGATTTCGCGGTGAAGGTAACGGTGCATCCCTTGCACACTGTGACACCGGGAAAGTACAACGTGCGGGGTCAGTTGCGCTACCAGGCCTGCGACGATCGCGCCTGCTATCCGCCGCGGAATCTGTCGGTACTCTTCGAAGTGCAGGTGAAAAAAACCGGGGCGCGCGCCCGCCCCAACCGGCAAAGCCCGCACGTGCACAGCTAAAAATGGTAATTGGTAGTTGGCGTGTATTTGCTGGCAAATACCGCATACATGCGAAGAGCGAAACAGTTTTAGCCAAGGGCGTAAGCCCCGGGTGGGCACACAAGAATCTTTTCGAGCCCCTATTTCACGGAAAATTGATGCAAGAAGGTCTCATCGCTGGCAATTGGTGACGCGCTAACCATACGGACACTAAGTACTATCCACCAACCACCAACTGCCCCTCCTACTGCAGCCCTCCGCACTCCAGATATAATTTTCAGCCATGGCCACCACTCCAGAAAGCAGCGTGCAGGCATTGGCGCGCTATGAGCCTGTAATTGGGTTGGAAGTGCACGTCCAGTTGCTGACCGTCACCAAGATTTTTTGTTCCTGCTCGACCCAGTTCGGAGATCCCCCCAACACGAACGTCTGCCCGGTGTGCCTGGGATGGCCCGGGGCGCTTCCCGCACTGAACCGCAAAGCGGTGGAGTACGCCACGCTGGCGGCCATGGCGCTGAACTGCCACATCAATGAGCATTCCATGTTCGCGCGCAAGAACTATTTCTATCCTGACCTGCCCAAGGGATACCAGATTTCTCAGTACGATAGGCCGCTGGCGGAGCATGGCTATATCGAGGTCACGGCTAACGGCGGGCGCAAAAGGATCGGCATCACACGCGTGCATCTGGAAGAGGACGCGGGCAAAAGCCTGCACGAGGGCTTCACCAATTCCTCCGACAAGACCTACCTCGATCTGAATCGCTGCGGCGTGCCCCTGATTGAGATCGTGAGCGAACCGGACATTGCCACGCCCGGCGAGGCGTTCGAGTACCTGACTCGGCTGAAGGAGATCATCCTCTACACCGGGGTAAGCGACGTGAACATGGAAGAAGGCTCCCTGCGCTGCGATGCCAACGTCAGCGTGCGTCCGCACGGCCAGGAGAAGTTCGGCACCAAGACCGAGGTCAAGAATGTCAACTCGTTCCGTTTCATCAAGCAGGCGCTGGAGTATGAAATCGAGCGCCAGGTGGAGTTGATCGAATCAGGCGGGCGGGTGGAGCAGGAAACGCGGCTGTTCAACGCGGCCGAGGGCAAAACCTACGGCATGCGCTCCAAGGAGCACGCGCACGATTACCGCTATTTTCCCGAGCCCGATCTGCTGCCGTTGTGGGTGGATGAAGAATGGCAGGCCCAAATCCGCCGCCAGCTGCCGGAATTGCCTCAGTCGCGCCGCGCGCGCATGGTCGGCGAATATGGGATTACCGAGTACGATGCCGGGGTGCTCACCGCCAGCCGGGCGCTTGCCGATCAGTTCGAGGAAGCGGCGCGGGCAGCTAAAAATCCCAAGCGCGTGGCCAATCTGGTGCAGAGCGAACTGATGGGGCGGCTCAAGGCCCGAGGGCTGGAGATTGAGCAGTCGCCTATTTCCATGAAAGGAGTGGCGTTTTCCGCCGACTTGGTGGAAGCGGGCACAATTTCCGGCAAGATGTTGAAGGACCTCTACGACCTGGCGTTTGGACGCGGGCAGGATTTTCCCGCAGTTTACGAAACAGAAAAGCCCGAGCAGATTACCGATACGTCCGCCATCGAAAAAATGATTGACGAAGTCATTGCCGCGAATCCCAAGCAGGTGGAGCAGTATCGCGCGGGCAAAACTACGGTAAAGGGCTTCTTCGTGGGGCAGGTGATGAAGGCATCAAAGGGGCAGGCGAATCCGCAGGTGGTGAACCAGTTGTTGGACAAAAAACTTACTTGATCGACGATTGCAGATTTGCGATTGACGATTGAGGCACCGGGCTATTGAAATCTCCGGCTCTCGACTCGCCTTCACCTCGCAAACTCGGCTCAGGCTCGCTCGGGATGACAGGTTTCTCAATCGTCAATCTTCCGGTCCCAGCGTATCGAACAACTGCATAAGCTGGTCGGGATAGACGCGGTAGATGATATAACCCTGGCCGTTATCAGTCGTCTCCTGGAACAACAGTTCGCCGCGGGTATCGCCATCCACATCTACGGCGTCAATCAGCTGCAGGCGCGGTATTTCGTCCAAGTGCAGACTGTCGGTCACGGAAGAAAAAATCAGCTTCACCTCGCCATACAGATCAACCCTTCCCACCACAGTGACATAAGCCTGCTGCTGCTTGCCGGGAACCGGCTCATTCAACTGGACGGCACGGCGGGCGGAACGCCGGCGCGTCGCCGTCTGCCGCGCGGAGCCAAAATTCACGGTGGCGGGAGCGCTCAGGACAAACACCGGTTCATTGCTCAAATCCACGTCGAAGACGTTGAAGTCGGCCTCGCCCAGCTGAGCAGAGGC
Source organism: Terriglobales bacterium (assembly GCA_035496875.1). Taxonomy (GTDB): domain Bacteria; phylum Acidobacteriota; class Terriglobia; order Terriglobales; family Acidobacteriaceae; genus JAICWP01. The sequence goes on along the minus strand of DATJEH010000156.1, from coordinate 1,179 downwards.
AAAATCGGTGTGGCGAATGCGCTCATATTTGCTTACCGCTTCCTGGGCGTAAGTCTCCATCTTCTTGTAATCGGCGTCGCGTTCTTCCGGGTTCAGGCTGAAAGTGTAGGCCCGGGCCTCAGGACCGGCGGCATCGGATATGGCAAGCATCTGCTCGATCTTGGGCTCGGTCAGCGCGATTTTGTTGCCCGTCGCCTTGGTGCCGGCACCCGTGCTGCCCGGGGTCTCCGCCGCAGGCCAAGACGACTCTTCCTTAGATACGGCTGCTGGAGCGCCGCGTCGGAGAATAGGCCGGTTGGGATCGTACTCGTCAGGACCTCCGGAGGAGCCTGGGGCGGACGACGGGGGCGGCGTTGCCTTGGCAGTCTGTGGTGCGGAAGCAGGGACAGGCTTCTGAGGCGGCTTGCTCGGGGGCTGGGCGGGAGCCTTTTCATCGGGCCGGCGCAATATTGGCGGCCCTGAATCGCCTTCGTTCGCCGATTCATGCGTGGCGGCCTTGACCTGGGCCTCTTCTTTCGCGCGAGCCGCCTTGGCCTCCTGCATCTGCTGGTTGGTTTCCCAGTGTCCCAACCCATACCAGTGCTTGCCCACCTGCAGTGCGTTACCCACGGTGAACAGCCCCTCGGGAGCACCGCTGCGCTCGGCCTCGTAAACCACGCCTGAGTCCAGCGCCATGGGCACAGGGTCGGCGCGGTAGATGCTGGCATCATAGAACTGGCCGTTGATCATGATCACTACGGGAATGATGCGAGCGCGCTTGCCTTGCAATTGCAGGATGGCGGTGGCCCGCGGCCCCTTGGAAACTTGCGGGCGCCGCGCGTATTGCGCCCACGCCGGCGCAGCGAGCGGAAGGCTCAGGAGGGCGCAGATGACGACAGCAGCACGCCTACGGTATAAATGGCGAATTGGAGAACACAGCATGGAAAAAGGGGATAGAGCACCTGACTTTAGTTTACCTGACCAGAACGGCAAGGTGGTGTCGCTGAAGGATCTTCGGGGCAGGACCGTGGTGCTGTTCTTCTTTCCCAAGGCGGACACCCCCGGTTGAACCATCGAAGCGTGCGGGTTCCGCGACGCGTACAGTAAGCTGCAGAAAACCGGGGCCGTGATTCTGGGCATCTCCGCCGATGCGCCGGAGCGGCAAAAAAAATTCGAGCAGAAGTACGACCTGCCCTACAC
>DATJEH010000155.1:0-23646 GCA_035496875.1 Terriglobales bacterium | reverse complement strand
AGCCGGTTCACCAATCCCAGAAGATCGGCTGTGGTTCCCGGAGCCACGCCATGAATGAACGCCAGGGCCTTGGCTTGCGGGGTCAGGATGAGTTCCGCCTGACCGCGGCGAATGGCGGCCACAATGCGGCGGGCTGCCCGGCGCGCGCTCATGGCCGAAACCGGCAGCGTGGCGCCCAGGCTGAACCAGGTGAACTCGTCTTGGTTCTTGCCCTTGAAATATGCGTTCAGGTGGGAGCCGGTGCGCATGAGCCCGGGCACTACGGTGGTCACCTTGACGCCGTGCCGGCCGAGTTCCGCCCGCAGACCCTCGGAAAAGCCCAGGGAAGCGAACTTAGCGCAGCTATAAGGCAGCAGGTGGGGCACGCTGACCTTGCCGCCAATGGAAGTGATGTTGGCGATATGGCCGCTGCCCCGCTGCTTCATCTGTGGCAATACCGCCAGTGTGGGATACACCGCTCCCCAGAACATGACATCCATGGCTTCCTGAAAGTCCGCCAGGGTTTGCGCTTCGAGCGGGCCCACCTGGATGACGCCGGCGTTGTTGACCAGCACGTCAATGTGCCCGAAGCGCGCCGTAGCCGCGTTGATAAGGGACTGCACGTCATCCTGCACGCCTACGTCGCAGGTGACGGCCAGGACCTCTGCGCCCAAAGCTGCCAACCGGCCGCGCGCCGTCTCCAGTTCGCGCTGGTCGCGGGCGCAGATGACCAGGCGCGCACCCTGTGCGGCAAATTCCTCCGCCAGCGCGAGGCCGAGGCCGCGCGAGCTGCCGGTAATCAGCACCACCCTGCCCGCCAAGCTATCCCCGGAACGCACCCGCTGGTAGAGTTTCCAACCCGCCAGCCCCATGCCCACGCCGGCCAGCGTGGCCATCCCTGCCGTGACTCCCGCGCCAATGCCCACCGCTGTCTTTAAACGCATGATTGCCCTCCGCCGATAAGATGCGCAGTTAATCTGGTGGGCACAGATGAAATTTGCGGTGGGCACCGACACCGGGGCTAAAGCCCAGTTTCTGTGTCATCCTGTTCGCCCGGCTGAAGCCGGGCGCTTCCACGGCGAGTTGAAAGCATAGGCTCGGGGGCGAGGGCGCCCGCGACACAAAAAATCAAAAATCAAAACCTGCGGCGGAGACACGGAGGCACGGAGAAGAGGCGGGTTTCAAAGTTTCAAGGTTTCGCAGGTTTCGGAGAAAGGTTCGCGGGCGGGAGCGCGTGCGCCACAAGGTGCTGCATGGGGCTACGTTGAAGGGCGCAGCCGGAACCCGGTACAATTCTCGGCCAGTCGAATGCTTGGGGGAGAAATGGCAAGTTCGGGGAAAGCTGCGCAGTTGGACGAAACGAAGCTGAACGCCTTCATGCAGAAGGCGGTGATGGACATGGGCGCCGCCATGCATGCCACGCTGGTGGTGGTGGGCGACAAGCTGGGGCTATATAAAGCCATGGCGGGAGCGGGCTGGCTGAGCTCGGCCGAACTGGCGGAGAAGACCAATACCGCCGAGCGCTACGTGCGGGAGTGGCTGAATGCCAATGCGGCGAGCGGCTATGTGGTGTATGACGCCGCCACCCGGCGTTACCAGTTGCCGCCGGAGCAGGCCTTCGCCCTGACGGTGCACGATCTGCCGGGCGCTTTTCACATCATCTCCTCCTGCTTTAAGGATGAACCTAAGATCACGCAGGCCTTCCGCACCGGCGAAGGCGTAGGGTGGCACGAACACGATAGCAACCTGTTCTTCGGCACCGAGCGCTTCTTCCGCCCCAACTACGAGGACAACCTGCTGAGCTCGTGGATTCCGGCGCTGGAAGGGGTGAAGGAAAAGCTGAAGGCGGGGGCGGCGGTGGCGGACGTGGGCTGCGGGCATGGAGCTTCCACCATGCTGATGGCTAAAGCCTTTCCCAAGGCGCGGTTTTACGGATTCGACTACCACAGCGGCTCCATCGAATATGCGCGCCACGTGGCCGGGCGCGATGGCCTGCTGGACCAGATCAGCTTCGAGGTGGCCAGTTCCAAGAGCTATCCAGGAAACGGCGGCTACGACCTGGTGACATTTTTCGATTGCCTGCACGACATGGGCGATCCCACGGGCGCGGCCAAACACGTGCTATCCACTTTAAAAAAGGACGGAACGTGGATGATCGTGGAGCCCTTCGCCAATGACCGGCCGGAGGAAAATCACAATCCTATCGGGCGGGTGTTCTACTCCGCTTCCACCATGATTTGCACACCCGCCTCGCTGGCGCAGGAGGTCGGCGCCGGGCTAGGGGCGCAGGCGGGCGAGGAGTGCATTCGCAAGGTAGTAACCGCGGCGGGCTTCACGCGCTTCCGGCGGGCCGCGCAAACGCCGTTCAACCTGGTGTTTGAAGCCCGGCCCTGAGGGCAGTGGGGCAGTAGGCGCGACCTTTTGGCCCTTTGTCGGTTGAGTGGTGAAATGATCCGGCGAGCAGGGCGCTAGTCCATGAGGGCGAAGGCCTGGTCACAGCGAAAGGCGATGGCGTACTTGCTGTGAGGGGTGATTTCGTCCACCCGCCTTACTTCTCCGGTGCCGCTTAGGCGGATGCTGCGCTCCAGGCGGGATTCCAGGACCAGAACGAGTTCGGTGCGCATGCCCACGGGGAGCATCTTTTCAGCCAAGAGAAGCACACCATCCTTGCTCACGTTCTGAGTGACGGCGGAAAAGGAATCTGCTTCGCCGCCCTCCAGCGGGCGAACGAAAGCGGGCTGCTTCAGGGGAAAGCGGCGGCTTTTGCGACGTTCCGGTTCGTGCATGTGAGCTGTGGCGCACTCCGCACCGTACACGGGCCAGGATTGTACATCATGTTCCCGCGCGGGGTACGGCGTCCAGTACTAAATTGCACAGCCACATTATCTTGCAAGGCCAAAGAGGATGTAAGTAATTGGCGAGGTACCGAAAAAGGAGGGAAAGAAAAGGGGAAACGGGCGCGGAGAGAGGTTACTCGACCACCAGGGTGCCGCGTACATCCTCGGCATGCTCGCGGGAGGGAGTTTTGCGCCCCGACTGGGGAGCGGGCGGGGGGGCATTATCCGCTTCTCCCTCACGATGGCTGAGGGCGTAGAGAACCAATTCGACGCGGCCGGAGATGCCGAGCTTGTCGAAAATACGGAAGAGATAATTCTTAACCGTGTGCTCGCTGAGGTTGAGTTGCTTGGCGATTTCGCGGTTGGTGAGGCCCTCGGCAACGCAGGAGACCACCTGCTCCTCGCGCTTGCTGAGCAGGCTCTTGCCCTTGGCGTTGACAATGTGCAGAGGCGCCACCTGGCCCAAGGCTTCGAGGACGAACTGCAGTTCGCCATTGTTGGCCCAGATCTGCCCCTGTTGCACGCACACAATGCACTTGCAGAGCATTTTGAAAGATTGCGAACGGCAGAAAATACCGCGGGCACCGCCGCGGAACGCATCCACCACCAGGTCTCGGTCGGACGAATCCAGCAGGAGAATGGTGCGGGTGCGGGGATGGGAGGCACGCAGCTCGCGCAATAACTGAAAGCCGCTCATGGGACCATCCTGCAGGTTGGCGCTGATGACGGCGACTTGCGCTTCCTCCTGCTGCAGGAAGCCCATCACCTCGCTCATACTGGTGGCGCAGCCCACCACCCGGAAGTTGTTGTTGCGCTGCAGGGAACTGGTAAGCAGCTGGCAGGCCATGCGGTTCTCATCGGCCACCAGGACGCTGATGGCTTTCTCCGATTGTGGAACTGCGTGTACCGACACCGGACCTGCTCCTGTTGGTGCGAATTGTACTGGCGGCGGCCTAGGCCCTACAAGGAAATTGCCTTGGCTGGCGCCGTGTACCAAAGGAAACAACAGCTAATTTCAGCGAACGCCAGCTGCATGACAACCATATCACGGCAGTAAGGACGCACAAGGTTACTATGGTTCGCTTAATTCTGCTAAGTTTAGCGTCTGTAAGTGCTTGCAAAGTTTGCGATTAACGGTGGCGACCGGAGGCTATAGAGAAGCCGGACCCCACTGCGGGTCAGTGTAAGGCTATTCTTCTCCAGCTCAGTGGACTCTATTCCTGGCTGCAGCGAGGGCGATTCTTGCCATAATTGGTTTGCCATCCTTCCTGCCCTGAGAGCCGTACCCAGCCGACGCGAGTTTGGAGACAAGCATCCAGTTGTAGCTAGATGCGCAAACGGGGTAGTTTAGTAGTGCCGGGAATCGCCTTCGGCAACAGGGTGCCAAGGGAAAAGAAAAGGGGCAGAGATTGATGAGCTCGGCAGTCGGGTTGCAACTGGAAAACCCGGATATCGAGGGCGGGGAAGAGAACAGGGTGCGAGCGTCCGCGGCGGCGCAGACGCAGTGGTACGCGGCCTACACCCGTTCGCGGCACGAGAAAGTGGTGGCGGAAGCGCTGGAAAAGCGAACGGTGGAGCATTTTCTGCCGCTCTATGAAACGGTGCGCCGGTGGAAAAACGGGCGCTTCAAGGTGCAGTTGCCGCTTTTTCCCGGCTACCTGTTCGTGCACATAGCATTGCGCGACCGTTTGCAGGTATTACAAGTGCCCGGGGTGGTGCGACTGGTGGGATTCAACGGAGTGCCAGCAGAGCTGCCCCAGGATGAAGTTGAAATAATTCGCAGTGCGCTGCGCAAAGGCATTGAAGCCGAGCCTCACCCCTACCTCAGGGTGGGGCAGCGGGTGCGCATCACCAGCGGGCCCATGGAAGGACTGCAGGGGATTCTGCTGCGGCGGCGAGGCAGGCCGCGCGTGGTAGTATCTGTAGATCTCATAATGCGCTCGGTGGCTCTGGATATTGATGCCGCCCAGGTTGAGCCGGTGAAATGAATCTGCCCGCGCGCGCTGCTCGCTGATCAAGAGCATGTACCTGAAATTCTACGGCCTGCGGGAAGAACCGTTCGGAGCAACGCCGGACCCGCGCTTTTTGTACGCCAGCCCGACCTACCAGGAGGCGCAGGCGACGCTGGAGTACGGCATCCGCTCGGGGCGGGGTTTTACGGCGCTGATAGCCCGGCCGGGCATGGGCAAAACCACGCTCCTGTTCCACCTGCTGGAGCGCTATTCGACAGCAGCGCGCACGGCCTTTATTTTCCTTACCCAGTGCGATTCGCGGGAGTTTCTGCGCTACCTGATGACGGAGCTGGGAGCAGACACGGGAGAGACCGATTTCGTGCGCCTGCAGGAACAGTTCGGGCAGCTGCTGGCGCGGGAGGCGCAGGCGGGCAAGAAAGTAATCGCGGTGGTGGATGAGGCGCAGAACCTGGACGTGAGCGTGCTGGAGACGGTGCGGCTTCTTTCCGATTTTGAAACGCCACGGGCCAAGCTGCTGCACATCATCCTGACCGGGCAGCCGGAACTGGCCGACCGCCTGGCTTCACCCGCGCTGCTGCAGTTGCGGCAGCGCATTTCCCACCTGGTGCGCCTGGAACCACTGACCGCGGCCGAAGTGAACCGCTACATTGACCACCGGCTGCGGGTGGCGGGCTATTCCGGCCCGCCGCTGTTCACGCCCCCAGCCCGCTCCCTGCTGGTGGAGCGCAGCGAGGGCATACCGCGCAACATTAACAACCTGTGTTTCAACGCGCTCTCGCTGGGCTTTGCCATGTCGCAGCGGACCATCGGGCCCGACATTCTGGCGGAAGTTTCCGCCGACCTGGATTTCGAAGGTCTGAACACCCAGAAGGCAGAGCAGGTGAGGTTCAGTTCGGTTCCGGGGGACGCGGCCGGTCCGCCCGGGGCAGCCGCCAGCGTGCCAGCCCGGGTGGCCAATTCACCTGAGCCTGCCAGCAGCGCGCCCTCAGCCTCCCTGGCCAGTTCGCCGGAGCCCGATGCCGCCGCGAAGGCGAGTTCGCCTCCATTTGGGGCGCAGGAAGCGGCAGAGGAAACGGTGCGGCAGGAGCCGGCAGGCGATGAAGAACCGCCATTGTCGGAAGAACTGCCGATGGCGGCAGCAACCCCGGCGGGGCAGGAACATCCTGTTGACCGAGATTCCGGGAGCGATTTGAGGAGAGAAGAGCCGGCGGCGGTGATGCCGGCGGGTCCGGTGCTGGCGCCCGAGGCACAACCGGCGCCGGCGGTCGCCTTCTCGGCACAGGAAGTGGCGAGTGCCGGGAACCTGGCGCTGCGAATTATGCCGGCGGAGGCGGAGGTTCCACCTCGACCGGCTGCCAGGAACGGCTCGGGGAATGGCTCCGGGGGTGCGGCTGCGGCTCCGGCGGTCAAATCCAAGGAAGCCGCGCCCGCTCCGGCCAATGGGACAGGGACGGCGCCAGGGGTCGAAAAAAGCAAGATTGACGTGGAAGCGCTGGCTGCGGATTGCGCCCTGTTCGGCATGGAAGCGCCGAAGCGGTGGAAGCGGCCGGCAGGAAAGATACCGCTGCAAGGCGGGCGTCCGGCCTTGTCATCGAGACCGAGCGCGCCCTCTACCGCGCCCGCGCGAGCGGCCGCAGGCAAACCGGTGGTAACGCCGCTGCCAGCTCCGGGAAACGGAACGCCGGGGCGGCCAGCGCCGGTCAACGGCGGGACGCGAGCGACGGTAACGCGCATGGCTCAGCCCGCTGGTCCCGTGCCGGTGAAGGCGGCGAACGGCAAACTGTGGCCGGCGCGTCCGGCAGCGGCGGCAAATGGGCGCAAGCGGCACCGGCAGCGCAGCTTGTATCTGGCGGCGGGAGCCTCGGTACTGCTGTTGATTATCCTGATCTGGTTGCTGGGGAGCAGTTCGCCTTCGACTCCGGCGCAGGCGGCGGGATCGGCTCCGGCGCAAACCAGCAGCCCGCAAAGCGACTCATCTGGCGGCGACGCAGCCGCCACTTCCGGGGACAGCTCGGTGCTGGACGTGGTGGAAGAATTGCCGCGCGCCGGCGAAGGGGCCAGCGAGACGCGGCCGGCGGTGGTGATGCGGGGCAAGCGGGAAGGAGAACAACTGCTGCACCGGGTGGATCCCGCATATCCGGCGGCGGCCCGGGCCAACCGCATTCAGGGTCCGGTAGTGCTGGAGGCCACCATCGGCACGCACGGCTTTCTGCGCCACATTCGCGTGGTCAGCGGGGACCCGCTGCTGGCGGACTCGGTGCTGGACGCAGTGCGAGGCTGGCGCTACCGACCGCGCACGGTGCGCGGCCGGGCGGTGGAAAGCGAAACCCGCATTGTGGTGAATTTTCAGCTTGCCCCCAACAATTCGCAGCAGAATCGTTAGCCTGGCGGATTAGCTTTCACGGGCGGGGGCGCCGGCGCCACAAACCACGAGGGCTAAAGCCCAGTTTTTCTAAGCCATCCTGTTCGCCCGGCTGAAGCCGGGTGCTTCCACGGTGAATCGAAAGCATAGATTCGCGGGCGGGGGCGCCCGCGCCACAAAAAATCAAAACCAAAAACCTTGCTACGGGGCTGGCGATTTACTTTCCAGCGCGCGCCGAGGTGGCGTGAATCTTGCCTCCGGAAACGATGGCGCGGGGATTATCTACCACCAGAGTGCGAGCGCGTTCCTCGCCGTGCCACAAGGTGACCGCATCGCGGGCGGCGGAGAGGATAGGCACGCGGCGGCGGAGGTCATGGGCGTCAGTGGCCAGCACGTGCACGAGTTGCTGATCCAGCAGGGAACGGGCGCTGCGCCGCGCCTGCTCCCCCCAGAATCCGGTCAGGGAATTAGCGGTGACTTGCACCAAGCAGCCGTCATCCACCCATTCCAGCAGGCGGTCGAGGTTGTGCTGCAGCAGGGGATTGCGCTCGGGATGGGTAACCACCGGGGTGATGCCCATCTCGATAAGGCGCAGCAGCGCGCCGGTGATTTGCTGAGGGATGGAATAATCGCTGAATTCGACGAGCAGGTAGCCGGTTTCGCCGATGGTGTAGCGCTGGGGATGGGCGAAGGCATCTTCGAGGTTATCGTAGGAAAGGTGAAAATCGCATCCCAGGGTAAGGCGGGGCGCGCCACCGGTGAGTTGTTGCAGGCGATCCAGGCGGGCAGCCAGTTCCTCGCGCTGGTAGGCGTACTGGAAATCGGCATGGGGGGTGGCCACGATGTGCTCAATGCCATCGCGCACGGCCATTTCGCACATCTCCACCGCCATATCCCAGGAGGAGGCGCCGTCGTCCACTTCCGGAATGATGTGGCAATGAATATCTACCATGATGGTGTCAGGGGCGTTGGACGCTCTTGCGGCGGCTGGGGAGGGCCGCCAAAGGGCAAAATTTTGTGCACGCACCTCCTATCCTAATCGCCGAACGTGTCGTCCCACAACGGCTTTCCGGGGCTCACAACCACGGCAAAATGCTGTTTGCGCCAGAGCAACGGCGGGGTCCAAGGTTTCAAAGTCTCGCAGGTGTCGGAGGTGGACTGGCGGGCAAGGGCATCCGGGCCACAAAATTTTGCGGGCGGGAAAGGCATGGGTGTATGGTGCTAATCCACAATGAGAACGCCTAAATTTCTGTTCTTGATTCTTGTGGCCGCAGTGGCTGTGTTGTGCGCCGCGCCGGCGGTTGCTCAAGCGAATAGCGGAGACACGCCGCAGCAGAAGTGGTTTCGCGACGCCAAGTTCGGGATGTTCATCCACTGGGGCGTTTACAGCGTGCTGGGCGATGGCGAGTGGGTGATGAACAACCGCCACATGCCCATTGAGGACTACGAAACCCTGCCGCAGCAGTTCAATCCCGTGGAGTTCAACGCCGCGGAATGGGTGGCCATCGCCAAGGCGGCGGGCGCGAGGTACATCACAATCACCAGCAAACATCACGACGGCTTTGCCATGTTCGCCACCAAACAGACGACGTGGAACGTGGTGGACCGCACCCCCTGGAAACACGATCCGCTGGCGGAACTGGCACGCGAGTGCCACAAGCAGGGCATCAAGCTGTTCTTCTACTACTCGCAATTGGACTGGCATAACCCGGACTATTACCCGCTGGGTGGAACCGGACAGAGCGCGGGACGGCCGCCGGGAGGGAACTGGCAGCACTACCTTGATTTCATGAACGCGCAGCTTACGGAGCTGCTGACCAATTATGGTCCCATCGGCGGGATATGGTTCGACGGCTGGTGGGACAAGCCCAACGCCGACTGGCAACTGGAGCGTACTTACGCGTTGATTCACAAGCTGCAGCCGGAGGCGCTGATCGGCAACAACCACCATCGGGCGCCGTTTCCGGGCGAGGACTTCCAGATGTTCGAGCGCGACCTGCCGGGCCAGACCAGCGCGGACTGGGACAAGAATCCGGTGATCAGCAAGCTGCCGCTGGAAACCTGCGACACGGTGAATGATTCCTGGGGCTACACGCGGGGCGACCATCACTGGAAAACGAGCACGCAGATGATCCGCTACCTGGTGGGCGCGGCGGGGCGCAACGCCAACCTGCTGCTCAATGTGGGCCCGCTGCCCACGGGCAAGATTCAGCCGGAAGCAGTGGAGCGTCTGAAAGAGATGGGGGCGTGGCTGGGGAAATATGGCGACAGCATTTATGGCACGCGCGAGGGGCCGGTCGGGCCACGCAGCTGGGGCGTGACCACGCAGAAAGGAAACCGCATTTTTGTGCACCTGATGGAGTGGCAAGATTCAGCGCTGTTGCTGCCGACGCTGCAGATGCGGGTGACGCGGGCTTACTTGATGCAGACGGGCGCGCCGGTGGAGGTGAGCGAGAGCGAAGCGGGGACGCTGCTGCGGCTGCCGGCGTATGACAAGGCCGCGCCCGACAATATTGTGGTGCTGGAAACGGGGGGGCGGTGAGATCTGTTTCACAAAAACTTTGAGCGTGTCAGGTTGAGCGAGGGCGCACGCCGGAGTCGAAACACGCCGCGCCCGCTGGAGCTGCCGCGGGAGTTCCTACCAAATTCAAATGGAATTAAGGTGAGAACTCCCTTGCGATAGTGGAGATGTTGGGCAGTGCAGGGGTCCTTCGACTCGCGCTCATTTCGCTTCGCTCAACGCGCGCTCGCTCAGGATGACATTTAAGAATGAAGTACTGAGTGGCGGTGCGCGAACACGCCGGCCGGGTTCAGGATGAGATCCGAGGACAAGCTCAGGTGGTACGGTGAAGGGCGGCGTCGAGGGCGGCGCCCACGGCGCTCAGTTTTTCCGGTGAAAACAGGCGCTGGCAAGTCTCGAACAGCTCGCGTTCTTCCTTGCGGATGTGAGCGGAGAGGGCTTGGGCGAATTCACGCAGGCTGGTGGAGTTGAGCTCGCGGGCTTGGGCGCGAGTAAAGTAATGGCGCAGGGTGGCGTGTTGGTTTAGCAATTCTTCGACCAACGGCTTGAGTTCGGCGAAGGCGGCAGCATCGGGGAAAAGAGCCTCCTCTTCGGCGGCGAAGTGCCAGCGGGTTTCCAGGTTGAACATGGTGCCGATCTGCGCCTGCAGGGCCTCCAGGTCGGCGGCGCCCGCCTGCAGAGAGCGTTCAATCTGGACGCACAGGGCGAGGGCGTGCTGGTGCTGATGGGAGAGCGGGATGAGGTTGCGGTCGCGCAGCATGTGTCGTCCCTGAAAATTCAAAATCTACCACAGAGACCTGAGGAACCCGCCTGACCCTCGCGCTTTACTAATGTTCAGCCGATGTAGAGAATACTTGTTTGCCCGGTCAGCGGGCAAAGAGCAGGGAGACTTCATGGCCGCAACCGGCGAACTTATACGCTTGATGAATTACGTGGACGACATTTCCACCACCTTGCGGCGCATTGTCGCCACCATCCCCATGATGGATGACGAGGAGCGCAAGCGCCTCTCCGATTACATGCGTAAAGTTCAACCCAACTACGATTCTGTGCTGCAGCAACTGGAGAAGGGCGGGAAGTAGTGGGCGAAGTCCGCACCGTGGCGGTGATCGGGGCGGGCACGATGGGGCGGGGCATCGCGCAGGCGGCGGCGCTGGGCGGCTACCGCACCGTGCTGGAAGACATTCTTCCCGCCGACCTGCGGCGCGCGGAAAGCGAAATCCGCTGCAGCCTGGACGAGGCGGTGCAAATGGGAAAAGTGGGGGCGTCTGAGGCCGCCGCCGTCATGGGACGGCTGGAATTCGCGCGGTCGGTGGAAGAGGCGGCGCGCCAGGCGGAGCTGGTGATTGAAGCCATCCCCGACGAACTGGAATCGAAGATTGAAATTTTTACCCTGCTGGATAAGATTTGCCGTCCCGCCACCATCCTGGCCACGAATACTTCTTGCCTGAGCGTCAGCGAGATTGCTTCCGTCACCTATCGCGGGGCGTTGTGCGTGGGCATGCGTTTTCTCAACCCGGTGCAGACCGTGAAGCGGCTGGAGATTGTGCGCGGAGTGGAGACGAGCGAAGCCACGCTGGCCACCGCGGTGGAGGTGGGGAGACGCATGGGAAAGGAAACGGTGGTGGTGGAGGAGGAGCCGGTAGTTGGGCGTCAGTACGCGCAACCTCTTTGAGGTTTCAAGTTTCGCAGGTTTCGGAAGAACGCTCGCGGGCGAGGGCGCCCGCGCCACAAACCACGAGGGCTAAAGCCTAGTTTTTAAGCCATCCTGTTCGCCCGGCTAAAGCCGGGCGCTTCCACGGCGAGTTGAAAGCATACGTTCGCGGGCGAGGGCGCCCGCGCCACAGAGTCAAAACCAAAACCCGCCACGGAGACACGGAGGCACAGAGAAAAGCAACTCTTTTGAGAGAGTGGTCGTGAACTCCGCAGTTCAGTGATCCTGCAACAAAATGCATAGGTCCTTCGGTTGCGCTTCCCTCACAAGTTCGGGTCGCGCGCCCTCAGGATGACATGGCTAAGATTAGAACTGATGGGAGACATTTGCCGGATTAAAACTTAGACTTTTCAACTCGCAGGTCCTGAAGCCATGAAGCCATGAAGCCCTGAAACCATGAAACTTTGAAAGCCTGAAACCTGCCCCCGTTTGCTATCCAACCCCCGCAGGATTCGTCACATACCTGTACCGTTCCGTCGTATCACAATAAGGGTGGAACTTAGGGTTTGTCCGCCGCGTATCAGAAGGTGTGCAGGTCTGCGCCGGAGGGGCCCAGTCGGCCGGCCTATGAAACTACTGAGGGAAATCCTGCGGCAATCGCTGCAAACCCTGTGGGCGCACAAGCTGCGCTCGTTTCTTACCATGTTCGGAATTGCCTGGGGAGTGGGCTCGCTGCTGCTGCTGGTGGGGCTGGGGGAGGGCTTCCGTTCGGGACAGGAAAAGAACCTGGCGGAACTGGGGCGCAACATCATGTTCAGCTTCCCGGGCCGGATTCCGGCGGTGGAGGGCAGCCTGGCCTCGGCGCAGCCCTACCACATCACCTATGGGGATTACCTGGCCATCCGCGGTGAGGCGCAGCACATCGGGGCCATCTCACCGGTACTGGAGCGCGACGACATCCGCGCCAGCAGCGACTACCGCAGCACCAACGGTCAGGTGTTCGGGGTTACGCCCGATTACAACCAGATCCGCAATGTGCCGCTGGGCAACGGGCGCTGGATTAACGATGAGGACAACAACGAACGGCGGCGGGTGGCAGTGGTGGGCTGGGAACTGCTCAAGGACATGTTTCCCGGGCGGGCGGCAGTGGGCAACACCATTCTGCTCAACGGCTCCGAGTTCAAGGTAATCGGGGTGCTGGCGCAACTGGGGAAGGAAGGGCACAACGGCACCAACATCCGGATATTTATGCCGCTGAACACCATGCGGGTGCTGTTTCCGCTGAAGGAGCAGAACAGCGAAGACGCCGTGTCATTTCTGAACTACCAGCCGCGCACGCGGGAGGAGCACCTGGCGGCGAAGCAGGAGGTACACCAGGTGATCGCGCGGCGGCATAACTTCAGCGCCAAATCCGACGATGCCTTCGAAGACTGGGACACGATTGAGGGCTCACGGCGGGTGGCGCTGATTTTCGACGCCATGGATTCGTTCCTGGGGGCGGTGGGGCTGGTGACGCTGGGTTTGGGGGCCATCGGAATCATCAACATCATGCTGGTGTCGGTGAGCGAGCGCACGCGGGAAATCGGGCTGCGCAAGGCACTGGGGGCGACCCGGCGCGACATCCTGATGCAATTCTTTCTGGAGGGCGCGTTTCTGACCGGGCTGAGCGGGGGGATAGGGGCGACGCTGACGTACGCGCTGGTGACGGCGCTGGCCACGCTACCGGCGCCGGAAGGGTTCGATACGCCGCGGATTGTGCCGCTCTCGGCACTGGCGGCGATTCTAGCGCTGGCGGCGGCGGGCATCGCCGCCGGACTTTATCCGGCAAGCAAGGCGGCAAGGCTGGAGCCGGTGGAGGCGCTGCGGCAGGAATAAGATGACCGGGGATCTGCTCAAACAGGCGTATGGGGCGCTGAGCTACAACCGGCGGCGCAGCCTGCTCACCATGCTGGGCATGGCCTGGGGGATCGCGACGGTGGTGCTGCTGCTGGCCTACGGCGCGGGTTTCGAGCGCGGGCTGATGGTGGCCTTCGAGACGTTTTCCGGCAACATGGTGGCGGTTTTCCCGGGGCACACTTCCATGCAGGCGGGAGGCAGCAAGGCGGGAGTGGAAGTCAAGCTGACCACCGAGGACCTGGAGTACTTGCGCAACGAGGTTCCGTTCTTGAAACGGATTTCGCCGGAGGCGGCCAAGCAGTGCACGGCGGCGTATCTGAACCGCTCGGCGCTATTCCAGGTGGCCGGGGTTTACTCCGCGTTCCAGCGCATTCGCCGCCTGGACGTGGCCGAGGGAAGCTTTTTCAGCAACCAGGACGACTACACGCACACGCGGGTGGCAGTGCTGGGGGCGGACGTAAAGAAGAAGCTGTTTTCCGGGCGCGAGGCGCTGGGTGAAACCATTCGCGTGGACGGCATCTCCTACACCGTGATCGGGGTACTGAGGCGGCTGATTCAGAACGGAGACGACAACACCAACGGCAAGATCTACGTGCCTTTCAGCGCCGTGGGCGACCTGCGGGACAGCTACCACATTGACGACATCGTGCTGGAGTACGAAGGGCCGGAGCACGCGCGGGTGGCCAAGGCGGTGCGGCAATCGCTGGCCTTCCACCACAACTTCAATTCTGAAGACCGGCGGGCGGTGTTCGTTTTCGACAGCATCGAAGAATTCAAGGAACTGCGCATCATCACCGTGGGCATCAAGGTGCTGCTGGGATTCATAGGGCTGTTGACCCTGGGGATTGGGGGCGTGGGGCTGATGAACATCATGCTGGTCTCGGTGACGCAGCGCACGCGGGAGATCGGGGTGGAGAAGGCGCTGGGGGCGCGCAAGCGGCACATTCTGGTCCAGTTTCTGGCGGAGGCGCTGGCGATTACGCTGCTGGGCGGGCTGGCTGGAGTGGCGCTGGCTTACCTGGTATCGTGGTCGGTGGGCTCGCTCACCTTGTGGAGCGCGTTTATCGAGGACGCCTCCGAGGGCGACATTCATCTGACCATCAACGCGAGCACGCTGCTGGCGGCGGCGCTGATATTGGGATTCGTCGGCATCGTCAGCGGGATGATTCCGGCGGTAAAAGCGGCGCGGCTGGATCCGATTGAAGCGCTGAGGTACGAGTAGTTTCGAGTTTCAAGCTTCCCCGCGCTGGAGCAAGCACAAGGTCCTTCGACCCGCACTCATTTCGCTGCCCTCAACTCGCGCTCGCTCAGGATGACATTGCTTCCGGAAATGAGAATGGGGAGCGAGCTGTGGCTACCTTCGTAACCGTTCCTCGTCCTCTCTCCGCCCTACAATCCCTCTAGTCACCCACAACCCAGCATGGCCAAGGGCTCAGCGCGCGCCGTCAACCCCAGCCTGGGTGCCCCTTTGCCTGCGGAGATGCGGCGCATCGAGGGGCGGGAGTGGTGGCTGTGGGTGTTCGCGGTCGGCGTCACCCTGCTGCTGACTGCGGGCATCATCTCCTTTACCTTCCCGTGGTTCCCCTTCCAGCCCTACAACACCTACTGGTCGGACCTGCACGATTGGGTGCGGGCGCTGGCGGCGCTGGTGCTGATGTTTGACCTATACACCATTTACCAGCACCGGCAACTGCAGCAAACGCGCGGGCAACTGGCGGAACGGGAGCAGTTGTTCCGGCTGATCAGCGAAAACGCCGCCGACATGATCGCTCTGGTGGACAAGGCGGGGCGCCGGTTGTACAACAGCCCGGCATACAGCAAAGTAATGGGCTACTCCATAGAGGAACTGCAGACCACGTCTTCCCTGGAGCAGGTACATCCGGATGACCGGCAGCGGGTAATGGAGGCGGCGGAGAAGGCGCGCAGCACCGGGCGGGGGCAGCAGCTGGAATACCGCATGCGGCACAAGGATGGGACCTGGCGCATATTGGAGTCCACGGCCAGCGCTATTCGCAATCCCAAGGGGGAGATCGAGCAGCTGGTGGTAGTGAACCGCGACATTACCGAGCGCAAGCGGGCGGAGGAGGCGCTGGCCCACAACGCGTTCTACGACGGGCTGACCAACCTGCCTAACCGGGCGCTGTTTCTCAGCCGCCTGCAGCACGCCCTGGACATGGCCAAGCGCCATACTACTTACAAGTTCGCGGTGCTGTTCATCGATCTGGACGAATTCAAGGTGGTGAACGACAGCCTGGGCCACAGCGCGGGCGACGAGTTGCTGGTCCAGATCGGGCAGCGGCTGAGCCAATCGCTGCGCCGGGAGGACACGGTGGCGCGCATCCCCAGGGGCGAGGGTGCCGGTGCCGCCGAGGAAAGCCTGGCGCGCATTGGGGGCGATGAGTTCACCATCGTGCTGGACGATATTGCCGATCCCAGCGACGCGGTGCGGGTGGCGGAGCGAATCCAGGGCCGGCTGGCGATTCCGTTTGTGCTCAACCGGCAGGAGATGGTGGTTTCGGCGAGCATCGGAATCGCGCTGAGCACGACGGCGCGCAGCGCCGCCGAAGAAGTGCTGCGCGACGCGGAAATTGCCATGTACCGGGCCAAGCGGGCGGGCAAAGCGCGGTGTGAAGTCTTCGATACCGCCATGTACGCCACCGCGGTGCAGCGCCTGCGACTGGAAACCGACCTGCGCAAGGGGCTGAGCGAGGCGAACTGATCAACCACTACCAGCCCATGGTGTGGCTGAAGGGAGGGGCGATCGCGGGGTTTGAAGCGCTGGTGCGCTGGCGACGGCCGCAAGGGCTGGTGGTGCCCGGCGAGTTCCTTGCCGTGGCCTGCGAGACCGGGCTCATCAACGCCATGAACAAGGTGCTGTTGCGCCAGGCATGCGAGCAGTTGCGCTCCTGGCAGGCGCAGTTTCCGGCGCAGCCGCCGCTGGTGATGAGCGTGAACATCTCGCCACCGGAGTTCGGCCGCCCGGAACTGCCGGCGGCCATCCGCTCCAGCTTACAGCAGAGCGGCCTGCCGTCGGACTGCCTGCAACTGGAGGTGATGGAGACCATCGCCATGGGCGACGAGGAGGCCGCCGACGTGCTGGCTAAGTTCAAGGCCCTGGGAGTGCGACTGAGCATTGACGATTTCGGCACCGGCTACTCCTCGCTCAGCCGCCTGCAGCGCCTGCCGGTGGACTCGCTGAAAATTGACCGCAGCTTTATTTCCGGCATGGACCGGGACAAAGAAGCGCTGGAAATTGTGCGCATTATCATCATGCTGGCCCATAACCTTGGTCTGAAGGTGGTGGCGGAAGGGGTAGAGACGGCAGAGCAGGCCAAGCAGCTTAGCGAACTGGGATGCGAACTGGCGCAGGGATATTACTTTGCCCGTCCCGCCGATCCGGAAACGATTACAGAGTTGCTGCGGCGGAAGCTGGCGGGAGATTGCGAGACAGCGGCGGCGAGTACGGCTGGGAATTGACGATTGAGACTTACGATGGACGAAATGTCTGCCTGCCCGACTGCGTATGAGTGTTCAGCTGGCAGATGCTGGCTCCTGGCTTGAAGCGAGCGTCTAGCAGCTGAGTTAGCACTTCGGTAACTGGAGCCAAGTTCGGGGATCGCGGCACAATTGAGCTGCCTTGAGTTCCGCAACCACACCTCCGCCGGCTCCGGCGGGCGCAGCCTGGCGAGTATCTGCTCAGGCTGCCATGCAGCGCGGAGTCGCACTCGTTCGCAAGCATCCTTTGGGATTTGTGGGCATCAGCGCCGGGGCCGTGTTCGTGATTGCCTTGCTGATGCATCTAGCGGGCGGCAATGCCACGCTCAAAGTGCAGATGCAGCACAGTTTCCGTTCCGCCCAGGTATCCGTATGGGTGGACGGGGATCTGGCGTGCTCGGAGCGGGTTGTGGGCTCGGAGCGGCGGCGGTTTGGGCTGCTGCCCGCGGGTATTGGAGGCAGCTTCTCGCGCCTGGTGCCGGTTTCCGCCGGGCGGCATACGGTGAAGGTGCGGGTGACCTCCGACGAAGGCTACGATAACAACGGAACAGTCACCGGCGATTTTCCGCAAGACAGCCAAATGAACCTGCAAGTGATCCCGCGGCGCAGCGGCGACCTTGGCATGAACTGGCAGGGGACGATCACGCTGCTGGCTGATTCCGGGTCTGCCTGGTATGTGAAATACGGCGGCTCGCTGCTGATGACAGCGGTGGGGTCGCTGGTTTCAGCGGTGATGGCGTACATCGTAAAAGAACTGCCCAACCTGTTGCGGCGGCCCAGCGCGCCCAAGGCTTAGCTCAACTGATATTTTTTTACCACAGAGGACACAGAGGACACCGAGGCGTCTGGAGTCGCGGTGTCATCCGTTTGGGGTCGCGGAGTCATCCCTGGGGGGTGTTTCCGCGCTGATAGGACGAATCTGTGGGCTCACCAAGAGAAACCCTACTCTTCAGAAAAGAGCGTCGGTCACCAAGGGTGGGTTCAGCGTTCGACCAAAACACCCGGGTGGTGCGCCGCCAACTCCCGCGCCACCGCCAGGCCCAGGCGGCGAATGCCTTCGCGGATCTGCTGCGGGGTGGAGTGGGAGAAATTCAGGCGCATGTGACGGTTGCCCTCGTCGCCGCCTGGGAAGAAGCAGTCCCCGGGAACAAAGGCCACGTTTTCCCGCACGGCCGCCTGAAACAGGTGCTGCATATCCATGCCCTCGGGCAGAGTGACCCACAGGAAGAGGCCGCCGTGGGGATGAGTCCAGGTGACCTCGGGGGGAAAATATTCCGCCAGGGCAGCCAGCATCACGTCGCGGCGCTCACGATAGATGGCGCGAATTTTCTTCACGTGCTCGTCGAGAAAGCCGTCGTGCACAACTTCGTAGGCGACCATCTGGTCGAAGGTGCTGCTGTGCAGGTCCGCGCCCTGCTTAAGCTGCACCAATTTGGTGATCACATCCGGGGGGGCGACAATCCAGCCCAGGCGGATGCCGGGCGCCAGCGTCTTGGAGAAGGTGCTCAGGTAGATTACGTTACCCAGCTTGCCGTCATCGCGGCGCAGGTTCTCACGGTCCAGCACCAGCAGGGGCGGAAGGTGCTCGCCTTCAAAACGGAGCTGGCCATAGGGGTCATCCTCAATGATGGGAATGCCGTATTTGTCCGCCAGCAGCACCAGTTCGTGGCGCCGCGGCTCGCACAATGTGACCCCGCCCGGATTCTGGAAGTTGGGCAGGATGTACATGAACTTGGGGCCGGAGCGCAGAGCCTCATCGAGGTGTTCGGTGCGCAGGCCATCCTGGTCAATGGGGACAGTGACGTACTCGGAGCCATAGACGTTGAAGGCCTGCAGCGCTCCCAGGTAGGTGGGCGCCTCCAGCAGGACGCGGTCGCCGGGATTGATCAGCAGCTTGCCGATCAGGTCGAGCGCCTGCTGCGAGCCGCTGGTAATGAGGACGTTATCCACGCCGGCGATGATGCCGTAGCGCGCCATTTTCTGGGCCAGGTACTCGCGCAGGGGGGTGTAGCCCTCGGACGCGCTGTACTGCAGGGCCATGGCGCCTTTGGACTGGAGCACGCGCTGGCAGGCATTCTGGAAGCGCTCCACGGGGAAGACCTCGGGAGCGGGCAGGCCGCCGGCGAAGGAGATTACCTCCGGCCGCTGCGTGAGCTTCAGCAGTTCCCGGATGGTAGAACTTTTAACGGCTTTGGTGCGCTGCGCGAACCGGTGCGCCCAGGGCGTGGACATGCTTCTCCTCCGTGTTTCTTCCCTACTTTATTTCAGATGCGACCGGGCCGGCTGTGACGCAGGTTACGTGCGCCTGTGGCGAGGGTAACCGTGGGGGTGGCCAGTGCCCAGCGGCCAATATCGGCTGCACTGGCGCCCGCCCGTCGGGCCGCTTCCAAAGACCTGCGCGTGGAGTAGCGGTCGCGACAAAAGCAGGTCCTTCGCTGGCGCTCAGGATGCCAACCGTCAAAAGGGGATCTGAGAAGGAAGAACTGGTTTCTGCCGCGGAGTAGCGGTCGCGGCCAAAGCAGGTCCTTCGCTGGCGCTCAGGATGACAACCGTCAACAATTGAGAACTGGTTTCTACCCGTTGCCCACAAACTCGCAGCACTGTTCCAGCTTGACATCCCAGATGCAGCCCTCCGAGGGCAGACTTTTGATGCCGACCTGGGAGCGCATGCCATCGGACGATTCCGAGATCCAGACCACACGAAACTCGGCTTTGCGCCCGGCGTTCTGAACTTCCAGAATCTCGCCCATGCGCACGCGGTGGCGCATGCCGGTGAGCAACGCGCCCTCAGTGCTCACGTTGCGCGCGGAAACAATCTGGCTGAAGGCCTGGTCGTAGGCGTCAATACCCCAGACGCGAACCGGAAGAGCGGCTGTTACCCGTGGTTCCCGACGGCGGTCCATAGTGGCCCTGAGTTCTGGGGGAAGACAATGGACTTCTGGGGAGTGTTGCGAAAAAATGGTAACCCGCGCGCCGGGTAGGGCCAAGTTACGCGCGAGAGCGGGTTTCGATTCCTTCGGTAACCGGAGGTAAAACGAGGCGGCGCCGCCAGTTGCGGGCAGCGGCGCCGAGGCGGTCAGTCCAGGTCGGGAAGGGAGCAGGCGCCCGCCCCGCGCGGGTCGCCGCAGGTGCTGCAGGGAGCGGACGCGGTTGCGGAAGTGGAACCGCTCTTGCTGCTCACCGCGAAGACAGAGAGCTGTGTTTCCAGTTTGCGGCCGCCGCAATGCGGGCACTCCGGTTTTTGCGCGCCGTACACCAGGGCTTCAAAACGCTGGTTGCAGTCGCGGCATATGTATTCGAAGATGGGCATAAGCAACTCCAACTATATTTTAAGGGGGAACGCGGGAAATTAATATATGGATGAAGCGCCTCAGGTCTTGCCGTCCGATTTGACGCCGCGTCCGCTGCCGGCTGAGGCACTGCGAGCGAGCGATCCATTCCTTAACGTGCCCTCGGCGCCATTCCGCCCCCGGCGGGGGTTGCGCGGGCCACATCGCCAGACTCTAGCCAGCCAGTTTCTGCTTCGCCGTATTCATCTGCCAGCGGCGGAGAAACGGCTGTTTCAGATTGAGCGGGAAGTCCAGGTGCTGTGCCGTTGCCATTGGCAAAAGGAGAGGCGGCAGGCGCTCACACTGATCATTGTGCACGGTCTGGAAGGTTCCAGCGAATCACAGTATGTTCTGGGCTCGACCGCCAAGGCGCTGGCTGCCGGCATGAATGTGGTGCGTATGAACATGCGCAATTGCGGCGGCACAGAAGCCCTAGGCCCCACTTTGTACCACTCCGGCCTTTCCGGCGATGTGGGCGTGGTCGCGCGCGCTCTGCTGGCAGAGGAAGATCTGCCGCGCGTGGCCCTGCTGGGTTTCTCCATGGGCGGCAATCTGGTGTTAAAGCTGGCGGGTGAGTGGGGCAGGGAAGCGCCGCGGCAACTGCGCGCGGTGGGCGCGGTTTCTCCGTCGGTGGACCTGGCGCCCTCCGCCGCGGCTCTGCATCATCCACAAAACTGGGTTTACGAGCAGTATTTTCTGTGGAACCTGCGCCGGCGTTTGCGGCGCAAAGCAAGGCTTTATCCCAACCGCTATGAGATGCGGCGCCTGCGCCGGGTGTGGACGCTGCGCCAGTTCGATGACCGCATTACCGCCCACTACTGCGGCTTCGCCGGCGCCGATGATTATTATGCCCGGGCGAGCGCCGCGGGCGTGATTCAGGGCATTGCCGTTCCAGCGCTGCTCATTCACTCCAGCGACGATCCCTTCATCCACATTCTTCCGGAAACCAAAGCCAAGCTGCAGGCCAATTCTCGCGTGCGCTATATCGAGACCGAACGCGGCGGCCACTGCGCGTTTCTGGCCGACCCCGATGGATATGACGGGCGCTGGGCGGAGCGCACGGCTATCGAGTTCCTGGCCCGCTTCTGAGCTCCGGCCAATTCGCGCTTCATTTAGGATGGACTACGTGCAGGCCGACTTCTCTGTTGAATTGAGCGCCGACGATCCCACGCTGCAATTGCCCTGGTCGTCCTCCGATCCGCGAGTGCAGTACTACGACCTGCGCTCCCATCCCGAACTGCTGCCGCAAATTGTGGAAGCGCAGGATAATGAGCCGCTGGCGGAGTTTCTCGGCGCCATCAACTCTCCGCCATCCCTCCTGCAGACCGCCAAATGCGACACCTGGAGCACACAGCAGATGGATGCCGACGATGAAATATTCGGTGCGGACGTGAAGTACGAGTCCTACATTGACCTGGCGCCGGTGGCGGATGGGCCACGTTATTCCTTCGCCGAGATCGAGGATCTGGGCAAAAAAATCGCCCGCCTGCTGCAGCGCGCTCCGGAGATTCCCGCGGCCGCCGATTTCGTGGTCAGGCGCTGTTATTACCGCGACGAGTCGCAGCCCGATCCCGGGCGCGAGGGTTTTTATTTCACTTTTTATCTTTCCGGCTATGGCGAGGAGGAACAGCAGGCGCGGGAGCGCTGGAGCATCGCGCTGCAACTGGTGGCCAATGCCGTGCTGCAACTCTCCGCCGCGGAATCAGTGCGCGTCCGGCAATGACCTTCTTTCCTCTTCTTCAACCACAGAGGGCAGAGAAGAAATAACGATTCAGCACGAATAAAGGCAGATTAATCCCAAAGGAAGGCGGTGTGCACGCCGGCTGGGGGAATTTTTCTGGGCTCGCGGGCGGAAGTTTTCCTCAACCGTGGCACCTCTGTGCCATTTTGCTTTGATGGAGGAACGGTTATCTTGCAGTTCCCCAGGCCAAGTGGAGGCGCGCGATGCAAATGTCGGCGGGTGAAAAGGTGGCACGCGCCGGCGTGTACCGCGTCACGCACAAGAGCCATCGCCAGAATCACCTTTCCATCCTGCAGGCGGGGGAAGCATTTCCCAAGTGCCGCATTTGCGGGGTTAGCGTGCGCTTC
Organism: Terriglobales bacterium; assembly: GCA_035496875.1. Taxonomy (GTDB): domain Bacteria; phylum Acidobacteriota; class Terriglobia; order Terriglobales; family Acidobacteriaceae; genus JAICWP01. Next base: position 1,512 of record DATJEH010000155.1, on the reverse strand, counting down.
GAGTTCGCGCAGTCACTGAGCGAATCCGAAGAGGTGGAGCACATCGGCTACGATCGTGATTTTATGGATGCGGTTCTGGGCGGGGCCCGCACCGGAGCCTAGTCCGCAGATGGGGCGGGGTTGCCTTTCCTGATGAGCCGGGAAATGTGCTCCAGAAGAACGCGGGGATTCTCTCCCTTGGTGACATAGGCATCAATGAACCCGGTCGCATCCGCCGGGGGCTCAAAATAGGCGGAGAGCATAATCACCGGCACTTCCGGTTTAATGGCACGCATCTTTCGTGCTACCTGCGCGCCGTTGGGCTCGGGCATTTGATAATCGAGCACCACCAGATCCACGGAGCGCGCAGCAAACAATTCCAAGCCTGCCGTCCCATCGCTGGCGGTCAGGACTTCGTATCCCTCGTGCTCCAGGATCAATCTGCGGACCTCCAGCGAAGCTGCCCGGTCATCCACACACAACAGTAGCTTTCGCGACACAATAAACTTCCTGCCGGGCGCAACCATGCCCGCGTGGTCCGCAAACTCAGAACACCCACCCCGGAACGTGGCAGAGGGAATGGCCGCATTATTGCAGAGCAGAGTAGGAACCGGAACACTTCTTAGTGGAAATCAGTGGAATCGGGGTAGGGTATAGGCGCAAGACCTTAGAACCTGAGCGGTGGTTGTCTCATGCTGATTCATAGAAGCGCACGTGAGCGGACGACCCTCTTGTGGGCCGCGGATGTGAATGGAGCCAGAGTTGCGGGGGCGGTTTATGCTAGATTGGCCGCAGGGGCGCGTAGCTCAATTGGACAGAGCATGGGATTTCTAATTCCGGTACTGGCGCCCTAACTCTCGCAACTTCAACACTTACAAGGCCCTTGCTAGAATGGCAGTGCGGTTGCGTGTTGTGGAAATTCGGTAGCGTGAGGATGCTTTAGATACAAAATAGCTACAGTCATGGGGGTGGGCAATGCGAAGATGGCTCTCTGCCGTGGTTGAGGCGGTCATCGTTATGTGGGTCATCATGGCGCTGACACACTCTCGGTTCGCGGCCGTTGCGGTTGCTCTGACCGTCTACGCCGTCGAGATGCTGCGACCTGATACGCCACGGGAGGCCGCGCTGCGTCGCGTGCTCGAGAAAGAAGAGGAGCAGCACTTGTACTACAACCTCGAAACAAAGAAGTGGGAACGGCTTAGTGATAAGGAACTGGAGGAGCGGCTCGAGCTGGAGAGATCCCTCGAAGACGGCCCGAGCGATGATAGGGCGCAATCCAAGACGGCTGGTGGATAGGGGAGGTGGGACAGGATGCTCGACATGATTCTGATTCTAGTGGGGCTGGCCCTTTGGCAGCTTGGTCGCGCCGCTGAAGGTAAGTAAACCAGAGCTTGCACTTTAGGTAAGTGGAGGGGCGAGGATGGAACTGCACAGCAGGTTAGACGGGCCGTCGTCGCGGCCGGCGAAGCGCTACGAGACAGACGCCGCACGTTTGGGCTTTGCACCCGATCAGTACGAGCTGATAGACGATGC